>CALDOK010000390.1 GCA_937912125.1 uncultured Pseudomonadota bacterium
GTTGTCCGACGAGCGCCACGTGAACTTCCTCGATGGCGCAGGCGGAGAAGGGGGCGATCTTCACGGGACCGACGCGGAGCGGTGGATCACAGAGCGTTTTCCGCCGGAGATCATCGAGTACTTCGTGTTCGACGCTGAGAGCTCACCCATCTCCGAGCTGTCCGGTGAGCTGGGCGAGCGTGTGCCGTCCATGCAAGGTCCGGTCGAGCGCGTCCTGGGCATCAGTGTGCTGCGCGACGCCGCCAAGCGTTGCCGTGGTGACCAGGTGCGGGGCTACTTCCAGTCCGAGCACCGTCAGGTCACGACGGACTCGACACCGCGTCAGCTCCAGCGCCAGCTCGAAGAGCATCAGGAGCGCGTCGAGTCGCTCGTCCGGGAGCGTTCGGAGCTGCAGCGAGAGCATCGGGAGCTCGGCGCCGACCTCGAGCGTGCGCGGAGTGTCCTGCAGCAGATCGAGCAGGCCAAGGAGAGCCGTCCCGGTGGTGACCGGGCTGCTGTGGAGCTGGCCATCGCGCGGGCCGAAACCGAGCTCGCCGCGATCCGGGATCAGATCGCGCAGCGGGTCCGCCGGGATCTCCCGCTCGGCCTGCTGGAGCCGCTGCTTCGTCGCCTCGCTTCGGAGCGAACCCCGGAGGACGCTGGACGCGAGTGGATGGCAGGGGCTCGATTCTCTCTGCAGCGGGTGGCCAGCCGTGTCGCCAGGGGTCAGCTTCCCTGGGCAGAGCAACAGGATCGTTCCGAGGCCGAGATCTTCTCCGAGCTTCTGGGTTCTGTTGGCATCCCTCCCGATGGCGGGAGCCGTGGCGCAGCACGCTTCGATCCTGCCAGGTGGGTGGCAGCTGCCCGCGCCTGCGAGGCACCGTCGGGGTTGCTCGCTGGGCTGGCTGGAAAGGCCCAGGAGCTGGAGACCCTTCAGGCCCAGCTACGCGATCTTCCACGCCGAGACACCCGCCACGAAGTCCTGAAGCAGTACCGCGAGGCGCAGCTGAAGGTGGAGTCGTTCCAGCGACGACGGGCCGCGCTCGACGGGCAGATCGAGCACCTCGATGACGAGATCGCCGAGGCCGAGGCCGAGGTCGAGCGACTCGACGCCGCGATCCCCGAGATCCGTCGCCGCCGCCAGCAGGCGAGCCGCCTGGACAAGCTGGTGAAGCTGATCGACAAGGTCGCTCGGGCCCTGGACGCCAGCGCCGATGAGCTCCGCAAGGCCCGGCTCAGCGACATCGAGCAGCACGCCTCGACGCTGCTCCGCGAGATCACCAACAAGCCAGGCTCCTACCACCGCATCGCCTTCGATACCGGAAGCTGCCGCTTCCAGCTCCTGAACCCTGCGGGCGAGGAAGTCCCCCCGGATCGGTCCACCGGCGAGAAGACGGTGCTGGCCCTCGCCATCGTCCACGGCCTGCGCCAGGTCGCGGATTCCCGGCTGCCTTTGGTGATCGAGGCTCCGCTGCGACCCCTCGACCCAGCGCATGAGCTCGGCGTGGTGCGGCACCACTTGGCACAGATCGAGGAGCACACCGTGCTGATGGAGGTGCCTGGTCGGCTGGATGGCCAGCTCATGGCCGAGCTGCGGCCTCGCATCGGGCAGCGTTTCGTGCTGGTGCAGCAGCCTGGCTCGGGTGCTTCCGTGGCAGAGGAGCGCGCGCTTCAGGGAGGTCCCCATGCTTGAGCGGTTGCGCGGGCGTCTGGCCGAGGTCTGGGGCGTGTCCGGCGTCGATGTGGACCGGGTGGCCCTCACCTTGGCCCTGGTCGAGCCCGAGGGAGGGATCCCCGAAGGGGTCCAGCGAGTGGACCCCCGCCACCAGCCCGAGCTCCCTTGCTCTCCGGACGTGCTGGACGGGCCGTTCGAGGCAGCGCTGTTCACAGAACTCATCAGCGCAGCGCAGGTGGACGCCCCCCTCCCCGCGCTGGTTGGGCGGGGCATGGCCATGCTCGAGAGCACGCTCGCGCGCTGCGGCGACGACCCCATGGCCCTGCTCGCGGTCCTTTCCCCCTCCGCTTCGTCCCCAGAGCGTTCGTTCATCGGAGGCGTGGAGATCGAGCTGGGTCGGACCGCTGACGGTGAGCCCGTTCGGTGGACCGTCAACCGCGAGTCGGGCACCCAGAACAACCCGAACCTCCGCCTGGCTGGCATGCCCGGCACGGGCAAGAGCCAGTTCCTGCTCCACATCCTGGCCGCTATCGCCACGCGCTCCCAGGCCGGCTTCCTGCTGTTCGACTACAAGGGCGATCTCGCCAGCAACCGTGCCTTTGTCGATGCGACCCGGGCGGAGACCATCAGCGCCGGCGCGCAGGCCGTCCCGCTCAACCCCTTCCAGCTCCCCGAGGGCACCCTCGATCGCCTGGCGCCACGGCTGTTCGCGGGCGTCTTCGCCAGCGCCGCTCCCGCTATCGGTGAAGTTCAGAAGCAGCGGTTGACCAAGGCCTTCGATCAGGCGCTGTCCGCTGGGAGTCCCTCCCTGGACGAGGTCGGCAAGGCGATCCGCGAGGTCTACCAGCGCGAGGGTGCCAAGCCCGATACCGTCACCGGCTTGGTGGATCAGCTCGTCTCTCTCGGCATCTTCGCCGATCGGGGGCCTTCTGGAGAGGAACTGCTCCGGAAACGATGGATCATCGACCTGTCCAAATTGCAGGACCCCGAGCTGCAGCAGTTGGTGGCCTTCGTGCTGCTGCAGCACGTGCAGAACACCACCCAGGCCCTGCCTGATGCGCCCTTCGACCGCAGTACGAAGACCCGCACGCTGCGTGGCATCATCGCTGTGGACGAGGCGCACTACTACCTCGAGCGCCGCTGTGGGCCCCTGCTTCAGCTCATTCGCACAGGCCGATCCAAGGGTGTCCCGGTCTTTCTGAGCAGCCAGAGCCTCAACGACTTCCTGCACGAGACCGAGCTCAACGAGTTTCTTCCCAACACCTGGCTGTTCAAGCACGGGATGCATCCCTCCGCCAAGCTGATGCAGGGTGCGCTCGGCCTGAGCCGCGCTTCGGCCTCCGCAGCCGCCGAGCGCATCAACCAGCTCGAGCAGTTCCATGTCTTGGGGCCTGCGGACGCTGCGGGCGGCGCCGCGTCGATGCGGACCCACCCCTTCTTCGAGGGGCGCTTTCGATAGTCGGAACAGCGCCTCCGCCGATCACCATCTCGCTGGAGAGTACCAGAGATGAACGCCCATGAACTCGCCTGGAAGTGGGAAGCCCATCTTCCTCTTGTCACCGATCTCGCCAAGCAGGCCTCGCTCATCCGTCGCCTCACCGCCAAGCTGGCCAAGCCCGAGGGCTACGAAGGCCTGAAGAAGGTCGAGCGCGACCTGGACAAGCTCGCCGCGACGTCCTGCCCAGATGCCGAGCTGCAGGCGGCCACCCAGCAACTGGTCGCCGAGGTCCGTGCTTGGCTCGATCTCGAGTGGGATCGGCGTCGCCTGGCTGTCGGTCAGGAGTTGATCGCGGCGTTCGATGACGCTGGCATTCCCCTCGAGGAGAGAGGAGGCGCGCTCTACCGTTTCCCCTTGACCATCCACCTGGATCCCAGGACCGATAGCGCCAGCCTGCTGCACGCGGGCGAGGTGGCCAACGAGAAGCGCATACCCCTGGCCACTCAGCGGGTGTTCGCCGCCTGGGACGCGACCCGTGCGCAGCTGGCCCGCAACCAGACGGACCCCGACCTGATGGTGGGCCTGCTCGAAGCCGCCTACAACGAGCAGCTCGCGGTCGAGGCGAAGCCGGCGGGGGCCCGCGTCCGGCTCCCGGACCTCCACTTCCGCGCCTTCGTGCACCGGCAGACCGCCGCAGTGCGCAAGGATCCCCGGAAGGGCCGGGTCAAGCCCTATCCACGCTACCAGTTCGCCTGGGATCTGGGCTTGCTGCTCGCGCAGGACGAGCCCGTCACCACGCGAAGTGGTCTCCGAATCGAGCTCATCGAGGCCAGCGAGTCGGCGAGTCGGAGCGCGGCCACCTCGCTGCTGGTCGAGCATCAGGACGGCCGCGTCGTATCGTACGGGGCGCTGCGCATCCTGTAGAGGATGTGGGTGGCGTCCCCGGTTGCCCCCCCATCGCCATCCCGAGAACGGAGGCGTGCTCATGACCAAGCTCCCCATCAACCTCGAGGATCTCCTGCGCCAGCGCAGCGTCGAGGGCGAGCGCATCGAGTACAAGGCGGGCTGGAATCCCGACGCCATCATCCCGACGCTCTGTGCCTTCGCCAACGACTTCGAGAACCTCGGTGGCGGCTACGTGGTCATCGGGCAGGACTGCGACGAGCACGGTCGGCCCGTGTTCCCCCCTGTTGGCCTGAGCGACAACCAACTCGACAAGATCCAGCAGGAGCTGCTGACCCGCTGCAACCTCATCCAGCCTCCGTATTTCCCGACGTTGAGCATCGAGGAGTATGGAGGGCACAAGCTCATCGTCCTTTGGGCGCCCGGAGGGCTCCGCCGACCCTACAAGGCGCCGCGCGCGGTCACCGCGAAGCACAAGGACTACCGTTACTTCATCCGGCGCTACGCCAGCACCATCGAGGCCCAGGGCGACGACGAGCGCGAGCTCATCGGCCTCACCGCCAACGTCCCCTTCGATGATCGCTTTCACCGTGCCGCCAGCCCAGACGATCTCTCGCGGCGCCTGATGGTGGAGTTTCTCGAGGAGGTGAGCAGCGCCTTGGCCCAAGAGACGCCATCGATGTCTCTCGAGGCTCTTGGGCGGCAGATGAACGTCGTAGGGGGTCCCGGGGAGCAGCCGCTGCCCAAGAACGTCGGCTTGCTGTTCTTCAACCAGGATCCCCGGCGCTTCTTCCCCGTCACCCAGATCGACGTGGTCTACTTTCCCGACGGGCCTGGTGGAGATCGTTTCGAGGAGAAGGAGTTCACGGGTCCCCTGGCGCAGATCACGCGGGATGCCATCGCGTTCATCGAGCGTGGCTACCTCAAGCAGACGGTGATCAAGCACCCCGATCGCCCCGAAGCCGAGCGGTTCTGGAACTTCCCCCTGGCCGCCATCGAGGAGGCCATCGTGAATGCGGTCTACCACCGCTCCTACGAGATCCGCGAGCCGGTGGAGGTGCGCATCACGCCCGAGGAGCTGGTGGTGCTGAGCTTCCCGGGGCCTGACCGCTCCATCGACATGGACGACCTGCGCGCTGGGCGCGCCGTGAGCCGCCGCTACCGCAACCGCCGCGTAGGAGAGTTCTTGAAGGAGCTGGACCTGTGCGAGGGTCGCTCGACCGGGATCCGGAAGATCCTCCGGGCCATGGCTGCCAACGGATCCCCCGAGCCCATGTTCGAGACCGACGAGTATCGGAGCAGCTTCGTGCTCCGTCTGCCCGTGCATGAACGAGCGTTGCAGCCAGCCCATGTGGAGGCCCATGTGGAGGCCCATGTGGGGGCCCATGTGGGCGATCTCACAGACACCGAGTGGCGCTTGCTGAGCTGCTGTCGAGCCGAGGCGCGCGGCACCTCCGAGCTGCTCGAGGCGCTCGGACACAAGAGCCGGACGGGTAGCTTCAAGCGAAGCCTCGCTCACCTGCTCGAGCTCGAACTGCTCGAGATGACCATCCCTGACAAGCCCCGGAGCCGCCTGCAGCGCTATCGCCTCACCACGGCCGGTCGCGCCCTGTTGGTGGATTGGCAGGGCACCCCATGAAGGCATGAAGGCGGGTGTGGGGGACTGATCCGTGTTTAGAGCCTGTGCCCCCCCTCTGTGCCCCCCTCACTCCTCGCCCCCCTCTTCGGCCATACACCTCGCCACCAGCTCCCGGCAGTAATTACAACGACTTAGGTGCTCCACCATCTCCAGGATCGGCTTTGGGAGCAGGTGGTCGCTCGCTACGCGCGATCCAGTCGCCCCGACCATGTGATACCCCGCTTTCTCATTGAGGAAGCGGGGTTAATCTATCAGGGGCTCGGGAGGCGATGGGGGCTACTGTCTAGCAAAACTGTCTGGCATTTTGGATCGCGAGGGTCATGTGTGGGTGGCGTTCCACGAAGTAGGCGCGTGGGCGGAAGCCACCGGCTGCACCGTCGGTCGGCGCGGGTGGGGGCCGAGCCCATACCGAGCTGCTCTGTATGTGTGCCCGAGCCGCTGCGTGATGGCCGGGGGCTGTTCATCGGTGGATGAGGGCTCGGAGGTGCTGTCCGGAGCACGCCTCCGGCTCCTCCGGCCGTCCCCTCCCCACGCCCGTCCTCCGCATCGCGGCGTTGAGGCGTCACTACCTGTGCGAGATTCGGCTCGACATGAACTACTTCGGCAAGACCTACCGACGGGCCGGCCTGCACGTGGACATCGCGGGACTCGACGCCGAGGCCAGCGCAGCGCTCATCGAGGATCGCGTGCGGGGGCTGTTGGGGTCACGGGAGTAGCGGACCAGGGGTCGGTTGTGGATAGCCCAGGGCCTGCACTGGCCCATGGGCTGCCCGCGGGCTGGCAACCGAGGGACGAGTCGAGTGTTTGACACTCCTGTTCTGATCTGCCATCATACAGAACACATCAAAAAGGATGCGAAAACATCTGAAACCGAAAACAAAGCATCAAGAAAGATACCTGTATGCAGATCGACCCATCTCTCACCGACACCACCATCCTCACCGAGCTCGGCCAACGTCTCCAGCGCCAGCGCCTGGACCTGAACATCAGCCAGGCGGCGCTCGCCAAGGAGGCTGGGGTCTCGACCCCCACGGTCCAGCGCCTCGAGGCGGGCAGCTCGGTGCAGCTTGGCAGCCTGCTCCGAGTCTTGCGGGCCCTCGGCTTGCTCGAACGCCTGGAGGGGCTCGTACCCCCCCCGACCGTGCGCCCCATGGATCTGCTCGAGCGCGAGGGTGCTCGTCGCCAGCGAGCCTCGTCGCCGCGGGATGAACCGGCACCCAAGCCCTGGACCTGGGGGGACTAGCCCATGCCCGTCGTCGTGGAAGTCGAGCTGTGGGGCCGCCGCATCGGCGCGCTCGCCTGGCCCGAGGGTGAGCCCGCAGCCTCCTTCCAGTACGACCCCGACTTCCTGGCCAGCGGCATCCAGGTGGCACCCCTCACCATGCCACTGTCGTCCAGGGTCTACAGCTTCCCAGCGCTCGCTCGCGGGACCTTCCAGGGTCTCCCGGGCCTGCTCGCCGACGCCCTGCCCGACAAGTTCGGCCACGCGGTCATCGACACCTGGCTGGCGCGCCAGGGCCGCTCGCGGGAGAGCTTCGCCCCCCTCGACCGGCTGTGCTACCTCGGTAGCCGCACCATGGGCGCCATGTCCTTCCGTCCAGCCCTCGGCCCCTCGCTCGGTGACGCGGGCCCGCTCGAGGTCGCGGCCCTGGTCGCGCTGGCCTCCGAGGTCTTGAGCGAGCGCAAGGGGCTCACCGCCGACATGCCGCCGGACGATCCCCACGCGGGCCTGCTGGACATCCTCCGCGTGGGCACCAGCGCGGGCGGCGCTCGGGCCAAGGCGCTGGTCGCCTGGAACCCCCTGACCGGGGAGGTCCGCTCCGGACAGCCCGACGGCCCGGAGGGCTTCTCCCAGTGGCTGCTCAAGTTCGACGGCGTGAGCAACAACCGTGACAAGGAGCTCGCCGACCCCAAGGGCTACGGCGCCATCGAGTACGCCTACCACCGCATGGCCAAGCGCGCGGGCGTCACCATGACCGAGTGCCGGCTGCTCGAAGAGGGTGGCCGCCGGCACTTCATGACCCGCCGCTTCGACCGCCCCGACGGCGGCGGCCGGCTTCACATGCAGTCCCTGGGCGCCATGGCCCACCTGGACTTCGAGCAGGCCGGGGCCCACGGCTACGAGCGCGCCTTCCAGGTCATGCGGCAGCTGCACCTGCCCATGGACGACGCGGAGCAGCAGTTCCGTCGCATGGTGTTCAACCTGGTGGCCCGGAACCAGGACGACCACGTCAAGAACATCGCCTTCCTGATGGACAAGCGCGGGCGCTGGTCCCTGTCCCCAGCCTACGACGTGACCTACGCCTACAACCCGGGGGGCCCATGGACGTCACGCCACCAGATGACCGTCAACGGCAAGGCGGACGGGTTCGAGCGCGCGGACTTGAAGGCGGTGGGCAAGGTGGCCTTGTTGAAGCGCGGCAGGGCCACCGCGATCCTCGACGAGGTGCTCGAGGCGGTGCGCGGGTGGCCAGAGATCGCGGCGGAGGTTGGGGTGGAGGCAGAACGGATCGAGGGCATCGCGCGGAGCCATCGGCTGGAGTGGTGACTCGCTGGTTCCCACTGTGAGAGCGAGCGGTACTTGCCGCGTGGTCGGCCCCGGCCCACCAGCAGCCAGCCGAGCGACCGGGTCCGATGGATGGGCCAAGCGTCCTTCCATGTCATAGAAGATCGCACCAGCCTCGAGGTGCCCCATGATCCGCATGCTCCCGCTCGCCTTCCTGCTCGTTGTCGGCTGCCAAGGTGATGACACCGGCAAGACCTCCGACGACACCAGCGCCCCAGAGGAGGATCGGCCTGTCTTCGACCCCGATGATCCCGGGATCTACATGTTCCTCACCCTCGGCGGCATCGAGATGATGGGCCAGCCGATGGAGCTGGCGCTGGGTGGCTTCTACCCTGCGGCCCGCGAGGACTTCGAGGTGAACGAGGCCGATGAGACCCCCCTGGACACCTGCGAGGTGGTCTCGCAGGCCACGCCGGTCGGTGAGTGCGTCACTGACGAGGACTGCGCCCCCGAGCAGTCCTGCGTTCAGGACTACGATGACGAGGGCAACCCGGAGCCCGGCTCCGAGCACTGCGAGACCCCCCGCGACCTGATCGACGTGGGGTCGATGACCCTCGAGGGAGCGAACAGCGGCGCTTTGACCATGAGCTACAACATGGGCCAGAGCGGCGCCTATACCGTGGCCGGCACCGACGGCACGGTGAACGCGGGCACCCTGGCCTACGACGTCACCTACACCTTCAATGGCGATGGAGACAGCGCCCAGGGGCTCGGCGCCCTCACGGGCGAGCTGTACATGCCAGCCAAGCTCGCGCTCAGCTCTCCAGCCATGGGCGACGTGGGTATGGGCATGGAGGGGATCACGGTCACCGCCGGCTCGGACCTGACCCTCACCTGGACCGGGAGCTCCGACGGGGTGCTGAAGGTGGATCTGGCCGGTGCCTCTTTCAGCGGTGAGTCCGGGGCCATCCACTGCGTCCTCGAGGACGACGGCGAGCACACTATCCCCGCCGACATGGTGGCCCAGGCCCAGCTCGGCGAGCTGGCGTTGCTCAACATGCTCACCCTCGAGCGGGCAACGCAGGGCTCGGCGCAGGCCGAGGGTCTCTCCATCGCGGCGGTGGACACCACCCAGACCCTGCTGCTCTTCGTGCTGGCCCAGTAGGGCCCCCGGCGCAGGGCCTCGGCCTGGAACCTCCGAGACGTCCGCGGTGGGCCTCTCCTCTGGCTCCGGTGCGTGCACCCGGTGACCGGCGACATCGAGTTGACCTCACGCCGAGGTGACCGCTGCTCTTCGCTCTCCCTGTTGCACCATCCCGCCTGGAGCGCCCCCGCCCACCCGGCTACCTTCTCAGCCCTACGCATCGCTGGGAGACAGGATGAGCGAGGCACCGATCATCACGGCGGAGAATCTGGCGCCACTCCTCCGCGGAGGCTGGCACGGCCTGGAAGCCGCATGGAAGGCCCTCGAGCGATGTTCGACCTTGATCGAGCGGATCGTGGCGTCGCGGTACCACAAGTTCGGCCGGAACTGCCGAGTCCTCGAAGACCAGGGCGACCTGCTCACCTACACGGTCTGCGATCTGCTGGAGAAGGCTGAGAGGAAGAAGGGGCTGGCGCTGCCACCGGGCTGGGACCAGCCGGATCTCACCCCGTGGCTGGCGAGCGTTGTGTCTCGCCAGGCCGTCGATGTACTGCGACGCCTGGGTCGCCAGGAGCGGGAGCGGCTGACGCCCGAGGGCGACACTGACGCCGTGGGCGCTGCCTTGTTGGGTGGCGAGGCTGTTGGAGCGTCCACACCTGGCGCCAACCTCGACATCCAGCGTGCCCATGAAGCCATCCGGTCGCTGCTGGAGCGCGGCGATGTGCCCCCGGTACAGGCGCTGGCCTGGGTGCTGCTCTCTCAGCCGCGGCTGCTCACCCGGGAGTGGGTGGACCGGGCCAGCGGCCTGGTCCATCAAGGCCGCGTGGAGACGCAGCGGGGGGTGATGAGGGAGCCAGAGGAGACCTGGACGCTGTTGTGCGACTGGCTGCCCAGGCACGCCCTCGATCCTCGCAGCAGGGACTCTCGTCGAGAGCTGGCCTGGATTCTGCGCTCGGACGACAACGGCTCCCCCGAAGTCTGGCGCTCCGGGAGTCCGGATGAGGTCCGGAAGGCCATGGACACGCTGCGCAAGTGGGAGAACCGCTTCCGACCCCTGGTCCGCGCGCAGCTCGGCGAGGGCACGCCATGAAGCTGCAGCTCCTGCCTCCCGGCGGGCCCTCTGAGCACCTGGGCCTGTCCCACACGCTCAAGCACTACCTTCGGCCCCAGGAGATGTGGGAGGACATCTGCGACGATGTCGAGCCCGCGCAGCGTCCCCGCGCTGTGGCCGACGAGCTGCCGGCCCTCTCTCCCCCCGCCTGGGAGCAGTGGAAGAACCCACCGGCGTCGCTCGCCGAGGCATGGGGACGGCTCGGTCCGGCCTACGAGCTCGGCTACGGCGCTGTGATCCTCTCGCTGGCCGAGGCGCTGCCTGAGCCGTCCCGGTACGTGGCCTGCGGCGCCAGTGGCACGCCTGGCGACCCCTGGGTCACGCGGGGCACCCGTCGTGTGTGTGACGCGGGCGCTGGCGTGGTGCTGATGGTCAACTGGGGCCGTGGTGGCTGGTTGCTCTACAGCGCCCTGCGCCCCATGGACTTCAAGCTGAGCCGTCACGAGTGTCCGCCCACGGATCAACGCAGCGTCAGCATCAGGCGAAAGCTCGCGGAGCTGGCGACCCAGCGGCGCATCGCCGTCTGGCGCGCAGAGGAGCAGAAGCGATGAGCACCAACACACCTGCCGACTATCGTGCCAGCCTGCGCGAGCAGCTCGCCGTGGCTGGTCCTGCGGCCCTGGACATGCTCAACGGCGCTGCGGTCCTCGATGTCTCTACATTGATGGCCGCCGCCCAGGCTGCGGGCCTGCTCGACCACGTCACGGTCGGCGAGCCAGCCCTCCGCACGCTGCGTCGCCAGCTCGTCGAGGCCATGCGCCGATCATCGCTGGTGGAGGCCGCGCTGGAGCAGCTCGATCTGTCCTCTACGGCCTACGCCATGGAGGGGCTGGAGCTCGACGACCAGCAGGAGATTTTGCACCAGCTCGTCGGCCTGGCGGGGCTGGCGCAGGTCCTGCCCGAGGCCCTGGCCGATCGTCTCGAGGCGCCGCTGATCCTCGCCGAGGGCACGGCGTTGGCCAATCCCGAGCTGGTGGCTCCGCTGGCATCCATGGCCGGCTGGATCGCGGATCAGCTCGACCTGGACGATGACCACAGGGTCAACCTGCTGCTGTCGGCCATCGAGGAGTCGGCCCTGGCGGATGAGGTGGTGCTCGACGAACCCGCGCTGGCCAGGGGCATGGCCGCGGCTGGCGCCAGCTTCCGCAGGACGCGGCTGTCGGCGTGGATCGACACCTTCACGCAGATCGGCCCATGGATCGCGGACCGACTCCGACAGGACGAGCCGCTGGTGGCCCACTGTGCGGATGACCAGCCACGCTCCGAGGCCAACCCCGTCCGCGTGCGCATCGCCTCGATGGACGACGAGGAGCTGTACCTGACCTCCCACAGTGGTCGCCTCTTCCTCGAGTGGGATGGACCCTCCGAGCGCGCACCCGAGCGCGTCACCCTCGAGCCCTCAGGTGGTGATCTGCAGGCCGAGGAACAGCTGTTCGAAGAGGGCACTCGCCTGTGGTCCCTCGGCTGGCCGCCCTCCGACGTTCATGTGCGTTGCTTGGTCCTGCATCGCGGGGACGAGCGGTGCGAGGTGAGCCTTGCCGCGCAGTAGGCCGCCGCAGCAGCTGGCGCCTTGGTGCCCTGGAGCCTGGCGGGCCTTTCTGCAGCGTCAACAGGGCAGTGAGGGGCGGCTCGAACGCCGCACGGCTCGGCGTCAGCTGTCGACCCATCCCCTGCTCGACCTCACCCCGAGGTTGGGTGAGGCGTGGTTTCCTGCGGTGGTCGATGACATCCCCGGGGTGCCAGGCATGCTGCTGCTGGTTCGGACCGGAACGCTGGCTGGCGACGATCCCCGCAGGGCCCTCGATCTCCACAGGGATCTCACGGGCGCGGTCCACGGGTGGGTGGCTGGGCTCATCGGGGTAGGGAATCCCAGGGTGCTGGAGTTGCCGTCACTCCACGTGACCGCGCCGCCTCCGGGGATCACGGTGTGTGGGGCCTCGGGTCAGCTCGCGGGTTTGGTGGCGCTGCTCTCCCACGTCCTGGGTGTGCCACCTCGCTCGCCTGTGCTCTGCTCCGGCGCGCTCGGGGAGCCTGGATGGACACGGCCGGTGGACCGCTTGGATGACAAGCGGGCGGTCCTGGCGCTCGAGGCGCCGGGGGTGGATGCCACGTTGGTCGGGAACAGGGCCGAAGCCGAGTCGCTGCTCGCGCGTTGGTTCGGCGATGGATGGCGCGGGGATCTGGAGGAGGTGCTGCAGCTCTCTCCCCAAGCCCTGGCCCGAGAGGCCCTCTTGGGGCATCGCGGCGATCGAGCCCTGGCCGAGGCCAAGGCCAGGGAGGCCATACGCTTGGGCCGTGGACATACCCGGGCCATCGGTGAGTGGGTGGTGGGCGCATGTCTGATGCACGCCGGTCAGTCCGGCGAGGGACTGGAGCGCATGGAGCGTGCGGCCACCTCGCTGGCAGGACCCCCTGCTCCAGGCGACGCCCCCCTCGAGGCCCTCCAGCTGGAGGAGCTCTTCGCCTTCCAGGGGATCGCCCTGCTGGACCGCCTCGAGCTGCGTCGGGCACGGGCGGTGCTCGAGGAAGGCCTGGCCCGCATGGACGTCTTGCCTGGGCCCCTG
Organism: uncultured Pseudomonadota bacterium; assembly: GCA_937912125.1. Taxonomy (GTDB): domain Bacteria; phylum Myxococcota_A; class UBA796; order UBA796; family JAFGLY01; genus CALDOK01. The sequence continues at coordinate 12,960 of CALDOK010000390.1, forward strand.
GACCAGCGCGCTGCGGCCGTGGCCCTTCAGCTGGCGGGCTCTCTGCACCGGGTGCTGCTGGCGGACGGGGAAGCCGAGGCCGCCGAGCGCCTCTTGCTCGACTGGTGTCTGGGCAAGGCCCTGCTGCCCCATGAGGAGGCCCGCAGCCGCGCCGACCTGGCGGAGCTGTGTCGTCGCTCGGGACGGATGGATGAAGCTCGTGAGCAGCTCGCGCTCGCCCGCGCACGGCTGCGCAACACGCCTTCCTCCCAGCGGGCGTTCACGGGCAGGTTCCAGCGCTTGTTCCGGGCGCGTGCGGGCCTGGAGCGGCCTCACTGGCCGGTGGAGCCGCCTCGCTGGCGGGCCTGGCCCCAGCCCGGCGAAGTGCTCGAGACCCTGCTGGCTGGCCCGGGAGATGCGCTGGATGCCTGGCTCGCCGAGCACTTGGTGAGCATGGACCTGGACCCTGCGAGCAGCATCGTCTACCTGCAGCTCAGTCTGGGGGCGGTCGCTCGCTACGCTGCGCGTACCGGGGTGTTGGTGAGCAGCGCCGCGCCGCTGGTGGCCGCGCTCCGGGGGCTGCTACCAGAGCTGGACCCTGGTGTGGGCGGTGCCCTCGATGCGTTGCTGGCGGGAGAACCGGATGAGTGGGTGCGGCGCTGTCCGTACTGATCTCGAGCCGAGTTCCGGTCGGGCCGGCCCATCTGGCCGCCCCTTCCCAGAGGCCCCTCATGGTAGACTTCCCCGTCGATGACGAGGGGCGTCACCATGCACTCAGACTGGACCGGTTCTTCCTCCTCTGATGTGGTGTTGCGCTGCTACGCGCCACCGTTGCTGTCTGAGCCCTACCGGCATGTGGTCTCCGGATGGGGAGGGGCGCGGGACAAGCTCTCGCGGCGGCTCGGCTTCCTCGAGACGCTGCTGCGCTACCTGGTGGCCGTCTACAGTGCCGAGCTGGATGAGCCCGGTGTAGGTCCCTATCGGATCTTGCTCGAGCGGCTCGACAAGCCTTCGTTGGGCATGTGGTGGAACGCGGCCGAGAGCTTGGCGCGGTCGGTGGCCGCGAGGGGTGACGCGGTCGCTCCGGAGCTGGCGGGCATCCTCGTGGACACCTTCGGCGGCTCCAAGGCCAGCCCCACACCTGTGGCCCGCAAGCTCCGGCAGCTCATCGAAGTTCGCAACATGTCCGCTCACCTGGACGGGGCCACCATGCCCTCCGAGGACGAGGCCGCGGTGCTCCTCACCGAGATCCGTGACCCCTTGCGCGCGGTGCTCCACGGCCTGTCTCCGCTGCGCGGCTATCCGCTGTTGGCTGTCGAGGATCTCCGCGCTCCAGCGTGGGTCAAGGTGCTCCGCTTCACGCCGGCTGGGATCGACTGCTTCGAGGTCGGGGCCATCCAGCCGCTGCTGGACAAGCGGCAGGTGTTTCTGGTCTCCAAGGACGGCGATGCGCTCTGTCTTGACCCGTGGTTGCGGCTCGAGGAGCGCGCCGGGAGCTGTCGCGCGGTGCTGCGCAACCCACGGCACAAGGACGATCTGAAGGTGCTGCAGGAGAAGCTCCCACGCCGTGGGGCCGTGCTGCGAGGGGTCTTCTCCCCCACCACCAGCGAGCGCCTACGGGGAGCCTCCACAGGCGGTGGCAAGCCCTCCATCCCAGGCTACGAGCTGGACGGCCTGCTCGGCAGGGGCGGCGCCGGGAGCGTCTGGATGGCCCGGTCTGAGCAACACACCAGCACCGAGCGGGTGGCCATCAAGGTGCTGCACCGCGCCAACATCGCCGACGCCCAGGCCCGCGAGCGCCTGAAGCGAGAATACGGCTTCCTGGCCGGTCGTCCTCACCCTGCGGTGGTCGGGGCCCGCGACTTTGGTGAGAGCCCCAGCGACGGGCCCTTCCTGGTGATGGAGTACGTGCAGGGGATGGACCTGGAGTCGAGGCTGCGCGTCTCGCCCTTCGACGCCGACGAGGCTGCCCGCATCGTGATGGAGGTGCTCGACGCTCTGGCTGGCACCCACGCTCAGGGTCAGGTCCACCGCGACCTCAAGCCGGCCAACCTGATCATCGATCCTCGCGGTCACGTGAGACTCATCGACTTCGGGATCGCGGCCGCGTCGGATGCGACGCGGCTCACGCGGACCCTCCAGGCCGTGGGGACCCGTGACTACATGGCTCCCGAGCAGCTGGCCGGAGGGTCCGCGGACGCCCGCACGGACATCTACGCCCTCGGCCGCACGCTCGAAGACCTGGTGCAGGGGCTGGGTGATCCCCAAGAGCGGCCTGGCTTGCCGCCAGGGTTGGTGGCCGTGGTGCGCCGCGCCACCCAGGAGCAGCCCGCTGATCGATTCCAGACCTCTCTGGAGATGAAGGCGGCCTTGCAGGAGCGGCATCGAGCGCGCTGGGGTGGCGCCCCCGTGATGGAGCAGGATCGGCTGAACGACAGCTTCGGAGTGATGCAGGCCAGGGACTCCCTCGGCGATCAGGCCTGGCTCTTCGCGGGCCGTCGCCTGGCCACAGGGGAGCCCGTCGGGCTGCTGCTGGCCGCGGGGAGCTCTGCAGCGATGCTCTATGCCGGCCATGCCGAGGCCACGAAGGAGCGACGCCACGAGCTGGAGTACGTCGGCTTGTTCCAGACAGCCCTGGCGGGTGGAAACCGGTACCCTTTCCTGGTGTTCGAGGGGCTGTCGGAGCTCGACGAGCGCGTGGAGGCCTTGCTCGGTGAGGGGCGCTTCTTCATGCTCACTGGGCGGGCGCGCCGGGGCCTGCCGAAGCCTGTGGCCTCGGCTCCGATGCCACCCCCGCAGGCGGAGCCCGAGGCCAGCGATGGGCCGGTCGTCGAGGAGGCCCCCGTCGCTGAAGTCGCGAAGGACAGCAAGAAGAGCGGCTCGCCGTCGACCGCGGCGGTCCTGGGAGTGCTCGCGGGCGGCGCGGTCGCGGGCCTGGCGGGTGCGATCGGCGGGGCGGTCATTGGCGCCCAGATCGCCAAGAGCCGCAAGAATGCCACCAAGGCGCGTGCGGAGAAGAAACCGCCCTCGAGTGGGGGCAAGCGCTGACGTCCGCGGCCGCCCCCGGGGCTGCCTGCTACCTCCCCAGCAGTGAAGGCCAGGACGCGCTGATCATCAACGGCGTCCACGCTTCTACATCGAGCTCGATCTCCAGGTCCTTCGCCAGCGCTATCAGGTGGCGGTCGTGGACCCGCATGGCCTCCTGGGGGTCGCTGATCGGTGTGGCCAGGACCAGCTCTTGGTGGCTGTCTTCGCCCTGCTGTGTGCGACTGGTGCTGAACACGCCGGCGTGGACCAGGAGCCTGAGCAGTCCCCGGACCTTGGTCTTCGAGAGCGTGCCTGCGGAGATCTCTGGGGCGAAGCTGGCGAGGAGGGTGTCGCAGACCTCCCTGTGTGGAGCCGGGTAGCTCAGGCGCGAGGCCAGCTCGACCATGCGGGCGATGGTGACCCGTTGGTCAGGGGGCCCGAGGTGGACCATGTGGTGCTTGCGGAGTGCGGCCAGCAGCTGGTTGACCGGGGGCGAGGAGCGCTGCGTTGAGGCCTCCGGCGGGCTGATGGGCTGGCCCGGCCGGTCGTCAGCGGGGGGGAGGGGATCGCCGGTCAGCTCGTTGTCGTCGGTGTCGGTGACGATCCACTCGCCGGTCGCGGTGCGCACGATGCCGATGATGCCGTCGCGCTCCGCCCTGGCCAGGTACTTGGAGAACTTCGAGAACCCGTAGTTGCCCTCGTCGAACGAGGAGTCCATCTGCTTCATGCGGTTCTTGATGGTGGAGAGGCGCGGCTCACGGCCCTCCTCCAGGGTGGCGCGCAGCGCGGCCTCGAGCAGGGGGTAGGACCCCTTGGTGGCCACCTTGTCGGTCGCGTTCGTGCCAGCCAGCGCGGAGAAGTACAGCAGCTCGTCGCAGTAGTCCTTCACGAAGGAGCTGGTGCCGTTCTGGGGCCCGACGACGATGACGTACTTGCCCAGCTCGCGGACCTTGGAGAAGAGCGGCGTGTAGTCGCTGTCGCCCGAGACCACCACCAGGGTGTCGATGTGGGGCCGGTTCATGGTGGCCTCGAGGGCGTCCACCACCAGGGCGATGTCGGAGGAGTTCTTGCCCTTGCTTCCGTGGGAGGGGAGCTCGATCAGGGAGACCGAGGCCTCGGCCAGCGCCCGCTTGTGTGCGGCGAAGCGTCCCCAGTCGCCGTAGGCCCTGCGGATGAGCAGGCGCCCCCGCTCCTTGAGGCGGGCCATCAGGATCTTCAGGTCGAAGGCCGGCGCCTTGGCGCAGTTTTCGAAGTCGATGAAGACCGCGAGGTTGCGGGTGTCTCTCTCCATGGCGCCTCTCCAGGGTCGTGGTGGTGGTGCCCGAGCCCCTGCGGACCTGCTGGGGCGGCCTGTCTCGAGCGGCGACAGGCCTGGGCTGGGGTGCGTGGGTGAGACGCCCCACCGCAGCCCAGCCGGACAGTCTGGCTCGGCCAGCGCCCGCCCAACCCTCTCGCTCAGGCGCCCCGCTCCCTCCGCCCCGCCCGCCAGATCTGCCATCCCTACCGAGACAAAAAACGACATTCTTCAACCCCCTGCCCATCGAGATCTCGGGCGCGCGGCAACTAAGCAGTTGACGTGTCAAACTCACATCGAGGATGGTCTAAGTGGGCGGGCCTGCCCTCCCGTTTCCTCCCTCCTCGCTCCTGCTCTGGCCTCTCGCTTCCCGGGTTCGGGAGGTCACTCTCGCTGTCTACGCCCCTCGGCGCGGACGGCCGCCGCTGCGTCCCCGCTGTCTCCCTCCCGCTGTACTCTCCCGCCGGACCTTCGGAGGTCCCATGCCCCGCGTGCGCCCGCTGTTCGCCCTCCTTCCCCTGCTCGTCTGTCTGTCGGTGTTTCTCCCCGACTGCCACCGCTCCCTCGGTGACGCCACCCTGGTGGAGGCCTGCACGGCGGGCCTGTCCCTGCTGGAGGTGGAGCCACAGCCCTTCGATCCCCAGGCCGGTCGGGCCTCGCTCTTGCTTCGCTTCGACGCCCCGCCCGATCCCGACTCCCTGGCCGACAACATCCGTGTGCGACTCGATGGAGCGCCGGTCGATGTGGAGCTGCAGCGGGTTGTGGATCAACCCAAGGTGGTCACGGTCCACGTCCCGGTGGACCCGGGGGCCTGGGCCGATGCGGTGGTGGCCTCGGCCAGAGTGGAGCTGCGCCGCGGGGTCACCTGCGAGGGCGCACCGGACGTGGAGGCCGCCCCCACGAGCCGTGCGGTCACCCTGGTCACGGATCCGGCCCCGGTGGTGGTCCAGGCGGTGGTGGTCCACGAGGGCGCGGAAGGCCACTACCTCGAGGTGCTCTGCCGCGACTACGCGCTTGGCGAGACCCACAGCCGCTGGACCGACGATGGCCGGGTTGAGGTCTCGGAGCGCTGCATGCCCGACCTCTCGGCCAGCGAGGAGCTCGTGCGCACCGAGCCAGCCCTGGCCCTGGAGCTGATCCCCACCCGGGGCGGCTTCCTGGTCTATGGCCCGTTCGAGCAGGGTGATCTCGAGCTGATCATCCAGGCGGGCACGCCCACTCTGGACGGCGGCAGCTTCCGCCGCGCGCTGCAGCAGACCCTCGCCATCCCCGCCATGCAGCCGCGGCTGTCCTTCCTGGCCCAGGGCCGCTACCTGCCCCGCAATGCGCTGTCGCGGCTGGGCATCCGTCACCGCAATGTGCCCGCCGCGCGGCTGCAGGTGCGCCATGTCCCCAAGGACAACCTGCTGTTCTGGATGACCGGCAGCGAGACCGCGAGCGGGCGCACCTCGGATCTGGTGCTGGAGCGGGAGCTGAGCTTGTCCAGCGACCCCGACAGCTCTGCGGTCACCTGGATCGAGCTGGGGGCGTCACTGCCCGACGCCAGCGAGGGGTTGTACGAGGTCAGCGTGTACGGGCGGGACGCCGATCCCGGCGAGGCCGACGACGACACGGGGCTGGCCGGACCGAGCTACGGCGAGTGGAACAGGTACCGCCAGGCCCGCGCGGCGGTGCGGGTGCTGCTCACGGATCTTCAGCTGGTGGCGAAGCGCAGCGAGCGGCCTGCAGGCGACGACCAGGGTGGGGACGACCTGCTGGTCTGGGTCCTGGACACCCACGGGCGAGGCCCCCAGCAGGGGGTGCGGGTGGAGCTGGTGCGGCGCAGCGGCAAGGTGCTCGGCGGCTGCCTGACGGATGCCGCCGGCGGCTGCCGCATCCACGCCTCCCCCGACCCCGTGGACCCGGAGCCCGCCTTCGCCCTCGTGGCCCGTCGCGGCTCTGACCTGACCATGCTCGAGCTGGAAGACCTGGAGCTCGAGGCCCGCGGGGACGTGCAGGGCGAGCCCTTCCTGGCGGCCGCGTCCATCCGCGCCGCCGCCTGGACGGACCGCGGCGTCTACCGTCCTGGCGACGCTGTACACCTGGCCGCCCTGCTGCGCGGGGACGACGATCGCGCGCCCGCTGCCGGCCTGCCGGTGGCGCTGCGCTGGGTGGACTCGGGTGGGCGCGAGCTGCGGCGTGACACGGCGTCCAGCGACGCCGCCGGCATGGTGGAGCAGACCCTGAGCCTGCGGGACTTCGCCCGGACCGGCCGCTACCACGCGGTGCTCGAGCTGGCTGATCGGGAGATCGGGCGCGCCTCGTTCATGGTGGAGGAGATCGCCCCCGAGCGCATGGATGTGGATCTGGCGGCCACGGCCGCGGGCCTGCTGCCCGATCAGGACGCGGCGGTGGCCCTGGACGCGCGCTGGCTGTTCGGCAGCCCGGCCGCGGGCAGCCGCGTGGAGCTGAGCTGCAGCCTGGAGCAGGCGGACTTCGCTCCCGCCCACAACGGCCAGCTGCACTACGGGCCCGCCCGGCTGCCTGGCGCCCGCTGGTGGGCCGAGGATCTCGCTCGGGTGGAGGCGACGCTGGACGCCGACGGCCACAACGAACTGTCCTGCCCGGCTGCCTCGTCGGTGGGGACGCTCCCGGGCTCGGCGCGGCTCCGGGTGCGCGCGGACGTGTTCGAGGGGGCCACCGGGCGCAGCTCGAAGGGGTGGCTCTCGCTGCCTGTACACCCGGATCGTCGCTACCTGGGGCTGCAGGCGGATCGCACCCGGGCGAGGCCTGGTGAGCCCGTGCACATCCAGGGGCTGGTGGTGGACTGGAACGGCCGGCCCCTGACCGGCGAGGAAGAGCCTGTGCAGGTGGAGGTCCTGCGGCTCGAGCACGAGAGCTCCTGGACCTGGGACGAGGGCAGCCAGGAGTTTCACTACGGCGGCTGGGTGCGACGGGCCAGCGAGCAGCAGGTGGAGCTGCGCCCCCAGCAGGGCGCGCTGAGCTTTGACTTCACCCCCTCCGAGGCCGCCTGGGGCTACCTGGTGGTGGCCCGCGCGGGCGACGCCCGGACCGAGCTGCTCCTCGAGGGCGAGCGCTACCGCTGGGGTGAGAGCGGCCTGAACCACACGCCGGGCCCCAGCAGCCCGGGCTGGCTCGAGCTTCAGGCTCCAGAGCAGGCCCGGGTGGGCGATCGTGTGCCCGTGTCGGTGAAGGTCCCCCGGGCCGGCTGGTTGCTGCTCACCGCCGAGACCTGGCAGGTCACCGAGCACCGGTGGCTGCGGGTGCAGCCTGGCGAGGCGCGTTGGAGCTTCCCGGTGCGCGACTTCGCGCCCAACGTCTATGTCTCCGCCCTGCTGGTCCAGGACCCGCACCAGCTCTCCAGAGACAGCTACTTGCCCGGCCGGTCCCAGGGGACGCGCTCGGTGCGGGTGCTCCCGGAGCGCTTCCAGGCCGAGCTGACCCTTGGGCTGCCCGACGAGGTGGCGCCGGAGGGCATGCTCGAGGTGGAGGTGGAGCTGCGCGGGGTGAAGGGCCCTGCCTCGGTGGTGGTCGCTGCGGTGGACGAGGGGCTGCTGTCCCTGACCGGCCACCCGGTGCCCGATCCGCTGGGCGCACTGTTCGGCAAGCGGGCCCTGGGCGTGTCGACCTACGAGACCGTGGGCTGGACCCTGGAGCTCCCTTCCCAGGCGGCGGTGAGCAGCCCCGGCGGCGACGCTGCGATGGGCAAGGGGCGGGTGCAGGCCATCGTGCCGGTGGCCCTCTGGTCGGGGGTGGTGCAGCTCCCCGCCAGCGGTCGCGCCACGGTGCGCCTGGCCGTGCCCGGCTACCACGGCGCCCTGCGTGTGGTGGCGGTGGCCGCCAGCGCCGATCGCGTGGCCGTTGGCCACGGCAGTGTCCCCGTGCGCGAGCCGCTGCTGCTGCAGGCCAGCCCTCCGCGCTTCCTGGTGGCGGGGGATCTGGTGCAGATCCCCGTGGCGGTCAGCAACCTGACCGACGCGCCCCGGCAGGTCCGTGTCCGGCTGGTGGTGGAGTCCCTCGAGGACAACTCTTTGGATGAACTGGCCGTGCGCGCCTCAGGCCCCTGGGAGCAGCGCCTGACCTTGGCGCCGGGTGCGCGGGGTTCGGTCCGGTTCCCTGTGCTCGCCGAGGCGGGGCGCGGGGCCGTGCGCCTGCGCTTCGAGGCCGACAGCGGCGAGCTGAGCAGCCACGAGAGTGTCGACCTGCCCCTGATGGCTCCCTTGCCCACCGAGCACGAGGTGCAGGTGGTCGCCCTCGAGCCCGGTCGCGCCGAGCTCAGCCCCCTGCTGACGGGTTGGGTCGAGGGCAGCGACCTGACCGAGGTCCACGTCACGGCCAGTCCCTACGCCGACGCCTTGGCCAAGCTCGAGGACCTGCTCCACTACCCCCACGGCTGCCTCGAGCAGACCAGCTCTCAGCTCCACGTGCTGCTGGCCCTGGGGCCCATGCTGGAGCAGATCGCGCCGGATCTCGTGGCGCGTCGCCCCGTGGACGCCTGGGTGCGCCAGGGCATCGATCGGCTGCAGCGGCTGCAGACCTACAGCGGGGGCTTCGCCTACTGGCCAGGGAGCTCCACGCCTTCGCCTTGGGCCAGCGCCTATGCGCTGCATGTGCTCATGACGGCCCGCGATCAGGGGCATGCAGTGCCCGAGCAGACCATCGCCGAGGGCCTGGACTACCTGGAGCGGCTCCTGGACGCCAAGCCCAGCACGGCCACCGCCTACGCCCACTATGTGCTGGCTCTGGCCGGCCGTGGCCAGCCCGCCCAGGCGCGGGCCCAGCTCCACTCCATCCGCGGCGACCGCGAGGCGCGCTACCAGCTCATGGCGGCCGTGTACCTGGCGGGTGACCACCGCTACCAGGACGAGCTGGCGGATCTCTCCGGCTTCGTGACGGGCCTGCAGGGGACGGAGCGAGAGGCCTTCCGCACCCCCCTGCGGACCCAGGGCCTGGTCCTCACGACCTACCACAGCGTCCTGGATCTGCAGGACGGGGGGCTGCTGCTGGCCCAGGCCGTGGCCGACGGCCTGCGCGGGCGCGACGCGCGCTGGAGGAGTACCCAGGAGCTGGCCTGGGCGCTCTCCGCTCTCTCGCCCCTGATCCGCGCTGAGCCCGACCGCGCGTGGGGCCTGGACCTGCGCCTGGGTGACGCCTCGGTGTCGGCCGAGGAGCCCTCGCGGTGGTCCCTCGTCGGGGCCGCGGGCGTGGAGAGCCTGCTGCTCGAGGCGCCTGCCGATCTGCCCGCGGGGCTCTTCGCCGTGGTGGACAGCCACGGCCAGCGCAAGGACGGGGCTCTGCCCATCAGCGCGGGCCTGTCTGTGACGCGAGCGCTGCGGGATGAAGAGGGCAGGGCGCTCGATCCTGCCTCCCTGGTGGTGGGCCAGCTGGTCTACGTGCAGCTGGTGCTGGCGAGCCCGGTGGGCAGGACCCACAACGTGGCCCTGGTGGAGCGTCTGCCCGCGGGCTGGGAGATCGAGAACCCGGCCCTGTCCGGCGCCGAGCTGCCTCCCTGGGCCGCCGAGCTCGCGGGCTGGAGCCTCGAGCACCGCGATCTGCGCGACGACCGCGTCGCGGCCTTCGGGACCCTGGGACCCAAGCCCGTGTGTCTGGTCTACGCCGCCAGGGTGGTGAGCGCTGGGAGCTTCACCTGGCCCGGGGCCTTGGTGGAGGCCATGTACGAGCCCCAGCTGCGGGCCCGCACCGCGCCTGTGCCGCTGGTGATCGCCGCGGCGGGCGCTGTGGGGGCGCCTTGATCCGCCGCCGCTGGCTCTGGCTGTGCTCGGCGCCCATGGGCGTCCTGGCGGCGTTGGGGCTCGCGGCTGCGCTGTTTGTCTGGTGGGCGCCCCTGCCCGCGCGGCTGTCTGCGCCTCCCTCCACGGTGGTGCGCTACCGGGACGGTCAGCCGGCGACCATGTTCCTGGCACCGGACGATCGCTGGCGCCTGGCGGCGGATCCCCAGCAGGTGGATCCCGCCTACCTCCGCGCCTTGCTGGCCCTGGAGGACAGGCGCTTCCGGCTGCATCCCGGCGTGGACCCCATCGCCGTGGTCCGGGCTGCCAGCCAGGATCTGGCGGCGCGCAGGGTGGTCTCCGGCGCGTCGACCCTCACCATGCAGCTGGTCCGCGTGCTCGAGCCCCGCCCCCGCACCCTGCGCTCGAAGCTGATCGAGGCTCTGCGGGCAATGCAGATCGAGCTGCACCTGAGCAAGCCCGAGATCCTGGCCGCCTACCTGAGCTTCGTCCCCTTCGGCCGGAACCTGGAGGGGGTCGAGGCGGCGAGCTGGGCCATGTTCGGCCACGGCCCCGAGCAGCTGAGCGACGAGGAGATCGTCACGCTGCTGGCCATCCCCCAGGACCCCTGCGCCCGCTACCCCCGCCCTCGCAACCAGGCCCGCCTGCGGCAGGCGCGCATCCGGGCTGCAGAGCGGCTGGTGCGGCAGGGGGTGATGGCGACAGAGCCGGGGGAGGGCCCAGCTCTGCTCGCGCGGGTGCGCGGCGGTCCACAGCCCACGGCCTTGCGCGCCATGCCCCGCGAAGCGCCCCACGCCAGCCGCTGGCTGCGGGACCAGGCCGAAGAGCGCAGCGACGTCGTGACCAGCCTGGACCGGGGCGCGCAGCTCACCGTGGAGTCCATCCTGGCGCGCGCCCGCGCCGAGCTGGGCCGCCAGGGTATCCACGACGTCGCGGTGGTGGTGGTGGATCACACCAGCACCGAGATCCGTGCCCTGGTGGGGGGCTTCGACTTCTACGGCCGCCGCACCGGCGCCCAGATGGCGGCCTTCGACGTGCCTCGCTCGCCGGGCTCGACCCTCAAGCCGGTCCTGTTGGCCCGCGCGCTGGACCTGGGCCTGGCCCTGCCCGGCGAGCGCGTGCTGGACTTGCCCCGGCGTTATGGCAGCTACGAGCCGCGCAACTACGGCGGAGAGTTCCAGGGTGCCGTGCGGCTGGACGAGGCCCTGTCCCAGTCCCTCAACCTGCCCTTCATCGACCTGATGGACCGGGTGGGGGTGCAGGACATGCTGGGGGTGCTGCGCTCCGCGGGCGTCCACAGCCTGCACCGGGACCCGGCGCGCTACGGGCTCTCCCTGGCGGTGGGCGGCGCGGAGCTCACCCCCCTCGAGCTGGCCGGGATCTACACCACCCTCGCCCAGGGCGGCCAAGCCCGTGCGCTGCGCTGGACGCCCGGCCGGCCGGGCTCCGCCCCTGGGGTGGCCGTGCTCTCCCCGGGCGCCACGTGGCTGGTCCGCCGCATCCTCGAGGGTCGGGATCGCCCGGACTTTCCCCAGCGCGCCGAGCTGCGGCCGGGCGCGGGGTCCATCCACTGGAAGACGGGCACCAGCGCGGCCCACCGGGACGCCTGGGCCGCTGGCTCGGACGCTCGATATACCGTGGTTGTGTGGCTGGGAAACCTGGACGGTCAGGGCAGCGCCCACCTGGTGGGGGGCTTGGCGGCGGCGCCGCTGCTCTTCGATCTGCTCGAGGCCCTCGACCCTGGCGACGCTGGCTCCGGCCCATCGGATTCGCAGCCCGAAGACCTCGTGCCTATCCGCGTGTGCTCCCTCTCGGGACTGCCCGCAGGGCCCCACTGCCCCCACGCCGTCGATGCATGGGTCCCGCGTGGGGCGGTGCAGGCGCGCAGCTGCGCCCTGCATGTGGAGGTGGAGATCGATGTGGTCTCCGGCGAGCAGGTGGGGCCGGGCTGCCGCGCCGGGCGGGAGACCCGCAGGGAGGTCCACACCCTCGAGCCCGGGGAGCTGCGCCGGTGGCGGGCCGAGCGCTACGGAGTGGAGGACCGTTTTCCGGCGCTGGCCCCGGGCTGCGAGGGGCTCGCGGGGGCGTCCCCACCGGCCATCGTCAGGCCCACGGCTGGGACCAGGGTGGTGCTGGCGCCTGGGCTCGATCCCGCCGATCAGGAGCTCCGCCTGGTGGCGGACTACGAGCGGCCTGGGGACCAGCTGAGATGGTTCGTGGACGGACGCCTGGTGGGCACGGCGCAGGCGGATGGCTCCGCCTGGTGGCGGCCGGAGCCTGGGCGGCACGAGCTGATGGTGCTCACCGCCAGCGGCGCTGGGGATCGGCGCTGGGTGGAGGTGGTGGAGCTGTGAGCACCTCGACCGGGTTTCGCGCTAGAATGTCGCAATGACCCCCCTCCTCCCCGTGCGCGTGCAGCTCACTCCGGCCTTGCAGAAGGCGGCCGAGGACGTGAGCTGGGCGGAGTCCAAGCCCACCGCCAAGCAAGTGCGCGGCCTGGCGGCGGTGCTCACGCCCCTGCTGGCGGTGCTGGGGCTGCTGGCCCTGGTGCTGGCGGCGGTGCTCGGTATGAAGGGCAAGAAGGGCGTGGCCGGCGCGGCGGGCTTGGCGGGCTTGGGGGCCGTGGGCTCTGCAGCCTTCGGCGGAGTCACTGCGGCCAAGCCGGAGACCTTGCTGGACCCGCGCGCCGCCAAGGTGCTCGCCGATCCCCGCGCGGGCCAGGTCAAGGCCCTGGCTCAGGCCGCCCAGCGGCTGGAGTCCGCTGGCCCCGCCTTGGCCCAGGCGCTGCTCGAGGCCAGCGACGACGAGCTCTCTCCAGCCCGCCAGCGGGCCGCCGCCTGGAAGCGGGAGCGCGCCCACCTGGACGAGCTGAGCCAGGAGCTGGATCGCAGCCTGCGGGTGGTCGGTCCTCTTGGTGCCCTGGGCCACGACGACGGCGCCGAGGCCATCGATCACGCCCAGGAGATCCTGGATCGGCTCAGCAAGGACAGGCGCGAGCGCGAGCTGGCCGCGGCCGCCAGCGCGGAGGTGGACGCCCTGGACGGCGGTCACCCGCGACCGAGGGCTGCTGCGGAGCACCCCGACCCGGACGCAGAGCGCCGTCGCCGTGCAGCGGCGGCCGCCCGCGCGAAGGCGAGGGGGTAGCCCGCGCGATCGGGCTCTCCGCTACTTCTTGCCGATGCCGTTGAGCGCCTGGTCCAGGTCCGCCTTGACGTCGTCGGGGTGCTCGCCGCCCACGCACAGCCGCACCATGTTGGCGGGGATGCCGGCCAGCTGTCGGCCTTCCTCGCCCTGCTGCTGGTGGGTGGAGATGGCGGGGATGGTGGCCACGGACTTGATGCGGCCCAGGTCGGTGGCCCGCCAGATGCGCTGCAGGCCGTCGAAGAAGTCGCGGGTGTTGCCCGCGCCACCCTTGACGCAGAAGGACATCAGGTGGCCGTAGCGGTTGACGGGCTTGCCGTACTGGGCGTCGTGCTCGGCATCCACCAGCCACATGTAGCGGCTGGCCAGCTCGTGCAGGGGGTGGTCGGGAAGGCCCAGGTACTGGACGCTCTCGACCTTGGGGTGGTTCTGCAGGAACTCGGCCACGGCCATGGTGCTGCGGCTCATCATGTCGACCTTGGAGCGCAGGGTGCGCATGTCGTTCAGGGTCATGATGGCCTGCATGGGGTGCAGGTTGGGGCCGTTGTCGCGGTTGGTCAGGTACTTGACGTTCAGGGCGAAGTCCGCCTTGAGGGCGTCGTCGCTGTGCTTGCTGACCAGGTTCTTGCGGGCGATGACGGCGCCGCACAGGCCGAAGCCCGAGGAGGTCAGGGTCTTGGTGGCGGACTGCACCACGATGTCGGCGCCGTGGCTGATGGGCCGCAGCAGGGCCGGGGTGGCCACGGTGGAGTCGCAGATCAGGGGCAGCCCGTGGCTGTGGGCCAGGTCGGCGACCTTCTGGATGTCGAAGAAGCCCTGCTGGGGGTTCGAGGGTAGCTCGCCGTAGAGGAAGCGGGTGTTCTTGTCGATCTTGCTGGCCCACTCGTCCAGGTCGGTGGGGTCCAGCACCCAGCGAACCTCGATGTTGCGCTCGTGCTGCAGGCGCATGGTGAAGTGCTGGAAGGTGCCGCCGTAGCACTGGGCGGTGGCCACGAAGTTGCGGGGCTCGAAGGCGTCGCTGCCCGTGTGCACCAGGAAGGGGTGCACCGCGGTCATGATGGCGGCCATGCCCGACGAGGTGGAGCAGCAGGAGGTCTCGCCGTCGAAGCCGTAGCCCTCGAGCAGGGCCAGGGCCCACTCGTAGTAGTAGGTGCTGGGGTTGGCGATGCGGGAGTAGCACCAGGTGGGGATCATGTAGGCCAGGGCCGCGGCCATCTCGTCGGAGTCCCGGTAGGCCTGGCTCGAGGACATGAAGATGGGCTCGATGATGGCGCCCTGGTAGTCCTCGATGGCGTCCTGGACCGAGTACAGCCCGTGCACCGCGATGGTGTCGAACTTCCACTTCTTGACCGTGTTCTGGATGTAGTCGTCCCGCTGAGCCAGGTACTTGGCGGCCTTGTCGATGTAGTGCTGCATCCCGGGGGTGATATTGACCGCGTCGTCGGACATCGGGGTTCTCCTGAAGTGGGCGTTGATTGGCAGGGATCTGTCGAAGATTCTATGGAATAGCGCGCTCGGGCTTCTCGGTCCGACCCTCACTGGCTGAGATCTGATCCAGGTGAGGGTGAGGCCCCTCTGTGGGCCGTCGCAGGGGACAGGCCGAGCCCTTCAGCGCTCCGCGGACCGTGCCCACGGATGTCCCGGGGGCTCAGCGCCACCCAGGGCCTCGGACTAGCGCCTGCGCCGGGGCGCCAGGCTCAGGCCCAGCATGGCCAGCAGCAACCCGAGCCCCTGGGTGGGGCGCGGGCTGACGCTGCAGCCGCCGAGCCAGCCGTCGGTGGCGCTGGGGTCGACGTCGGAGGGTCGCTTGGGCTCGTCGATGCCGGTGTCCCAGGTGGGGTCGGTGTCGGCGTCGGCGTCAGCGTCAGCGTCTGCGTCTGCGTCGGCGTCGGCGTCGCTGTCGGTGTCGGAGTCCGAGTCGGCGTCGGTGTCGGCGTCGGCCTCGAGCTCCACGTACTCCTCGATCCAGTACAGGTAGCGATCCACCCGGCTGCTGGCCAAGCCGCCGTCGACGCAGGGCTGGCCGCCGCTGGTGGTGAAGCCGTAGGAGATCACCCCCGCCAGCTCGAAGCTGTTGCTGCCCACGATCTCGAGGGTGGCCCCGCCCGAGTCGCCCGAGCAGGCGTTCTGGCCGTCGGGCTCGTCGAAGGTGTAGATGAACGAGCTGTCGTACTGCCAGACGGGCACGTCGGCGGTGCGCTTGATGTCGCCGTCGTTGGCGTGGTCGCGGGTGATGCCGAAGCCCACCAGGCGCATGTCGTCGCCCACCCAGCTGTTGGTGACGTTGTCGCTGTTGACGGGCATGGGGGTGACGCTGCGGATGCCGGAACCAGCGAGCTCGAGCAGGCCGATGTCGCCGGCCATGGTGGTCTGGTTCCAGGACGGAAACTCGATGGCCCGAGTGACCTCGGCGTAGTCGTCGACCTGGCCGCGGGTGAGGTCGCGGCCGATGACGAAGTAGATGTCGTAGCGGCTGTAGTCGCCGTTGACGGCCTCGACGCAGTGGGCCGCGGTGATGACCCAGTTGGGGTCCACCAGGGTGCCCGAGCAGAACGACCCGTACATGGAGCCGCCCTGGACGATGACCAGAGCACCCACGGCCGGGTAGTCCTGGGTCGCGGAGCCGTTGACGATGGGCGGAGGGGGCAGATCGGCCTGGGCCGCGAGGGGCAGGAGCAGGCCGATGAGCAGGGTGTGGTACACGGGACCTCCGGGTAGGGGGCCAATGTAGCGCCGCGGTGGGCGGCCCGCAGTCCAGCGCACCCGTGTAGGGGCGGGTTTCACACCCGCCTGTCCGGAGTTCAGTCCCAGAGTCCCTCGGTGCCGAAGTAGTGCTCGGCGTAGAACTGGCCCGGGTCGAAGTCGATGGGCAGGGTGCGCTCCACGCAGGCGCGGTCGAGGGCCGCCGTGGGATCGGCCATGAAGCCCAGCACCAGCTGGAAGCCGCAGGGCTCCTCGCTGTCGTCGCTGACCACGGGGGTGTCGAAGCTGGTGCTGTGGGCGCTGTGCTCGAAGCTCACCCAGTGCTGATGGGCCCCGTCGAAGTGCTCGGTGACGCCCTGGGCCAGGGCGTGGGGAGTGACCGGATCGAGCTCGCCCTGAAGCATGAGCATGGGGGTCTCGGTCTGCGCCCAGCGGTCGTCCCAGCTGGCGTCTTGGTACAGGGGCCACTGCTCGTAGATCTCCAGCTTGCTGTGGCCGTAGCCCTTGACCACCAGGGCCTCGTCGTAGAGATCGTCGTACCAGGCGTCCAGATCCACGCCCTCGAAGTCCGGGTGGGCCCACATCTCCGAGAACATCACGTGGTGCTGCAGCAGGATGGAGTAGGCCTCGATGTCCCAGGACCCTCCATCGCCGAACAGGGCGTAGTACAGGTTGACCAGGGCTGCTTCGTCGTCGGCGCTGCAGCGGTCCAGCCGGTAGGCGGCCGCGGGGATCACCGCCATGCCGGAGCGGCTGTACATCAGGTAGGCCAGCAGGGAGCTGACCAGGCTCGAGGACAAGCCCGACGAGGTGCAGTGGTCTTCTTTGTCCATGCGCTCGAGGGCCGCCCCCAGGGAGGCCCAGGGGTCGTCGCCCAGGTAGCCCGAGCAGACCTCGTCCTGGCCGCAGCGGCTGAACAGCTCCTGCGCGGCCAGGTTGGTGTAGGGCTCCGAGAGGATCAGCGTGGTGTCGGTGGGGGCGATGCCCTCGATGATCACGCCGTCGGCCTGGGTGGGGGCCACAGCCAGGTAGCGCTGGGCCCAGTAGGAGCCGTAGCTGCCGCCCCAGGCGAAGACCTGGGCCTCGGCGCTGCGGGTGGCCTCGATGTACGCCGCCAGATCGTAGGAGGACAGGGTGGAGGTGTAGGCCTCGAGGCGGTCGCCCAGCTCGTCCTGGATCTGGGCGATGCAGCCTGGGTACTCGCTGCTGGTGATGGACTCTCCCGACGGGGTGGTCAGGCCCTCGGCGTCGCAGCCCAGGCGCTCGCTGTAGCCGGTGCCCCGGTGGTCGAGGGTGTAGATCTCGGCGCTGGGGTAGCGCTCCTGGATGTACGCCATGCGCGCGGGGAAGTCGTACAGCCCCGAGGCGCCAGGGCCGCCGTCCAGCAGCCACAGCTGCCTGTCGGCGGGCTGCTGTGCGGGCAGTCGCTTGGCATGGATCTCGATGGTCCTGTCGTCGTCGGGATCTTCCCAGAACAGGGGCATGGGGGTGGCCGAGCACTCGGCCAGGCCGTCGTCGGCCCCCTCGACCAGGGAGCAGGGCTGCCAGCTGGCGGTCCAGCCCGCCCAGGGCGCGGGAGCCAGGGGTTCGGCGGTGTCCAGCTTGTCGTCGGGGTGGCAGGCGGTGGTGGCCGTGGCCAACAGGATGAGCCAGCTGCGCATGGTCATATTCCTTGTTCGGTATGCACAGTGGTAGTGCTCCGGTGCGTGACAGGTGTTGACCCGGGCTGCCTGGGCTTCGGGATAGGCTGGGTCTGCCCAGGGAGCACCATGCGCTGGACCCTCTCGCTCGTCGCCCTCGCCGCCTGCCATCCCGACCCCTTCGCGGGCGCCCGGCCGCTCCAGCCTTTCCACCCCGACAGCGGCCCCGTGGACACGGCCGAGGCTGACGGGGACACCGACGCCGACGCCGACAGCGACGCCGACGCCGACGCCGACGCGGATGGCGACTGCGACTTCGACTATGCCGAGCAGTTCTCCCTGGTGCCACCGCCGCGCCTGGTCGCCCCGGCCTGGGAGTCCCGTCGGCGGCTCGACGTGCAGGGCGCGGTGGTCTGGGCCGAGCCGGCCCCGGCGGGCACCTGGGCCCTCGCGCTGGACCGATCCGATACGCCCCCGCCCATGCCCGATCTGACCATGCCGAGCTACAGCGACGACATGCCTCTGTTCGAGCGGGCCGAGGACTGGAGCGGGGATCGCTGCTTCGAGACCCCCCGTGGGGTGGAGTGGCTGGACGAGGCGGGAGCCTACGAACTCTACCTGGACATCGCCGAGCTCACGACCGGCATCGCGGCGGTCACGGCGGGTGGACGTCGCACGGTGCTGGGCCTGCGGGGTGTCTACCCCGGCACCTTCGCCTGGCATGGCAACGCCCCCAACCTGTTCAATGACACCCTGGTGCTGCTGTGGCAGGACGGCGACGGCAAGCACGTGCGCGAGTACCCGGTCAACACCGACACCGGGGACTACAACTTCGGCACCAACGGCTCCTCGAGCCTGCGACCCAACCGGCGCTACACCCACCAGGACGGCTGGCACCGCGACTACAACGCCCTGTCTGTCGCCGAGTGGGGCTACCACAGCATCGACGACAGCAACCACAACGGTCACTGGGACTCCGATCGCAACGGCTGGCTGCCCCCAGACTCCGCCACCGACTACGAGCGGCAGGGCTCGGGTCACAACATCCACATGGCCTCGGTGGACGCGCCCCTGGGCACAGCGACGGTGGACAACTGGTCCGCCGGCTGCCAGACCATCCCGGGGATGGACACCTGGACCGCGTTCATCGGTGACGCCTGGGAGAGCGAGGGCACCCAGGTGCAGTACTTCCTGGTGGACGCCCGCGACATCGACCCCGAGGTCTGGGAGCCCTGCGCGACCTACGACGGCAGCCACACTTGCCCGTTCCGCATCGATCACCTGCCCTTCGAGGCCACCGCCAACACGGCCACCGCCGGGACCGAGCAGTTCGATGTCTACAACTGCTCCGAGGCCGACGAGGGTGGGGCCGAGCTGGTCTGGCTGCTCACCACCGACGAATACGGCACGTTGAGCGTAGAGGTGGACTGCGACGAGCCGGTGGACATCGATGTGCACCTGCTCGAGGGCGACGACCCCGATGCCTGCGTGGCCCGGGACCACACCGACTTCGACCATGCCATCTCTCCTGGCCGCTACCTGATCGTGGCCGACACCTGGGTGGACGAGGGGGGCGCGGCGCTGAGCGGGGAGTTCACCCTGCGCGTGGACTTGTACTGAACCCAGGCCGCGCTGCCCAGGGAACCGTGGCGCCTCAGCGGGATACCAAGCATCCATGCACTGGCCCCTGATCCCCGTCCTGATCCTCGCCTCCTGCGCCCCTCCCGATCCCCTGCTCCACGTGGCCCCGTTGGTCCCGGAGACGTCGGTGGTGGAGGATCTACGGGCGCTGGTCCCGGCCTATGGCTTGGCCCTGGTGGTCACGCCGGAGCGGGTGCGCGTCGCGCCCCTGGGCAGCTTCGAGGACTTCGGTGAGGACTCCCGGCTCACCCTCGAGGCGGTCACCGACCTGCCGGTGCAGGCCGGCGAGTTCCCTGAGGACCAGCGCAAGGGTCAGCTCGCCATGCCCCTGTACGACGCCCTGCTGGAGCGCGCCGAGGCCTGGAAGGACGAGGGCGAGCGGATGCTCATCGAGGAGCGGGACTTCCGCGGCGAGCTGTGGCTGCTGGTGGACCGGGAGATCGACTTCGAGGCGCTGCGGCCGCTGATGTACTCGGCGGGCCAGGCCCAGTACTCCGAGTTCCAGCTGGTGACCTTCGGCCAAGCCCCTTCCACGGCGGCGGCCCCCACGGCCCCAGCGGAGAGCGGCCGGCTGCACATGCTGGGCACCCACGCCGACCGCACCACGCGTGCCGCGCCCACCGTGGGGCTGCGTGTGGGGCTCCTGGGTGTGAAGCGCCCTGTCGAGCAGGCCGCGCTGCCGCCACCGCGCTTCGAGGTGGACGACCGTGGGGCCACGTTTGTGATCTCGTCCCCCCGCGACGAATTGCTCTCCCCCCTTGTGAGCGTCGATCCGGAGCGCATGAACGGCATCCTGCGCGCGGACCCGTCCAACCCGCGCCTGTATCCGAGCTTCGCCGCTGCCGTCGCCGCCGCCGCCAGCCCGGTGCTGCCCAGCCTCGAGCTGCTGCTGCAGCTGAGCAAGGGTGCCGACGACCGCATGGTGGCCGCGCTGGAGCGCCACGAGGCTCCGGATCGGGCGGCCTGGATCGAGGCCATGGTGCGGGCCGTCCTGGCGCGTCCTGGGGAGGGATCGGAGGGCCGGGCCACCTTGGCCTGGCTGGTCGCCGCCGCGCTGCTGGGGGGCCAGGACCCCGCGGCCTGGGGGGTGCCCCTCGAGATCATGGCCGAGGCCCGCGGGCTGGTGCAGGCGTTCGAAGACCAGCCGCGCCGTGCCAAGCCCCTCGGCATCTACAGCGAGGCCCCCGATCTCGCGGCGATCTTCGCGCGGGATCGCTTCCTGCTCACGCCCCTGCGCATGAGCGTCGCCGACGAGCGTGCGGTCGCCTTGGGACTGCACGGCCTGCTCGCGCGTCAGCCGGCACTGGCCGAGACCCTGCGCTGGGATCTGGCCCTGCAGGCCATGCTGACCAACCCCTCGCGGGTGCCGGGGGTGCTCGACCTGGACCCCGACGCGCTGCCCCCCGAGGTCGCCCTGCTCCCCCCGGCCACCAGCCGCGAGTCCGAGCTGATCGCGCGCTTCGGGGGCACCGCCATGGTGGGGCCACGCACCATGGAGCTGTTCGTGCGCTCCGTCAAGGACGGCACGGTCCGCCTCTCGCCCCGCGAGGACAGCGGCTGGTACGACTTCCAGCAGTGGGCCCTCGAGCCCCTGCTCACTCTGCCGGAGGCCGAGGTGCTCCACGCCGACGCGGGGTACGCCGAGCGCCTCGAGAAGGCCTTCCAGGCGGCCATCGCCATGCGGCGGGAGACCCACATCAAGTCGCTGCAGCTGCCCGCCATCGGAGCGGCCTGGTCCGATCGCGTCGCGGTCACCGTGGCCCCCGACCTGCGGGTGGAGCCGCTTCCCTCCCACTACGAGCGCTCGTCCATCGCCTACGACTTCCTCTTCGCCGCCGTCCTCGAACCCCACACGGGCGAGGCCTGGGAGGGCTGGGAGCAGGGTGCGGTAGCCGCCGATCTGCGCGAGGCCCAGCGGGTCTACCGGGACGCGGCGGTGATCGCTCGGGCCGACCTGGGGTTGCCGGCCCTCGCAGAGGAGCCGGTGGACGAGACCCTGGCCTGGCTCGACGCGTGGCCCACCGATCCGCGCATGGCCGAGGACCTGCGCTTCATGATCCCCTTTGGTGAGGACATGGCCGGCAGGCCCATCGCCTGGACCGTGCTGGGCGTGAAGCTGGTGGACCTCACGGTGGCCTACGATCGGCTGCCCACGGTGCGCTCCCTCGATCCAGCCATCGAGCTGGATGTGAGCTTCATCGAGGCCCGCTACACCTTGCCCGTGGTGGTCTTCGCCGAGCTGCCCGTGGCGGAGATCCTGGACCGCCAGGAGTTCCGAGAGTTGGCCGATGCGCACCCCACCCAGCGGGACCTGATGGCGGCGCTGGAGCCGGTGCGTGAACCCCCCTCGGGGTGCGGGCGGTAGCGCCAGGGTCAGGCCGGGGTCAGCGAGGTGTCACCCTGGGGTCAGACCCCCGCGGAGCCGTAGCGCCGCTCGGGAGCCCGCGGGTATCAGGTGGGCACACCCAAACCGGAGTCCTCCATGTTCCAGCGCAACGCCATCTGCCTCGCCGCCCTCGGCATCTTCACCATCCTCGCCTTCGGCAGCGCCGACGGTGGCGGCTCCTCCGACGGCCTCGGCGAGCTGGCCGTGGACGAGATGGAGAGCATCGTCTGCGAGGGCGACGCGCCCTTCAAGCTGCCCATCGACGACGAGGACGCCATCTGGGCCGCCCTCCAGCCCCACATCGCCGCCTCCCAGGGCCTGTACGTGGGCGAGGACTACTACATCATCATGGACGAGCGCGAGCTCAAGAGCGAGTGGGTCAGCGGAAGCGACGTGCGCGACTACGCCGTCGAGGCCATCGGTCAGATCTGCTCCTCCAGCACCAAGTGCGAGGGCAACACCTGCATCGTCAAGGAGTCGCTCTTCGACACCCAGTGGCACCTCGAGTTCCGCCCCGACGCCACCCAGGGCTGGTCCCTGGTCGGCTACTTCACCGGCACCCTCGACGAGGACGACGCCCCCCGCATGGCCCAGGTCCAGACCAGCCTGGACGCCTACAACGCCGCCATCGTGGCAGCGCTGGGCGACGGCGTGCCCGAGGCCGCTGCCGCCGAGTAGTTTCGTCTTCAGCCCGTGGAGACTCAGTCGGATACGGCTGAGTCTCCAGCTGCTTCAGGAGCCCTCATGCGCCCTCAGACCGTCCTTCTTCTGGCCCTCGCCCTCTCCGTGGGCTGCTTCACCAAGTCCGATGACACCGCCGCTCCCGAGGACACCGGCGAGCCCCCTGTGGACGCCGACGGTGATGGGCACGACGCGACGGTGGACTGCGACGACAGCGACCCCGCCGTGTTCCCCGGGGCGGATGAGCTGTGCAACGGCATCGACGACGACTGCGACGCCGAGGTGGACGAGAGCGACGCCATCGACGCCACGGCCTGGCTGCCCGACACCGACGGCGACGGCTACGGCGACCGCAACACTGCCCAGGCCCTGGCCAGCTGCGAGCCCGTGAGCGGCCATGTGGCCGACGCCACGGACTGCGACGACGGCGACGCTGAGGTCAACCCGGCGGCCGACGAGCTGTGCAACGGGGTGGACGACGACTGCGACGGCGAGATCGACGCCGACGCCGTGGACGCCCCCACCTGGTACCTGGACTACGACGACGACGGCTACGGCGGCACCAGCTATTCCGAGATCGGGTGCGAGCCGTCCAGCGGCTATGTCGCCGACAACACCGACTGCGATGACCTCGAGGTCGGGGTGAACCCCGGCGCCGACGAAGATCCCTGCAACGGAACGGACGACGACTGCGACGGCGACGTGGACGAGGCCGACGGGGTCGAGCCGATCCGCTGGTACATGGACAACGACGGAGATGGCTACGGCAACACAGCCAGCCACATCGAGGCTCACCCCGACTGCGATCAGCCCAGCGGCACCGCGGCCGACGATGGCGACTGCGACGACTCGGACAGCACCGTCTACCCGGGCGCGGACGAGTGGTGCGACGGCTTCGACAACGACTGCGACGGTGTGGCCGACGAGGGTGACGCCGTGGACGCGCTGCCCTGGTACGAGGACGCCGACGGTGACGGCTACGGCTGGTTCTACGACCCCGCCACCATGGCCTGCACGGTACCCCCGGGCTTCGTGGCCGATGACACCGACTGCGATGACAGCCAGGCCGGGATCAACCCCGGCACCACCTGCGCGTGGGGCCTGGTCTCAGAGGTGCAGACCGGGGTCATCCCCGATGGGAGCCCCGTCACCGTCGTGGGCTGGGCCATGCACGACGCCATCAGCTCCGGCTTCTACCTGGCCGACGCCGCCGGCGTCTACAACGGCGTCTGGGTCTACGCCAACAGCTCCTCGGTGCTCGAGGGGGATGAGCTGGTGGTGTCCGGTACGGTCGCCGAGTACTTCGATCTCACCGAGATCGTCGTGGCCGCCCCGAGCACCGACATCATCGTGCTCGACACCGGCGCCACCCTGCCCGCGGCTACCCCCGTGGCCACCACCGACCTGGCCGACGATCTGATCGCCGAGCGCTACGAGGGCGTGCTGGTCACGATCTCGGGCGTGGACGTCGAGGACAGCGACCTGGGCAACGGCGAGTGGTCCGTGGACGACGGGGTGGTCATCGACGATGCCCTGTACGCCTTCACCGGCCACCTGGCCTGGGGGGGCAGCTTCACCTCCATCACCGGCTTGCTGACCTACAGCTACGGCGCGTTCAAGATCCTGCCCCGCTACGCCGCGGATCTGGTGGGCTACACCGCGCCGGTCTGCACCGCCGACGCCTGCGTGGACGATCTGGTCGTGGGCGACCTGGTGATCACCGAGATCATGTACAACCCGGCCTACTGCGACGACAGTGACTGCGAGTGGTTCGAGCTGTACAACGCCTCGGGCGGCTCGGTGGATCTGGACGGCCTGACCGTGGAGGACGCCGGGGGCAACACCGCGACGGTGTTGGGCTCGGCGGTCATGGCGGCGGGCAGCACCATCGTGGTGGCCATCGGCGACAGCGCCACCTGGGCCTACACGGGCTTCACCCCCGACGGCTACTACGGCTCCACCGTGGCCCTTGGAAACACGGGCGATCAGCTGATGGTGGCCAACGGCGCCGGCATCCTGGACTCCGCCGCGGCCTATGCCAGCGGCGCCACGGGGGCGGGGGAGAGCCTGTCGCTCCACTACGATCTCGTGGACGTGAAGAGCAACGACGACCCGGGCAACTGGTGCGTGTCCACCACCGCCATCGGAGCCACCGGTGACTACGGCACGCCCGGAGCCACCAACGACAGCTGCCTGTAGTTCGGCCCCGGCGAACACTGCCGAGGAATAAAAACGCCTCATCTCACCGATGCCTGGTTGCGTTCTAGGGGAAAACCCGTAGAATAACGACAATCAGTGACATTCCGGTCTCCCGAGGCAGCACCATGAACGTCTCTATCTACTCCCGGTCCGGCTGGGCCCCGCAACTGAGCGCTGTTGTGAGGTCGGGCGCGACGGCCAACATCCACTACATCACGCTCTCGCCGGCCTCCCTCGAGCAGGTCCCCGCGGGTGGAGGCGCGCTGCGCATCGCCCTGGATGGGGTGGAGTGCCTGGCGGTCTCGCCTGTGGGCCCCAGCGACGAGGGGTGTGGGCTCGAGTTTCTGGTGGTGACCCCCAGCGCCATGCGGCCAGCGCTCAGCGCTTAGCGGCCTTCGCTGTGGCCGGGGTCATGTCCCCCGACGTCGGCGGAGCAAGCTTGATGGGGTGGTGCTACCTTGCGGGTGTTCTCGGCCTGTCTCGGGGTGGACCCTGCGCTGCACGCGAACCCATGTCCTGCTGTGTGCGCTCGCTGGTGCGGGCACGACCCTGGCGGCCTGCGAGCAGCCTCGCCCTCGCGTGCAGAGCCCCCAGCCCGACGCGACGCTGCGGGGCGACTGGGCTCCGGTGGTGGTGCTGCTGCCCCTGAGCTGGAAGGACGTCGGCTACTCCATGGAGCTCGACGGCGAGCCCTTCGACGACCCCCTGGCCATGATCCGGCGCCGCAAGAACAGCGACGCGGAGCCCGGGGCGCAGCTGCTGGCGACCCTGCCGCTGCTTGACCTCGCGCCGGGCGAGCACCTGCTCGAGGTCCACCTGGATCGTCCAGGGCCCCTGGACCGCACCCTGTCCAGCCGCTTCGTCACCCGACCTCGCGAACACCGGGTGCGGCTGCGGGTGGACGATGGCTCGGGCCAGCTGGTCAACGCCAGGGTGGCCGTGCGCGACCGCGAGGGGGCGGTGGAGCTCACGGACCGCAGCGGCTGGCGCACGGAGCGCAAGCCCCGCAACGCCGACCTGGACGCGGTCTTCGTGCGGGACGGCGTCGGCGAGTTGCGTCTGGACTCCGGCCACTACCGGCTGATCGCCTTCCGCGGCCTGCAGGACGCGGTGGCGGTGGTGGAGCTGGACCTGGACGACGACGTGGATCTGGACCTGAGTCTGCCCCGGGTGGTGGATCTGCCTGGCGCCTGGACGATGGACAGCCACGTACACTCCGGCGCCAGCTACGACGCCTACGTGCCTGAGCGGGTTCGCCTGGACGACTACGCCAGCACGGGCCTGGACATGGTGGTCCTGGCCGACCACAACCGCATCGCTCGGCCGGAGTTGGCGCAAGCCCGGCTGGACGGGGTGGCGGAGACGCCCCTGCTGGTGGCGGGCATCGAGGCCGACATGCGCTCCAGGATGGGCAAGAACTGGGACTGGGGGCACATCACGGCTTGGCCTGTGGGCGGCTCGGCGGCCCCTCCCAGCCGCTGGCCAGGCAGCCCCGCTCAGGCCATCGTGCAGTGGCGTGCGCGGCAGGTGGACAACCCCGACCCGGCCACCGGCCAGGAGCTGCTGCTCACCCTGGCCCATCCCCGCGGCATCCAGTTTCGCGCCGATCTGCGCCCCAAGGACCAGGCCTGGGCCCTGTTCAACAACCTGGGCTACGACCGCTCGCTGCCGGTGGGGGAGGGCGCCAACGCCTGGATGCTCGAGCTGGCGGACGACGGCCGCACCACGGCCATGGACTTCGACGCCCTCGAGGTGGTCAACCGCATGGGGTTGATCAAGTACAGGGAGCTGCGCCTGGACTGGTTCGCGCTGTTGAACCAAGGCTATGCGTTCACGGGGGTGGGCGGAAGCGACTCCCACGCCCTGGCCGTGGAGCGGGTGGGCCTGCCCCTCACGGTCATCCACAGCGGCGCAGAGTCCCGGGGCCAGCCCGATCTGGACCAGGCCCTGCGCGCCGCCCGGGCGGGCCAGGTGAGCGTGACCACCGGCCCCTTCGTGGAGCTGGAGCTGGTGGCCGGGGAGCAGCGGGCTGGCCTGGGCGAGCTCCTCATCCCCGGCGACGAGCCCCTGCAGGCCGTCATCCGGATCCGCCATGCACCCTGGGTGCCTGTACACGAGCTGCGCCTGGTGCAGGATGGCCGGGTCGTGCACCGCAGCCAGCTCGGCGGGCGCCCCCGCGACGAGGGGCCGGCGGCAGAGGTCGTGGAGACCGTGGTGCTCGAGCTCGAGCGCGACGCCTGGCTGCTGGCCGAGGCTGGCTGGCCCGTGGATGCCGAGGACATGCTCGTGGGGGGCACCTACAGCGTGGTGGCGCCGGGCTATGTGCCCTTCGCCTTCACCAACCCCGTCCGGGTGGACGTGGACGGTGATGGGAGCTGGACTCCGCCAGGGCTGCAGCGCAGCGAGGAGATCGATGATGGCCCGTGACCGTGTGACCGCGGGGCGCCTGCGGCGTTTCGCCCGCCTGGCGGCCCTGGGCCCTCGCACGGGCATGCAGCTGGCGGGCCATGTGCTTCGCCGCGGAGAGGGAGACGGCGAGCGCATCGGCGAGACCCTGTTCTCCACCCTGGGGGACATGAAGGCCGGGTCCCTGAAGGTCGGGCAGATCATGGCTCAGGCCGCTGACGGGCTGCCCGAGGGTGTGCGCCTACGCATGGGCAACCTGTTCTCCCGGGCCCCCGCCTTGAGCTGGGACGCGGTGGCTGCGGTGATCTCCAGCGAGCTGGGAGGGGAGCCCGACGCCCTGTTCACCACCATCGAGCGCGAGCCCTTCGCCGGGGCCAGCCTGGGCCAGGTGCACCGGGCCACCCTGGCCGATGGCCGAATCGTGGCGGTCAAGGTCCAGTACCCAGGGGTGGCCGAGGCCCTCGAGCACGATCTCGATCTGCTGCGGGGCTTGGCGGATACCGTGGGCGGTGGTGGTCTGATCCTCGACACCCGGGTCTACTTCTCGGCCTTCCGCCAGGAGACCATGGACGAGCTGGACTACCGCCTCGAGGCCGAGAAGCAGCGGCGCGTGGCCCAGCTGGTGGCGCCCTGGCCGCAGCTGGCGGTGCCCACGCTGGTCCCCGAGCTCTGCGCCCAGCGGGTGCTCACCATGGACCTGTTCGAGGGGCCCACCCTGTACGAGCGTTTCTCGAGCCCGGGCTCCATCGAGGAGCGCCTCGAGCTCGGCTGCCAGGTGGTCCGGGCCGTGTTCGGGCCTCTGTTCGCCGGGTGTGTGGTCAACGCCGACGCCCACCCGGGCAACTTCGTGGTGCTCGCGGATGGGCGCCTGGGCTTGCTGGACTTCGGTGCGGTCAGCGCGCTGGCCCCCGAGCGGGTGCGCGGCATCGGGGATGCGCTGCTGGCCTTGATCACCCCGGGGGCTCACGACTGGGAGGCCGTGTTCGCTGCGGCCGGGTTCTGGATCAGCAAGCCCGACGCCAAGAGCCGGAAGATGCTCGAGGAGATGGCCGGTGCCCTGGCGCGCCCCCTGAGCGCCAGCACCCACTTCGGCAGGGACTCCTTCCTCGAGGAGTTCGGCCGCATCAAGCAGCGCCACCCTATGCAGCTCGTGCGCACCCGCATGGATCCGGCGATGCTCGGGCTTTTCCGGGCCATCCTGGGGGCCTACCACGCGCTCAAGCACCTCGAGGTCGAGGGCGACATCCGTCCGGTGCTGCGTGAGGTGGTGGCAGCCGCCGATGTGCGGGATGAGCCGGCTGTGGGCGTCTAGGTCCTCTTCCCCGCCTCGAGCCCGTCGAAGGCCGTGAAGCAGCCGAGCTGCTCCCCCTGGCCCCGCAGGCGCGTGAGGATGGCGGAGAGGGTCTCCTCTTCGATGCTGCCGGCGGAGCGGCGCAGGAACGGGCAGGCGCGCACCTGGCCGGTGGGGTCGATGTAGATGAACTGCTGGCCGCCCACGCAGCCGCGTCGGAACTCCCAGACCACCGCGGCGTAGGCCAGGGGCTGCTTGTCCTTGCGGGCGTTGCTGGCCTTCATCAGGGCCTCGAGCTTGTGCACGTCCTCCGCGCCCAGGGCCGGCAGGTGGTGGGTCTCGGCGCCGCCGGTGGGGTGGGGTGGGAACAGGTTGAGGAAGTGCACGCCGTGCTGGGTCAGGAAGTCCAGGAAGGCGTCGTAGCCCTGCTGCTCGAGCAGGGGGCTGCCGGCGGGCACCATGGTGTCGACGCTGACCACCAGGCCCGCCTGGTGGGCGGCCTGGATGGCGCCGATGGCGTTGTCGAAGGCCGCGGGGTGTCCCTTGGAGCGGATGGCGGCCTGGGGGTCGCTGGAGTCCAGCGAGATGACCACGCCGCGCAGGCCCAGCGCCTTGAGCTCCTCGAGGAAGGCGCGGTCCATGCCCCAGCCCGTGCTCACCAGCCAGAAGGCGATGGGCATGCCCCGGCAGCGCCGCAGCAGGGCCGGCAGCTCGTCCCTGCGCATCATGGGCTCGCCGCCCGTGAGGAACACCGACGGCACGCGCCAGGTGTTCAGCCCCTCGATGGCCAGCAGGAGGGTGTCCACACTCAGGGTCTCGTCGTCGCACAGGTCGCCCTGGGCGTAGCAGTGGCGGCAGCGGTAGGGGCAGCGGGACGAGACGGAGAGCAGGGCGAAGACCAGGGGGGCCAGCCGCTTGCGGTTGAAGCTCTCGACCTCCTCGAGGACATAGTCCACGAAGCGCTTGCTGTTGATGGGGGGCAGCGCGCTGGCCGCGAACACCTCTCCCCGGTCCTCCAGCTCGATGTAGTGGGCGCCGGCCCCCACGAAGAGGTTGCGGTTGTCGCGCAGGTAGCGCCACAGCTCCCGGAACACCCCGATGGGACCCCAGCGCCGGGCGCCCTCCACCAGCAGGGTGGCGGCCATGCGCAGCTCGATCCCGAGCTTGCGCCAGCCGGTGATCAGCCGAACTCCCATCAGGCACCCCCCTTGTCGGCGGCGGCCTTGTCGTGCATCCAGCGGGCCGCGTCGGGGTTGATGATCACCAGCTCGTCGGTGTGCTCGTGCAGGTAGGCCGACAGGAAGCTGGGATCGGAGAAGAACAGGCAGTGCAGGGCGCCCTCGCCTCTGGCCCGGCGGCCCGCGTCCAGCCCCCGCAGGGCCTGGTACAGGGGGTCGTGGAGCCACAGCTCCCGCAGGGGCTTGTCCCGCACATTGCTGGCCTTGTGGCCGATGGGGATGGCCGCGCAGGGGGCCACGGTGCCGTCGTGGTAGACGGTGATGGTCTGCAGGCCGGCGGGGCAGGAGGTGAGCTGCTGCTCGATGCCCAGCATGTCCATGACCACCAGCTTGCGCCGCCAGCCGTTCAGGGCCAGGGAGCGCTCGAACAGCTCGGCCCGCTGCGCGTCCGAGAGCACCAGGCTGGCCTCGGCGTGGGCGTCCACCGGGGTGTAGGGCAGGTAGGCCAGCACCCATGCGCCCAGATCCGCGAGGCGCTGCACGTAGGCCGGGGAGGTGACGTGCTCGTAGTTGGCGGTGCTGACCATGGTGGTGACGAACCAGGGGATGCGCAGGGCGTGGAGCTTGCCCAGCATGGCGCTGACCGCGGCCCAGGCTCCCGCGCCCTTGCGGCGGTCGGTGGCGGCCTCCAGCCCGTCGATGTTGATCATGGGCACGATGTTGCCCGCCCGCAGGATGCGGTCGAGGTGCTCGTCGCTCAGCCGCTGGCCTTCTGTGAACAGGTAGAAGATCTGGCGGCGGTGGCGGGCCAGCAGGTCGAGGTAGGCTGCGGGGTCCTTGCGGTGGAAGGGGTCGGCGCCCATCATGTAGACGTGGCCGATGTCCAGGGCCTCGGCCTGGGTGAGCAGATCGTCCAATTCGGTGTGGGACAGCCCGGCGCCCTTGACCTGGTAGGCGGTGAACAGGCAGTTGGTGCAGCGGGCGCCGCAGCGGATGTCGTCCACGATCTGCAGGGTCACGGGCATGGCGATGCCGTCACGCCGCGCCCGCAGCAGCCCGGGCAGCCAGCGCCAGGCCCGCCAGGCCGTGAGGCTCAGCACGGTCCACAGCATGTGCCGGTTCAGGCTGAACAGCCCGCGCAGGGTGAGGCGCGCCAGAGGCAGCCCCATGTGGCGGAGGAACTTCAGTCCGGTGCTGTAGGAGTGGGTGAGCAAGGGCTCCTTCGCCGCGGAAGGACTTCGGCGTTGTACCGCAGCGAAGCTGTCAGTACGAACGCCCAACGAAGCTAGAAGATGTTCGGTGGCACGCGCTTCATGACGTAGCGCCGGTAGTGCAGGTTGACCCCGAAGGCGAACAGGTGCAGGCCGGGCTGCTTGCGTGCGGCGGGGTTGAGCAGGGTGCGGTGCAGGATGCTGCGCCAGGAGAAGATCTGGCGGTTGAGCCACCAGTACAGCTCGGTGAGCTGCTCGGCCCCCATGTGGGTGGGGGTGTGGACGGCCTGGGAACCGTCGAAGCGCTCCCACTCGTCCGTGACCAGGCGCCCCTGGGCCTTCAGCTCGTCGTACAAGGCCGAGCCGGGGATGGGGGTCAGGATGTAGAAGCGGGGGATGGCGATGCGGGCGCGGTTGACGAAGTCCAGGGTGGCCCGGATGCTCTCGGGGGTGTCCGAGTCCAGCCCCACGATCATCTCGCTCGATCCCATGATGCCGGCGTCCCGCAGGCGCCCCAGCAGCTCCTCGTGCTCGGCGGCCTTGACCCAGGGCTTGCCCATGCCGTCCAGCCCGGCCTGGCTGATGCTCTCGAGGCCCAGGCTCAGCAGGTTGCAGCCGGACTTGGCCACCCGCTCGAGGAGCGCGGGGTTGCGGGCCAGGTTCAGGGAGCACTGGCTTGACCAGGTCATGCCCAGCGGCTCGATGCGGTCGCACAGCTGACCCAGGAAGCCCGGGTTGGCCACGATGTTGTCGTCCAGCAGGTAGAAGCCGGAGAACCCCAGCTCCTTGACCCGCTTGATGTCCCGCATCACGTCGTCCACCGGCCGGTGCAGGTAGCGGCCCTTGTAGATGCAGGCCACCGAGCAGAAGCTGCACAGATGGGGGCAGCCCCGCCCGGCCTGTACGGGCAGCATGGTGCCCAGAGGCTTCTCGGTGAGCAACTCGTAGCGGGGCAGGGGCAGGTCGTTCAGATCGCTGACGGGGTGGTCGTAGGTGCGCTTGAGCTTCCCGTCGCGCTCGAAGTCGGCCAGCACCATGGGCCAGCTGATCTCGGCGTCGCCGATGACCACCGAGTCGGCGTGTTCGAGCACCTTTCCGGCCACCATGCTGGCCATGTAGCCGCCGAAGACCACGGTCACGCCCCGGGCCCGGAAGGCGTCGGCGATCTCTACCCCTCGGTAGATTGCGTAGCCCATGGCGCCGATGGCTACGAGATCTACGCCACGGGTGATCTCGGCCTCGACGTCCACCTCGTCCACCACCTCGAGCAGCAGGCGCACCTGCCAGTGGTCGGGGGTCATGGCCGCCAGGTGGGGGAAGACCAGCCCGGGCAGGTGGATCTTCTTCTGCTTGCACAGAGCCCCATCGGGGCCGTACTGGGTGGGCTGGATGAAGAGGACTGTGGGCATGGGCGGGGCTTATCCCCGCGGCGAAGTGGGGGGCCATCGTGTCGCCTTCGGCGGGTCCGCATCACCACGAACCTGCGGGGTGCCGCTCACCCCCCGCGTTGGTGGTCTACCGGCAGTAGTGCGGGGCGCCTTGCTGCTCGGCCGCTCCTCGCCGAACCCCGTGGGGGTCAGACGCCCGCCTTCCGCGCGGCCCGGCGCTTGGCCAGGTACTGGCGGCGCACCCGCCAGGTGCCGGCGATCATCTTGCCCAGCATGCGGGGTGGGTAGCGGCGGGCGTAGTCGTAGAGGTCTTTGGGCTTGTACAGGGTGCCCATGTACAGCTTGATGAGCTGGTCGTAGTACTCGGCCTGGGACAGCTTGCCTGGCTGGACCATCAGGTGGGCCAGGTCCCAGCGGGCCAGGTCGCTGCGGGGGATGAGCAGGTCCTCGTCGTCCACGGCCGAGCCGGTGCCGGGCAGGGGAGTCAGGGGCTGGAGGTTGACGTAGCGGATGCCCATGCGCCGCATCCAGGTCCCGCAGGCGGCGAAGTCGGCGCGGTCCCAGTCCGGGTGCAGGATGATGGTGGCGAAGCAGTCGATACCCAGGCAATTCAGTGCGCCCATGGCGGCTTCGTTCTGGGCCAGGGAGCTGCCCTTGTCGTAGCGCTGGAGGTCCGCCTCCTGGAAGCTCTCGAAGCCCACGATCACCGTGCGCAGGCCCTGGCGCTGGAAACGTTCGACCAGGTCCGGGTTGTCGGCGATGAAGTCGGCCCGACCGTACAGCAGCCAGTGTTTGTCGATGCCGCGCTCGGTCAGCCCGTCCAGGAAGGCGATGACCCGCTTGCGGCTGACCAGGAAGTCGTCGTCGACGATGTAGATCTCGCGCTGGGGCAGGGCCTCGAGCTCGTCCAGCACATCGGCGAGGGGGCGCTCCTGGTAGCGGTCGCGGGTGACCCGCCGGCAGAAGCAGAAGCTGCATCGATAGGGGCAGCCGAAGGCGGTCTTGAGCAGGGCCACGCGGTCGTGGAAGATGTAGAAGTAGCGGTCGCGGTAGCGCTCCACCAGGTGGCGGGCTGGCCGAGGGTAGAAGAAGTCCAGCTCGGGCAGCTCGGCTTCGATCAGGGGCTGGCCGGGCCGGAGCACGCCGGCGGGCAGGTGGCGCTGGCCGGCGATGTGCTCGAGCAGATCCGGCCAGGCGCGGGTAGCGTTGCGCACCACCCGGAAGTCCACGGCCGGGTCGTCCAGGTCTTCGGGGCAGACCTCGCAGTGTACGCCGCCCGCCACCGTGGTGATCCCCGGGATCATGGCCTTGGCCTGGCGGCAAGCCCGCAGCATGGCCGGCACGTTGGTGATGTAGCCGGTCATCGCCAGCACTCTGGGCTTCTGCTCACGCAGGTGCCAGCGCAGGGAGCGCTGCTCGAGCTGCATGTCCAGGATCACGGGCTCGAAGGGAGCCTGGGTGAGGGCGCCCAGGACCTCGAGCTCCAGGGGCTCCACCAGCATCACGTGCTGCAGCCCGATGGTGGCCCGGTCGGCGCGGGGATGGACCAGCAGGACCTTCACTTGATGCCCTCCACCAGCTGGATGCTGGGGATCCAGCGGGGCTTGTCCACGGACTGCACCACTCCCGGGGTCAGGCCGGCTTCGCTCATCAAGGCATGCAGGCCCGCGGCGCTGAGGTAGCGGGAGGGGGTGGTGGTCAGGCGCACCACCAGCAGCCAGGCCCAGTCGTAGGCGTTCTCGGTGTTGGCCTGGATGATCAGCAGCCTCCCCCCGGGGCGCAGCAGGGCGGCCATGGCGGCCATGCTGGCGGGCTTGTCGGGGAAGTAGGGGAAGGCGTGGGTGCAGACGATGACGTCGAAGCCGCTGCCCCGCTCCATCACCTCCACTGGGCCCAGGTAGTAGCCGAGGTTCGGAGCGCGGTAGTCGGCCTGAGCGCGGGCGATCATGTCGGGGCTGGCGTCGCAGCCGATGACCTCGCAGCCGGGGCGGCGCTGGGCCAGCTCCTGGGCCAGCTGGCCCACGCCGCAGCCCACGTCCAGGATGCGCCCGGCGCCGGGGGCCACGGCGTCGAGGTGGGCATGGAGCAGCCGCCGGCTGGGGCCCAGGCTGTAGCGCTGAGCCCACAGGCCCTCGTAGCGAGGGGCCCAGAAGTCCCAGACGTCGCGGCGTTGTTCCATGGGCGCTCTGCTATCACCCCGGGGTGTGGGGTGGTGGTGGCAGCTTCGCCTTGGGTCTGTCATCCAGGCTCAGCGAAAAGTCGGCCCTGCCTCAGTCGAACGGACACGGCTGAGAGCCACGAGGTCGCCACGGGAGGTATGGAGCGCCTCGCTTGCCTCCACCGCATTCGGGCCAGGCGCCCCTCCAGGGCCGCCTTCACGCCGTCGCCGTGGTAGCCTCCCGGAGGAGGATCCAATGAACCGCTTCTCGAACCTCATGCTCGCCATCGGCCTGCTCACCTTCTCGGCCTGCGGCGACAAAGACGACACCGGCGATGACACCGGCGAACCGGTGGACTCCTGGGCCCCCACCGCGGGCAGCTACCACTTCCTCCAGGACTCCTGGGGGCTGGACTGGTGCGACCTGCGCAACGACGACGTGATGGAGTTCACGGGCGACATCACCATCGACGATGCCGCCGGCTCCATCGCCCTCACCCTCGAGGACGAGATCTGGGATGTCGCGGCCGACACCTACGACTGCAGCTGGGACGGCTCGGTGTTCGACTGCCTGCTGAACGAGTACACCAGCGAGAGCAGCGGCATGGACGCCGACATGACCACCCGCTACGACCTGCACGGCTACTGGACTGCAGCGGACGCGGTCTTCGTCGAGCACATCAGCACCCTGAGCTGCGAGGGCGCCGACTGCGACGACTTCGGCGACGTGGCGGGCATCCAGTTTCCCTGCGACACCACCCGCAACCTGATCGGCACGCTCCAGTAGCGTCCTGGCGCAGCCGCGACCGAGCCGCGATCCCCTCAGATCTCCCGCTCACCCTCACGCCCCGGGAGCCAGCGCACTCGGTAGAGGTCCCGGCGGCGATCGTTCCAGTTCTGGACGGTGCCGCGGCGCTGGTGGCGGCGCAGAGCCTCGAGATCCAGCTCGTGGGGCAGCACGGTCTCGAGGTTGGGCTCGGCCTCGATGGCGATGCCGTCCCGCGCGAACTCCACGTCCGAGGGCGTGAGGACGGCCGACTGGGCGTAGTGTACGTCGGCGTTCTCGACGAAGGGCAGGTTGCCCACACAGCCCGCAGTGACCACGTACATGTGGTTCTCGATGCACCGGGCCGCCGCGCAGGTTCGGACGCGGTTGTGACCGTAGCGGTCGTTGGTGTTGTAGGGCACGAAGAGCAGCCGCACGCCCTGGTCGGCCAGGACGCGCCCGAGCTCGGGGAACTCCACGTCGTAGCAGATGAGGATGCCGATTCGTCCACGATCGGTGTCGAACGCCTCGACCGTGTCGCCGCCGACCACTCCCCACCACTTGGTCTCGGAGGGGGTCACGTGGATCTTCTTCTGCACGGCGATCGTGCCGTCCCGACGGAAGAGGTAGGCGTTGTTGTAGAGCTGGTCGCCCTCGACGGCGAACTGGGAGCCCCCGATGATGTTGGTGTTGAAGCGGACCGACAGGCCCTGGAAGAGCTCCAGGTAGCGCTCGGTGAAGCCCGCGAGGGCTCGGGCCGCGGTGCCGGGCCGGGTGGGCCCGACCAGCGAGAGCAGCTGCAGGGTGAACAGCTCGGGGAACAGGACAAAGTCGGACTTGTAGTCGCTGGCGGTGTCCACGAAGAAGGTCACCTGGCGCTCGAAGTCCTCGAAGCAGTCGATGGCCCGCATCTGGTACTGCACCAGGGAGGCGCGCACAGGCAGGGTCGCCCGGCGGTGCTTCGGTGCACGGGGCGGCTGGTGGTCGAGGTTCGCCCACTCCAGACAGGTCGCGTAGCCTGCGGAGTCCTCGTCGCTGGGCAGGTAGTCGGCCACGATCTGCTTGAGCACGAAGCCGTTGGAGAGCTGTGCGGTGAGCACCGAGTCGTGGCGCTGCTTGGCGATGACCGACTCGACATACTCCCGGGGGCTGAGCTGGTCCTTCACGGCCGCGTACCCGGGCAGGCGCCCGCCGATCATCATGTAGGCCAGGTTGTGCTCGCGGCACAGCTCCTTGCGGTGGTCGTACAGGCGACGGGCGAGCCTGCGGCCCCGCCAGTCCGGGTGCACCTGGATCTCGATGCCGTACAGGGTGTCGCCCTCGGGATCGTGGTTGCGGATGTCGCCGTTGTCGGACATCTCCTTCCAGTTGCTGAAGTCGGTGTAGTCCGCGCTGTGCACGATGACGTGGGCGCAGCTGGCGACCAGCTTGCCATCGATGAACAGGCCGGCCTGGCTCTGGGGCCACACCGCCAGCTGGTTCTCGATGTTTGCCCGGGTCCACGGCTTGAGGGACGGGAAGCAGAGCAGCGACAGCTCGATGAGTTCGTCGAAGTTCTCCAGGGTCAGGGAGCGCAGGACGATGGTGGACTCGAAGTCTGTGAGGTCGATGGACATCGGCGGCCTATATCCGACGCCCGGAGTGGCAGGGAGGCCCGCGACAGAATCCCGTCGCGCCGCCAGGCTCCAGGTCACCACCACCAACAGCCTCAGCAGCGTGATCGCCGCGACCAGGGCCACCAACCCTGCACCCGCCTGCAGGCCGCGCTGCACGACGGGGCTGCGAGGCCTTCGAGCCCTCTCGATCCGCACCGCTCACTGGGCCGGCAGGCAGGTTCCCAGGCCGGTGGCCTCGTCGATTGCCACCGCGGCGGCCCTCAGCTGGTCGTCGAGCTCGGCGACGCCAGGAATCATGGTTGGATCCGTAGGAGTGGTCTCGCCGGGGTCCTGCACGAGGTCGAACCCGATCTTGCGGTCCCAGGCGCAGTACCACCGCAGCGAGGCCCTCGGCGACCTCGCTGCGAGCTGCTCTGGCGCCAACCCGTCGTAGGTCTCGTAGAGAGAGGACATGACGGACTGGCGGCACCCCAGCTGCATGGGCCGGCCGGTGGTTCCCGCGAGCGGAGGGAGCCCCGCGCTCTCCACCAGGCTGGGCAGGATGTCGTAGTTGCCCATCACGCAGCCTCTGGTGCCTGGCTCCAACTCCGGGTGCAGCAGCATCAGGGGGAGGTCCACAAACTCGCTGTGCAGCTCCCACATGTGTCCGTAGCCGCCCTCCCCGCGATCGTTGAGGTTCTCGCCGTGATCTGCAGTGAACACCACCAGCGTCTTGGCCAGCGTGGCTCTGGACTCGAGCGCCACCAGCAGCGCCTCCAGTGCGCGGTCCATGCCCAGTAGTTGCTCGTCATAGACGTCCACCAAGGCTCGCGTGGCGGCGGCCGCGACCTCCGGGTCGCTCGAGCCGAGGGCCGCTCGCAGCTGGCTGCCCTGGACGTCGTCGTCGCCATCCATGTCGAATGGGATCGCGTCCTGGACGGCCCAGACACCGCGGTCTCGATACTCCGGGCTGTAGGGCTGGTGTGGATCCATGACGTGGAGAACAGCGAAGAAGGGCTGATCCGGAGGTTGCCCATCCAGCCAACGCAGCAGCTGGGGCACCAGCTCGCTGGCGTTGCTCACACCGGGGTCAGCAGGGTCGATGACCTCGATCTCGAAGCCGCGCCCCACGCCGGTAGTGGAGGTGATGAAGTAGTTCCCGGTGAACAGCCCGGTCGTGTACCCTTGGTCCGACAGATGCTCGGCGAAGGTAGGCGCCACGACGGGGTAGAGCACCGAGTCCTGCCCCGGCAACGCCGTCAGCAGGCCGTGTTCGTGGACGTCGAGGCCCGTCATCAGCGAGGCCACCGAGGGTGGTGTCCATGACGCGGAGGACTGGGCGCCTTGGACGACCCACCAGGGCCGCTTCGCCAGGCTGGGGAGCGTGTCGCGCCCGTACCCATACATCGGTAGGTGATCCCTTCGCAGGGCGTCGGCCTGGATCACGAGTATGTTCGTTCCTCTATGGATCGACGGGAGATCGAGGTTCGGCGTGGACCACTCTCCCGTGTCCGGTCCCGTGCCGTCGCCGCGGCCGAACGGGTCGTCCTCCGTCAGGCAGGCGGCGAGCGGGATCAGCGTGGCGACGAGGTAGCACCGAGCGTGGGAGCTCAAGACCGTACCTGCGATGTGGGGGGATCACCATGTTCATACCCTGGCCCGTTGGCCTGAGTTATCAAAATTCAGCACATACCTAAAAAAATACAAACAGTCGAAAAGGTCCTGTGTCTCGCCTTCGGACATGCTCCCCTCGGAGCGGGCGGCCCCGCGCACCGACCGCCTGGTGCCTAGGGTGAACTCCGCGTCCGAGGGCGAGAGGACGGCGATTCGGTGTTGCGCGACAGGCGTCTTCGACTCCGTGTCACGTGGATCTCGTTCTGTACGGCGATCGTGCCGTCTCGACGGATGGCTCTATGTCACCACCACCACCAACCTCAGCAGGGCGATCGCAGCCAGCAGCACCACCATCCCCGCACTCGCCAGCAGGCCCAGCTGGCCGATGGGGCTGCTCTGGGACCAGCCTGTGGGTTCGGGGTCTGGGGTGTCGCCACCTTCACCATCCTCCACCGCCCGATCTGGCTGAGTGAGGCCGCGAAGTTGTAGGCCAACGCTCCAGGCGCTGGACCACAGGCTGCGGTGCAGCCCGCGCTGCCAGGCGGCGAGGGCCACGCCCAGGATCAAGCCGAGCACCAGGGCTCCGGAGCTCCCCAGGGCGCTCATGGCCCAGCCCAGCAGGAAGACGGCGCCCAGTGCGGCGACGTGGCGGGGCCAGGGGCTGCGGGGGCCACGGCTTCGCAGGGCCAGCAGGCTGGTGGCGCCGGCCAACAGCAGGGTGAGCAGCAGGGTGATGGGCAGGCGCAGCCAGGAGCGAAGGTGCCAGCAGGACAGCTCCATGGGCGTGTCGGCCTCGAGCCAGTAGCGGGTGTAGGACAGCCGCTTGCCCTCCGTGGGCAGCTCGATGCGCACGGGCATGGCGCCGGTGCCGGCGCTCTGGGTGGGCTCCTGGGAGGCGAGTGCCTGGCCCGAGGCCCGCTGGCCGCCGTCGGCCACGCCACCTTGGAACCAGCGGCCCGAGCCGGCGTAGGCCTGGGGCTCGAGCTCTCCCTCGAGGGCGGTGTACTCGTTGTTGGCGGGCAGGTAGACCTCCCAGCGCACGGTGGAGGTGGGCAGCCCCAGGGCGGGCAGCTCGAAGCCGGGGTGTCCCACCATGCCCAGGCCGCCCAGCTCGGTCTCCAGCACCACCTGCAGGGTGAAGGCCACCAGATCACGACCGCCCGCTGAGCGCTCGAGGGGGAAGAACAGGGTGCCGTCCTCAGCCACGCCGGGCTTGACCGGCTCGCCGTCCAGGTTTGCGGACCGCACGGCCATGCCGGCGGGCAGGCGCAGGGCCAGGCTGTGGCGCAGGCGGTTGCGCAGGGTGATGCGCAGGTCGGTGAGCACCGCGCCCTCGCGGGAGACCGCGGTGGTGGCCTCGACCAGGTCGACGGATCCGGTGGCCGGCTCCTGCTCGGGAAGGCGCTGGGCCTCGAGGCGCACGCCCGCGTCGGCGGTGTGGTAGCGGTAGGCGCGCAGGATGGGACTCACGGCGCTCTGGACCATCTCCCAGGGCAGCTGGCGCACGTCCACGGCCAGCACGCCGCGCCGCTCGGCCTCCTCGAGGCGCAGGTTGCCCACCACCTCGACCCCCAGCCAGCCGTACTCCCGCTCGACATCCTGGCAGCGGGGCAGCTCGAGATCGAAGGCCTCGCTGTCCCGTGGCAGCTCCCGGCGCAGGCGCAGGGAGATCTCGTACTCGTTGCGGATGGGGAAGGCGGTCTCGCCGTGCAGCAGGGTGCCGCCCTCGACTGGCTCGGTGGTGTAGCGGAAGGCGCCCTGGCCGTCGGCGGACACCACGGCCATGCCCTGAGGGATGAGCACATCGAAGTGCTGGGCCCCGGCGTAGAGGATGTTGAAGCGCAGCACGGTGAACAGGTCGAGCCCGCCCTCGTCCACCGACAGCAGGTTGAGGCTCTCGGCGTAGACCCTGGCCTTGCGGCCCTGGTCGTCGCCCACGTCCTTGAAGCCGACCAGGTGGATGCGGCTGGTGGGCTCGAGGGAGGCGCTGAGCTGGACCCCGCCCGGGTGAGGCGTGAGCTCGGAGCGCACGGCCGCGCGCAGCCGGGGCTCCAGGCCCGCGGTGGGGAAGGCACACTCGAAGCGGGTGACCGGGGTCTTGGCCACCAGGAAGTCGTACTCCAGCGAGCCGCGCCGGCCGTGGGAGGGCACCAGCAGGTCCAGCACCACGGTGACCTCTCCCGCGTCGGGGGTCAGCCAGACGTGGTAGCCGTTCAGCCTGGACAGGGGCAGCTCATCGCCGCTGCCCTTGTCGTGGGCGCTGACCACCACGACCTCTTCGCCCACCAGGGGCACGGTCTTCCACAGACCCTCCGCGCCCAGGGTGATGCCCAGCTCGAGCCTCAAGGACAGGGCGCCGTCCAGGGCTTCGCCGGTGTAGGTGGAGGCGCCCAGCACCACCAGGGGGGCCTCGGGCTGCTCGTCGGCCAGGTCCAGGGCCTGGACCAGGGAGCGCACGGCTTCGTAGCGGGGCAGGGGCACCGCCACCTCGGCACCGGCGCTTGGGGACGTCTGTCCGACGTCGTAGGCCGGGCTGACCTGGGGCTGGTTGGTCGATGCGCTCCCGGCGGACTTGGCGGGCCGCCGCTGGGCCCTGACCCGGCTCCAGTCGTTGTTGCCCATGACCGCCTCGAAGTTGTCATCGGCGACGGCCTGGCGCTGGCGATGGTACTCGGCCTCGTCCTGGGCCTCGGTCATGGAGCCGGTGAGCATAAGGACACCCAACAGGGTGACGCAGAGGATGTGGAGGTGGCGGGAGAGGGAGCGGGTCATCGGGACACCCCCCGCCCGATGGCCAGGGCGATCAGCAGCGTGCAGGAGGCGAACAAGGGCCAGCCCAGCAGCACCAGCAGGAACACCTCCAGCCCCAGCAGCAGCCCGACATTGCGCCAGGTGAGCAGGGCGATGGGGCCGGTGGAGAGGGCGGCGCGCAGGCGGGAGAGCCAGCCGCGACCCAGGCCGCTCAGCAAGGAGACGGCCAGGGCCAGGTCGCAGCCCCAGACGATGCGGCGGTGTACGCCGAGCACGTGGTGGGCCAGCACGAAGAGCAGCACGAAGCCCAGCAAGGACCCTGCGCGACGCACCCAGCGGCCAGGGCCAGGCTGGGAGCTGCGTCCGCCCACCAGCAGCAGACACAAGCCGAAGGCGGCGGCCAGGGCGGCCCAGCGCAGCCAGGGCAGCATGCTGTCGGCCACATAGGCCACGGCGATGTGAGGCACGTCGTCCCCCGCCAGGATGCGCTCGAAGCGGTAGCGCTCGCCCACCAGGGGGAAGCTGCTCACCACGTCCTCGCCGCCCTGCTTGCGGTTGGACTCCTCCTGGTAGATGGCCTTGCGCTGGGAGAGGATGCTCTCGTAGCTACCCCCGCCCGCCCAGGCGTCTCCCCCCAGCAGGGCGTGGCGAGCCACCCCCAGGAGCCGCTGGAAGGGGTCGTAGTGGATGGCGTCGTACTGGGTGAGGTTGGCCGAGAAGCCCAGGGGGGTGAGGTGGCTGGGCAGGTACAGGTGCCAGGTGACCGAGATGGTGTCCACGTCCAGTCCGGGCAGCCTGAGGTCCCGTATGCCCGCCAGCCCCGTGTCCGGCTGCTTGCGCTTGTAGGCCAGCTCCAGCACGAAGCTGCTCTCCTCCACCCCGTGGGGCAGGGGGATGCGCAGCTGGTGGCCCACCTCGAGGTCCTCGGCGGCGCCCAGCAGGTCGCTGTTGTGTTGGAGGATCTCGTACCAGCGGGTGGAGTCGGAGTAGTAGTGCAGCGCGATGCCGCCCAGGGTCTCTCCGGGGGAGACCTGGTGGATCACGACGCCGCCGTCGGAGCTGCGCTCGCTCTGGCGCAGGGGCAGGAGCAGGGTCTCGTGGGCCAGCCCGTCGTCGGTGGTGGGTTCGCCCAGCAGCACCGCGGGGCGCACCGGGTGGCCGTCCAGCAGCGCGTGGGTCAGGGTGCTGTCGGCGGGCAGGCGCACGGCCAGGTGCTGGCGGGTGTTGTTGCGCATGCGCAGGCGCAGCTTGGTGACCTCGGCGCCGTCCTCCATGAGCACCGTGCTGGCCTGGATGTCGTCCACCAGGGTGCTGGTGAGCTCCAGCTCGCCCTGGCGGGTGAGGCTCAGGGTCACGCTGGGGGGCTGCTGGAACGAGAAGCCCAGCAGGAGTGGGTTGGGGGTCAGGGCCAGCAGGTCGCTGGGCAGATCCCGCAGGGTGAGCTGCTCGGCCTGCTGCAGGTTGGCCACCGCCGCCTCGAGCCCGGCGGGACCCTGCACGCCGATGGCGCCTGTGAGCAGGACGTCCCCCGTGGGCATGGGGAGGTGCAGGGGCACGGGCTGCTCCAGATCCACCGGGAACTGGAAGTGGATCTGCAGGGTGGCGCGGTCGTGGCCCTCGGCCCTCCGGCCGGCCTCGACCAGGTAGCGCAGCAGGACCGCCAGCTGGGGGCCCTGGGCGCTGTCGGGCTGCTGGTCGGTGTACCACTGCAGCACGGCGTCGCCGGTGACGTCTACCACCTCGATGTCGGGGGGCAGGTCGAGCTCCAGGCGGTCCGTCTCGCCCTCGAGCAGGGTGTAGGACACCGTGGCCACGCCCTTCACCAGCGCCTCGTGCAGGGTGAACAGGGCGTTCATGCTGGCCTCGGCCCGCAGCTCGCCGGCGCCCCGATGTGTGGCCTTGCGGGTCCAGCTCAGGTCCAGCAGCCCGCGGGAGTCCAGGTGACCCTGGATGTCGGTGCCGCTGTCCTTGGCGCGGGTGGCGGTGATGGCGCCGCCGGCCAGGTGGGCCTCGATGTCCTGCTCGGGCACCCAGATGGAGACCGCCGTAGGCCCGGAGGGGGGCAGGGCGAAGCGCAGCTCTCGGGAGAAGCGGTCGTCCTCGCGCCCCTGGAAGAAGCGAAGCTGCACCCTGTGCTCTCCCGCGCCCGAGACGCCCACCGTGTACATGGAGCCCTCCTGCAGCAGGGAGGTAGGCTGGCCGTCCAGCAGCACCTGGTCGATGGAGGTGGCGGCGTCCAGTACCGTCACCCGCACCACCGCGTCCGGGCTGGCGCTCTCGGCGCCCTCGAGCAGGCGGAAGCGGGTGTCCAGCGTGCCGGTGAACACCCCCCGCATGAAGCTGCCCTCCAGGCGGCGGTCGACCCGCACCACCGTGGCGGGGGGCACGGGGGCCTGCTCGCCTTCCTCGATCCGGTCCAGGAGCTGTTCCCAGTGGGTGAGGGGCAGGGTGACGGCGCCATCCGGAGCGTCGGGATCGGCGGCCGCGAGCCCCGGGAGGAGCAAGAGCAGCAGCAGGAGTGACGCGAGCAGGCGGGTGGGATGGAGCGGATGAGCTGGGCGCAGATCGGGCATGGACTTCTCCTGTTGGTTCGGACGAGGGCAGGAGCAAGAACCGTGCCCCACAGGGGAGCATCCCGAGCGGGTGTGGGCGTTACAGAACGCTTACCGGCGGGGCGGCGATGATGTCCTGGATTGCGCAGGCGCTATCAATTCCAGATCGGTGCGGCCCCGGCCCCCCAGTGGATCGAGCCCCGGGCTCAGGGCTCCAGCCGGACCCGGGTGGGGTCGTCGGGGTCCATCAGCTGTCGATGACCTCGGCGTCACGGTCGAGCCCCTGGGCGATGCGCTCGGCCTCTCGGAGGGCTCTGCTCCTGATGCGGTGGCCGATCCATCCCGGGACGGCCGCGGTGAACAGCATGCCGATGCCCGGCCCGATGAGGGAG
Source organism: uncultured Pseudomonadota bacterium (assembly GCA_937912125.1). Lineage (GTDB taxonomy): Bacteria > Myxococcota_A > UBA796 > UBA796 > JAFGLY01 > CALDOK01. The sequence continues at coordinate 56,703 of CALDOK010000390.1, forward strand.
ACTCCTGTGACCGCCAGGGAGAAGGCCACGGTGCCGCCGGCGAACCACGCGGCCTCTCCGCCGCCGACCAGGGCGGGGGCGATCATGGAGACCAGGGCGATGGCCAGGCAGAGGACGCCTGCCGCGATCAGCCCGGCCGCGATCAGGCCGAACAGCCAGGCCATCCAGATCAACATCCTGGCGGTGCCGCCGCTGGCCGAGCCGCGGATGGCCTCGGCGCGGGCGGCGCGGTGGGCGCGCGCGGCCTCGGGATAGCTGTGCAGGCACAGCGCGGGGATCCCGCAGCCCGCGCGGGCCTGGTCCAGGCCCCCGCGCTGGCCCCTCTGCATGGCCGCCGCGAGCAGATCCACCGCCTGCGCTCGCTCCCCCAGCGTCTCCATGGCGTGGGCCCGCAGCAGGGTGGCCGTGGCCCCGAGGCCTGCCACCAGCGGGACCTGGTCTGCCTGGGCCCCCAGCGTGGTCAGCACGGCCCTGGCGTCGCCTCGGAGGGTGTCCAGGAGCGCCCTGGCGTGGCGGTAGGCCGAGTCGGTCTGGAGGTCGTCGGAGCGAGCGTCACAGGGAGCCAGCCAGCGCTCGGCCGCCTCCATGTCCCCAGCCCGCACCGCCGAGCGCGCCAGGTGGCCCCGCGCGATCTGCAGGTGCCTGGGCAGGGTGAAGACCTCGAGGGCGCTCTCGAGCATCGCCCGCTGCCGCAGCGGCTCGCCCTGGCCCTCGAAGTGAGCGCCCAGCACGGAGGTCAGGAACAGCAGCCGCTCGGCGGCCTCGTAGCTGCCGACCTCGCCCACCTCCACCCGGGCCGACTGCCACACCGAGATGGCCTCCTGGACCTTCCAGGCGGGGATCGAGTCGTCCTCGGCCAGCAGGCCCCGGATGCTGTCCGGCGCCACGGCGGGCTCGCCGTCCTGCGCGCGCAGGCGGCGGGTGCGCTCGGCCTCGTCCAGGGGTTCGGCGCGCTCGGTGGGGAACGCCGGGCGCTCCACCCGCGCCGCGAGCAGATTGGTGGCACCGCAGTAGCGGCACAGGACGGTCCCACCCCTCAGCATGGCTTCCAGCGGGGCGCCGCAGCTGCTGCAGGCGAGGACTCGGGTTTCGTGGCTGAAGACGCGCGACATGGTGGGTGGGCTCTCGGGTGCGGGGCTGCGGCCCAGCGAGTGTAGCGGGTCTGGGAGGGGCCGTGGGCCCCTGGGTGCGGGAAGCCTCCGCCAGCCTCGAGGTGCTGAATCTGGAATTGAACGCCATCGCCGGGCGATAAGCTGCTATCCTGTGGGCAGGTGTGGCTTCCCCGATCCCCTGCGCTCGCGGGTGTGGGTTCGCCTCACGCCCCGGGGAGGAAGCATGAGGTCCAGTCACCTTTCTGCCATCGCCAGCCTGGTGTTGCTGCTGGGCTGCCCCAGCGGCGGTGTGACGCCCCAGGACGAACCCCGCAAGGACGACACGGGGCCCCCGGGGGACAGCGAGCCCGAAGACAGCGGGCACCCCGCCACCGGTACGGATCTGCTGTACGCCGACATCAAGCTGGTGGGCGAGGCCGAGGGCGACTACGCCGGCCTGGGCTGCCGGATGGTGGGCGACATCGACGGCGACGGGCTGGCGGATGTGTTCGTCGGCGCGCCGGGCAGCGACGAGGCATTCAGCGACGCGGGCAAGGCCTACCTGGTCTGGGGCCGACACCTCCGGGGTCGCGCCTCCGTGTTCCTGGAGGAGGCCGACGTGATGCTGCTGGGTGAGTCCCTTGGAGACGGGGCGGGTGGTCGCGTCGCGGCCGCGGGCAACATCGACGGCGACAGGGTGCCCGACCTGCTGGTGGCCGCCTACGAGAACGATGACGGTGCCGGCAATGCCGGGAAGGTCTACCTGCTGCGGGGCGCGGATCTGGCGGCGGGCAGTCGCAGCCTGGCGGACGCAGACTGGACCTTCGTGGGACAGGCTGGTGCCCATCAGCTGGGGGTCAGCGTGGCTGGTGGCGGCGACGTGGACGGTGACGGGCTGGACGACATCCTGCTCGGGGCCCTGGGCTCCGACATGCAGGGCTTCGTACACGTGGTGCTGGGCTCCGCCGTGGGCTCGGGCAGCCTGCCCATCTCCATGGCCAACTTCACCCTGGCGGGGGAGGGTGAGGGCGACAACGCCGGCATCAGCAGCGACATCGCCGGGGATGTGGACGGCGACGGCCTGGCCGATCTGGTGGTCGGTGCCTTCGGGCGCGACGCGGCGGGGCAGGCCTCCGGCGGCGCCTACATCGTGCTCGGCTCGGAGATCGACGCAGTGGACGCCTCGGACCTGGGGTACGCCAGCCACCGCTTCACGGGGCAGGCTGCGGGCGACATGGCGGGCTTCTCGGTGGCTGGGGCTGGTGACGTGGACGGCGACGGGCTCGAGGACGTGCTCATCGGCGCGGACTGCAACGGCGACGGTGGCGACTTGGCGGGCAAGGCCTACCTGGTACTCAGCGGCACCCTGGGCGAGACCAGCTCCGGAAGCCTGGCTCTGGCCGACGTTCAGCTGATCGGCGAGAGCGCCGGGGATCGGGCGGGTGGGTCCGTGGACGCCGCGGGGGACGTGGACGGCGATGCTCGGGGCGATGTGCTGGTGGGCGCCTGCTACAACAGCCAGGGCTCCTCCAACGAGGGCAAGGCCTACCTGGTGCTGGGCAGCCGGCTGGTGCTGGGGGGCAGCGTGGACCTGGGCGAGGTGGACGATGCCTGGCTGGGCATCAGCACCGGAGACCTCGCAGGGCGCACCGTGGCCGGCGGTGGAGACATCGACGGTGACGGCATCTTCGATCTGCTCATCGGCGCCACCCACGCCAACGAGACCGGCGACAACGACGTGGGCAAGGTCTTCGTGATCCTGGGGGGCGGGCTGTAGGCCCCGTGGGGTCGCTCACTCCACCAGGAACAGCAGGTCCTGCTGGCCGTAGCGGCCCACGACGAAGTCCTGATCGCCGTCGTCGTCGAAGTCACCCACGGCGATGGCCCGGGTGTCGCTGTCGACGGCATCGAGCTCGAAGGGCTCGTCGAACCGGCCTCCCGGCAGCCCCATGTGCACGCGATCGGGCTCGCGGGCGTTGCCCTCGATGAGGTCCAGCAGGCCATCGCCGTCCAGGTCCAGCGCCCCCAGCGCCCAGGTGTTGTGGGCCTGCGGACCCACGGGCTCTGGGGGTCCCAGCGTGCCGTCGCCCCGGTTTCGCAGCAGCAGGTTGGGCTGCATCAGGTTGCCCGCCAGCAGGTCCAAGGCGCCGTCGTCGTCTACGTCCACCAGCAGCACGGCGCGGGTGCTGCCCAGCTTGAGGTAGCGGGTCTCGCCCAGGCCGTCGGGGGTGCCGTAGTGCAGCGCCGAAGGCTGTGTCTCCCGGGTGGCGATCACGACGTCGGGGCTCCCGTCGAGATCCACATCGCCGATGGCGGCGGCCACGCTGCCGCGCTGCCGGTGGCCGAAGGCCTGCATGGGCGAGTCACCGTCGGGCTCCTGGCCGACGTAGATGGGCGGCTCCCAGTCCAGGTTGCCGCCAAAGAAGATCTGATCCAGCTGGTACTTGTTGGTGAAGATCAGCTCGAGCAGGCCGTCGCCGTTCAGGTCCACCAGGTCGATGTCGCGGGACTGCCAACCCCTCCACCAGGCCCGGCAGTCGAAGCCGCCGTCGATCTGCTGCAGGCAGATGCGGTTGTGGTAGCTGACATCGTTGGCGGCCACGAAGTCCATCCGTCCGTCTCGGTCAAGATCGCCAAAAGCAAGCCCGAAGGTGGAGTCCAGCTCCTCGCCCAGCTGCTCCTCGAGGTCCAGCAGGCCGCCCTCGCTGCTGGTGTACAGCATGTTGGGAGCCGGCTCGTGCTTGCCCGTGCCCACGCCCAGATCGAGGGTCCCGTCGCCGTCGAAGTCCACCGGGGTCAGCGCGGTGGTCAGGCTGTCGGCCGGGCCGAAGGGGATGCCGTGGAGGGCCGGAGTAGGCAGGCCGGTGTCCGGAGCGGGCGCGCAGGCGGCGGCCAGGGTGGCGAGGAACACGGCGCTGGCGTGGTGGGTGTGCATCTGGGTCTGGACTATCGCGCCGGATTCTTTGTGGTCAGAGGCAGCGTCCAGCGCGGTGTATACGGCCGCCCGTGGTCCATCTGCAGGCCCCCGCTCAGCCTGCGTCTTCCGCTGGAGCTCAGGAGCGAAGGCGGCCCTGCGCAGGCGGTGCCCCTGTGCGCGGTCCTCGGGAGCCGTGAACAGAGGCGGGCGAGCAACCAGGGTAGAGTCGAACGTTCCATTTCTGCGAGAGGGTGAGGGTGAACGTTCCATTTTCGCCTCCTTCCCGTGCGGGTGGAAGATGAGGGAACGGTAGAACGTCTGTTTTGGGGCACCCCTCGGGTTCCGACCCGCCGGAGTGGAACGTTCGAGGTGATCCTGTCGCCGGAGTGGAACGTTGGGTGCGATCCTTGTTGCACTCGAGCGTGGCCCGCCTCGTCAGCGCCACCGCCACAGCTTGCCCAGGAACTCGATCCCCGTCCACGCGCTCTCCACCACGAACCTCACACCGCCCCACAGCCCATAGCGGCGCAGGATGGTGAAGCCGGTGCGGAGACGCAGGCCGGGCAGCATGTAGAGCAGGAAGAGCCACAGGTAGAAGCTGGCGGTGCTCATGTGGCTGGGCTGCTGGTGCAGCCGCAGCAGGTCGTAGCGCCAGAGGTCCTCGGCGGGGGGCAGGGGGGCGTCCTGGGCGGCCGCCTGCTGGCGAGCCAGGGTGGTGCCGGGCAGCACGGTCAGGGTGCTGAATGTGGCGAAGCAGAGCCCCTGGCGCACGATCCACCACGCCATGCGGGCGAAGTCCCCGTGGCGCCAGGCGGGGTTGGCCATGAAGAGCGAGAACAGCTCGATGTCCAGGGCCTTGCAGCATGCGATGGCCGCGGTGTTGTCGTCGGCCCGGGCGCGCTTGCGCACGGCCTCCAGCTCGGTGTCGGTGACGAACTCGAAGCCCACGATCAGGGCCTCGAGGCCCACGTCTCGCAGCTCGGCCATGCGCTCGGGGTGGCGGGCCACGAAGTCCGCGGTGCCGTAGGCGATCAGGCGCTTGGAGACCCCCCGCTCCCGCATGGCCGCGCAGAACTCAGCCACCCGCTCTGGGGTGGTGAGGAAGTTGTCGTCGACGATGAAGACACAGGGCGCGTCCAGGGCAGCGATCTCGTCCACTACGGCCGGGATGGGCCGCGGGCCGTAGCCGCCGCCGTGCATGCGGGCGCAGAAGCAGAAGGTGCAGGGGCCGGGGCAGCCGAACGCGGTCTTCACCGAGGCGCAGGGCTGGAAGTACATGGTCTTGTAGCGGTCGCCGTGGTCGGCCATCATGGGCCGCTTGGGCGTGGGCAGGGCCGCGGGCTCGAGCAGGGGGCCTGGGTTCTTGCGCCAGGCGCCGTCGACGCCCGGGAAGGCGCAGCCGGGCAGGTCCTGGAAGGGCTCACCCCGGGCCACCCGCTGCAGCAGGCGGGCGATGCCGTTCAGGGCGTCGGCGAACAGCACCCCGTCGATGGCGGGGTCGAACAGGTGCTCGGGCAGGACCTCGGCATGCACGCCCCCCACGAAGATCTTCGGGGGTGGCCGCAGGTCTCTCTTCATGGCCCGGGCCATGGTCAGCACCGCCGGGATGTTGGTGATGTGGGCGGTGAAGAGCACCACCTCGGCTCCCAGTCGGCGGGCGGTGGAGAGGGGGCTGCCCCGCTCGATCAGGCCGTCCCACAGGGCCACGGTGTGGGTGGGGCCTCGCTGCGGGTCGGTGAGCACGGTGTAGAGGTACTCGAGCTCCAGGGGCTCGCAGCACATGGCCCGGTCCATGCGGATGGTCTGGACCGCGGGCGCAGGGCGCACCGCCATGACGCGCAGGCCGGGCTCTGCGCTCATGGGTGGTCCTTGAACACCCGGGGCTGCTCGAAGCCCTCGCCGTAGACCAGCCACGGAGCAGCCTGTCTCAAGGCGCTGCGCACCGGGCGCCAGCGGTTCCAGGCGAACATGCCGCGGGGCTGCAGGGTGGCCCCGGTGCGCAGCTTGGGGACCTCGGCGGTCTGGCCCAGGTCGATGACGGGGGCGCCGGCCTGGATGCCTGCTCGGATCACGTCGAACAGCAGGTTGAAGTAGGTCTTGTGCTCGGTGTTGAGGCCCTGGTCCACGCCGCCCATGAAGAAGGTGGCGCGGTCGGGTTCCACCGCGCTGATGTGCCAGCCCAGCAGGTCGCCGGCACGCTCGAAGCGGGTGAGCCGGAAGGGCGCGGGCAGCTGGGCCAGGAAGCCGTGGCTGAGCTTCTCGAGCTTGGCCTCGCTGCGCTCGTAGGCGCCCAGGTAGAGCCCATAGCCGCGCTCGGTGAGCTCGCCGCAGGGGCCCTCGATGCGCTCGGCCCCGGCCATGGCTGCGGTGATCTGGTGGTGACGACGTCGGTAGTCGGAGCGCTGGGCGGCCAGGTAGGCGTCGAAGCTGGCGTGCTCGTGCTCGAGCACGACGGTGGGCAGGGTGGGGCCCTGGACCAGCCCGGGCAGGGTGGGACGAGGGGCGCTGTTGAGCCCCAGCACCAGGCCGCGCTCGCGCTCGAGCACCGCGGCCAGCAGGGGGTTGGTGTGAGCCGGCTTGCCCAGCAGCCCCGGCCAGGCCACCGAGCAGGGCACGCCGATCACCGTCATGCGCAGGGGGCTGCGGACGTTCTGGAAGGTGAGGACATCGAGGGTCAGGTCGTAGGCGATGGCTCCGGCCACCAAGTCCGCGCCCCGCCACAGGCCGTAGTAGCGCTGGTGGCAGGGGTTGTGCCGCTCGCAGTGCTCCAGGAAGGCGCGGGTGCGGAAGCAGGTGCCGGCCAGCTCGTCCCAGGCGGGGGGGAGCACGGCGGCTCGCGGCCAGCGCGTGATCACCTACAGATCCCCATCGAACACACAGTAGCGCCGCGCCGGCTCGATCTCGTCGCCGAACGCCTTGGCCAGGTAGCGCAGGGTCATGCCCATGCTGTCCTGGTTCTGCTCGAAGATGAAGCCGCCCTCGGTGTAGTGGTAGCCGCCGGCCTGGACCGAGCGGATCATCTGCATGATCATGCCGGGCACCACGCCTCGGTTGCGGCATGCGGGGTGTACGGCGATCTCGGTCAAGCGCACGGACTGGATGGGATTGCGCAGGTGGTACCGGGCCACATGGCGCAGCCCCAGGGGCTCGTCGCCCCGGACCAGCTCGTTGAAGTCGGGGTACCACAGCAGGAAGCCCACCGGCTTGCCGTCTTCCTCGGCGAAGATCAGGTTCTCTTCCTTGAGCAGGAAGCGGAAGGGGTGGAACAGCTCCCAGTCTTCGGTGGTGGTGCGGTCGGCCCAGTAGGGGTGCTCCTGGAAGCAGGCGTTGTTGAGCCAGGTGTAGAGGTCGACCTCGCGGGCCAGGTTGCTGCGGTCCATGGTGCGGATGTGGATGCCGCCCAGGTCGAGCTCGGGGCCGGCCTCGGCCTGCAGGTCGTAGAAGCCCTGGTTGTCGAAGCGGAAGCTGACCATGTCGTGGCGCTCGAGGGCCGCGAAGTAGTCCAGGTAGTAGGCCGGGGTCCAGGGCAGCCCGAAGACGGGGGGCAGCTCGTGGGGCTCCACCAGGAAGCCGGCGCCGTAGTTGAGGTGGCCGCTCAGCCCGACCACGATCTTGGGGCACTGGGGGTGCAGGGCCCGGGCCTTGAGCAGGATCACGTCGAGCAAGCCCTCGAGCCCCGGCAGAGCCTCGAAGAAGCCCACCTGAACGTAGTCGGGGTTCTTGCGGTCGTGGATCAGGGCCAGGCGGCCCACCACGCGGCGACCGTCTCTGATGAGGAAGGGGTCGACGCTGGCGTGCTCGAGGTAGGCGGAGTTGCGCTCCACCAGCATCCGCATCACGTCGTCTTCGGTGGAGCGGTGCTGGGGGATGTCGCGGTAGACCCGGGCCGGGAAGCGGTAGAAGCGGCGCAGGGCGAGCTTGCCGCGGACGGCCTCGAGCTGGATCATCGGTAGTGCTCCGGCGCCGGGGGGAAGCCCAGGAACTCGGTGCGCAGCGAAGCGCAGTAGGCCCCGGCTTGGCCCAGGACCACCAGATCGCCTGGCTGGGCGGGGGGCAGGGCGCCGTCCCAGACCAGGAAGTCCCTGGAGTAGGTGGAGCAGCCGTAGACTTGGCTGGGCACCGGTGGGCCCGGGTCACGGCCGTGTGTGGGCAGCAAGGCGTGGGGGTGCAGGGCGCTGTCGGGGTAGAGCAGGGGCCGGGGGAACTGGGCCGATGATGCGTCGACCCCCACCAGCTGGCGCTCGCCCCGAGGCTTGACGTCGGTGACCCGGCAGACGAACAGTCCGGCCTCGGCGCCCACGATGCGGCCCGGCTCGAGCACCAGGTCCAGGGGGCGCCCGGCCAGCGCGGCGGCGTCGTCCATGATCTGCGCCACCAGGGCGCCGTAGCCGTGGAAGTCGAAGGGGTCCTGGCCTGGCCCCGGGACGCCGAAGCCGCCGCCCAGGTCGAGGTAGTCGAGGGCCGGGAAGTGGGGCACCAGCTCCAGCAGGGCGCGGTAGGCGGCCTCGAAGTAGCGCAGGTCCAGGATGTCGGTGCCCGCGTACAGGTGCAGGCCGTGGATGTCCGGGGAGCCGAAGACGGACTCGAGCTCGGGGCCGCTCAGGCCCAGGCGGCTCTGGGGCCCCACGAAGAAGCCGGCCCGGGTCTCCCGCGCCTCGATGCGGTCGCCGATGTTGCAGCGGATCCCGAAGGGCTGGCCCGGGAAGAGGGTCCGCCACAGGGCCACCTGGCCGATGGAGTCCAGGTTGACCTCGGCGCCGGTGGCCCGGACTTCGCGCATCAAGGCTTCGCTCATGCCCGAGGCGGTGTAGACGATGCGCCCAGGCTCGAAGCCGACCTCGAGGGCCCGCCCGAGGTGGCCCATGGTGTTGACGAAGACGCCCAGGCCTTCCTCGCGGATGACCTCGAGGAAGCGTGGGTGGGCGTTGGCCATGGTGGCGAAGTACACCCGAGCCCGGGTGGGCAGGCCCCGCAGGGAGCGGCAGGTGCTGCGCAGGCGTGCGGTGTCGTAGACGTAGAAGGGGGTCGGCTCGCGCCGAGCCAGGTCCGCTGCGATGTCCAGGAAGGCGGGGTCCACGGTCATCGGTCCTCGTGCATGCCGCGCACGCGGCGTGGGAGGCTCCATTAGCCGCTCCACGGGGGGGAGGTCTATCTCGGGTGGCTGCATACGCCTGACAAGCTGCGCTGGACGAGCCCTGGTCTCCGCCCTGGAAGGCGGGGCTTCGCCCGTCCCGGCGCTTCGGGATACCGTCAGCGCCCGTGCGCTGCTCTCCGCCAACGCCGCCGCGCCCCATGGGACGCTTCGCCCTGCTGTCAGCCTTGCTGTTGGTCGCCGTGCTGGCCGGCTGCGTGCGGGACTGGCGGGTGGGCGATCGCGAGCCGCCCAACATCGTGCTCATCGTGGTGGACACCCTGCGGGCCGACCACCTGGGCTGCTACGGCTACGAGCGCCCCACCTCCCCGAACATCGACATCCTGGCGGACATGAGCACGGTGTTCGATCGGGCCTACAGCCACAGCCCGTGGACCATGCCCTCGGTGGCCAGCATGCTCACCGGGCTCGAGCCCCGGGACCACGGCATCTCCAAGTGGCAGGACCCGCTCGAGCTGCACCTGGTCACCCTGGCCGAGCAGCTGCAGGCCCACGGCTACCGCACCGGCGCCGCTGTGAGCCACTACGTGCTGCAGCCGGACTACCACTTCGATCAGGGCTTCGAGGTCTACAACACCGCGGCGGTGGACCTGGGCCCGCCCCACGACATCCTCACCTCGCCGCACATCACCCGGCTGGGTCAGAAGCTGACCATGCAGGGCCGCCCTGAGCCCTGGTTCGTGATGCTGCACTACTTCGACCCCCACGCCTGGTACCAGGTCCACCGGGAGCACGACTTCGGGCCTTCCGACATGGATCGCTACGACGGCGAGATCGCCTACACCGACCAGTACATCGGCAAGCTGCTGGACAAGCTGGCCGCGCGCGAGCAGCTACGGGACACCATCGTGGTGCTCATCGCCGACCACGGCGAGGCCTTCATGGAGCACGGCCACGACCAGCACACCGTCTCCCTGTACGAGGAGCTGATCCGGGTGCCCTTCGTGATCTGGGTGCCGGGCTTCGAGGCTCAGCGCCTGGATCAGGTGGTGGCCGAGACCCAGCTGGCGCCCACCCTGCTGGCGCTGGCCGGCGTGCCCATCCCTCCGACCATGGCCGCGCCGACCATCCCCTTCGACGAGCATGGCTTTTTACCCGCCGAGGACTACAGCGTGTTCTCCGAGACCAAGCAGTCGGCCAACAAGCAGGCGGTGGTGGAGGGTGACTGGAAGCTGGTCCACGATCGCCGTGGCCGCAGCTACGAGCTGTACGATCTGAGCGCCGACCCCGGCGAGCAGGCGGACCTGCACGGCGAGGACAAGGCGCGCACCCGCGACCTGCGGGGCAGGCTGCGCGACCACCGCGCCAAGCCCCGGGCCGAGGTGCAGTCCGTGGACCTGAGGTCCGAGACCAGGCTGGCCCTCGAGGCCCTGGGGTATCTGAGTGATGACGGACGCGACGTGGCCGCTGAGGACCGGCAGGTGGAGTCCGAAGATCAGCAGGAATGGATGATCGATCCGGAGCTGGCGCCGGAGCCGGAGGCCCGCTGATCCGGGCGCTCGTGCCTGGGGAGGGATGATCGCGGCGGGGCGTGGTACTAAGGCTGCCCCTTGGAGGGACCATGCCTGAGACCAGCCATCGCCCCCTGGCTGTGGCCCTGTTCCTGTTCAGCTTCAGCCTGGTTCTGTTCGAGCTCGTGCTCACCCGGCTCTTCGGCGTGGTGTTGTTCGCCGCCTTCGCGCACCTGGCGCTGGGGCTGGCGTTGCTGGGCATCAGCCTGGGTTCGGTGCTGCAGCACATGTTCCCGCGGCTGGTCCCCGACCAAGGCCTGGAGCGCCGGCTGGGCTGGCTGGCGCTGGTCCAGGGCGCGACCACCCTGGTGGCGGTCATCTGCACCCTGAGCTTCCCGCTGACCACGCAGTTCCTCGAGCACCCCGACGACTTCGGCGAGCGCTCCAGCATCACCTGGGACCTGCTGGACCCCATCTGGTTCACGGCCCTGCTGCCGGTGCTCATGGTGCCCTTCATCGTCGCCGGGCTGGCGTTCTCGGGCACCTTCCAGCGTCGCAAGGAGCAGATCGGGCGGCTGTACGGCGCCGATTTGGTGGGCGGGGCCCTGGGCGCGCTGATCTTCCTGCCCCTGCTGGACACCCTGTCCGGCCCCGACACGGCCTTCGTGATCGTCCTGGCCGCCGCCCTGGCTGCTGTGGTGTTGTTCCGGGCGGCGCGGGCCCGTGCCCCCATGGGCCTGGCGGGCCTGGCCGTGCTCTGCTCGCTGATCCTGCTGGTGGTGAGCGCCTCGGGCGGCGAGCTGATGAAGGTGCGCTACGCCGCCGGCTACTCCGAGGAGCAGGTCTGCTACACGCGCTGGACCGCGCTCACTCGCCTGAGCGTCCACGAGGACCACCGCGGCTCCTACGTGCTGCTTGACAACACCTCGGCCTCCCACGTCGTGTTGAGCGAACAGGAGCGCAGCCGCAAGGCCAGCGAGGTCAACCGCGCCCTGGTCTACCAGCTGCATGAGCCCGGCGCGCGCATCGCCATCCTGGCCGCCTCGGCCGGCCCCGAGGTGGCGGTGGCTCAGAGCTTCGGCCACCACCACATCGACGCCATCGACATCGCGGCCATCGGCGGGCTGGTGGCCGAGCGCTACCCCGACAACGCGTTCAACCCCTACGTGGTGGGCGACACCCGGGTGATCGAGTCCGACGGCCGCTCGGCCATCCTGCATGCGCAGGAGCCCTACGACATCATCCAGATGGTGCATGCCAACCTGCACTCCTCGGCGGGGCTGCTGTCCAACGCCTGGTCGCCCTCGCTGCTCGAGACCCAGGAGGCCTTCGACACGTACCTGGCGCACCTGAGCGACGAGGGCACCCTGAGCTTCGCCCGCGGGCCCCACACGCCCACCCTGGTGAGCTCGGCCACGGCGGCCTTGCTGCGGATGGGGGTCGAGAATCCGGCCAAGCACATCCTGTACATCTCCGGTCGGGCCACGGTGATGCTGGTCAAGAAGCGCCCGTGGACCCTGGAGGAGCGCGATCGGGCGGCCGCCATCGTGGACGATCGTGAGGGCCAGCGCATCTACCTGGATCCCGTCTACCGGGATCGAGGCCGGTTCCGCGCCATGCTCGACAGCACCGAGCTGATGACCGACAACCGCCCCTACATGGACAGCCCACAGCAGGTGCGAGAGACCCTGGTCGGAGCGTTCCGGAGCATGTTCGGCGCTGGGGACGACCGGGTCAGCGCCACGCAGGTCATCTACAACACGCTGGTGATCCAGGGGCTCTTTGTGCTGTTCATGGGCGCGCTGCTGCTGGGGCTGCCCATGGTGCGGCGGGAGCCCACGGGCCTCAAGGGCCTGTCGGGGGTCTGGGCGGGGCTGCTGTACGTGGCCTGCCTGGGCTACGGCTACCTGGCGGTCGAAGTGGTGCTGATCCACGAGCTCGTGCTGTTCGTGGGCCACCCCACCTACGCCATCACCGTGGTGGTGCTGGCCCTGCTGCTCATGTCCGGTCTGGGCAGCGGCGTGGTGCAGCGCTGGCCCTCCCATGTGCTCACCCGGCGCCTGCGCATGGCGCTGGGCGTGGTGCTGCTGCTGGGTGCCTTGCAGGCCTGGGTGGTTCCCCCCTTGCTGCACAGCTTGGCCCTGGGCCTGCCCATCTGGGTGCGCCTGGCGGTGACCTTCGCCTGCCTGGCCCCCCTGGGCTTCGTCATGGGCATGCCCTTCCCCCTGGGCATGCGCATCCTCCCCGCCAAGGCCTCGGGCATGGTGCCATGGGCCTGGGCACTCAACGGCTGGATGTCCGTGATGGCCAGCCTGGGCACCGTGATCATCTCGCGGCTGTGGGGCTACTCCCAGGCCTTCGCGGTGGCGCTGGTGTTCTACGGGCTGGCCTTGCTGCTGGCGGGGCGGCTGGCCCGGGTGGGCGCAGAGCGGGCCTAGAGCTGGTCCTCGGCCATGGCGGGCACCGTGAAGGTCACGCAGTGCAAGGCGCCCAGATCGTTCGCCAGGCGGCTGGAGTCCACGGCGACGATCTCCCGCCCGGGGTAGGCGTCGGCGATGATGTCCAGCACCCGGCGCTCCCGCTGGGGGTCGTCGCCGTAGGTGGGCACCACCACGCCATCGTTGAAGACCACCAGGTTGAGGTAGGAGCGCAGCAGGGGGTCGGGCTCGGCGTCGGTGGGTGGCAGCGGAGGCGGCATGGGCACCCGCATGATGCGGTAGGGGTGACCTTCGGGGGTGCGCAGGGCGGAGAGGGTGGCGAAGTTGGCCTCGAGGCGGCGCTCGTTCTCGGGGTGCTCGCCCTGCTCGTAGCTGCCCAGCAGGATCAGATCCTTGTCGGCCAGCTGCAGGAACATGTCGACGTGTTCGATGACGTTGCCGGCCAGGGGGTGGAGGACCACCAGGCGGTCGCAGCCGAACCAGCGCTGCAGCTGGACCTGCAGATCTTCGCCGCTCATGCTGTTGCGGCGAGCGACGCCCGAGGCCACAAAGCAGCTGCCCTGGCCGTCGCTGATCAGGTTGCCTCCGTCCAGGCGCAGGGGGGAACGGTACACTCGCACCCCGGGCTGGCTGGCCGCCAGGCGGGTGGGCAGGGCGTCATCCAGCAGGCAGTCCCCGACGTAGCGCGTGTCGATCCAGGCTGCGCCCTCGGGGGTGTGTACGGAGATGGGGCCGAAGTCGCGCACCCAGATGGAGTTGAAGGGGGCCGTGTGTACCCGCTGGATCTCGGACCAGGTGAGATCGTGCAGCCACAGGCGCGCCTCGAGGCGCTTGCGGGCGCCGGGCAGGTAGAGCACCCGCACCGGGCCGTGGTTGCTGGCCGCCTGCAGCAGCGATCCGAAGATCGCGTCGTAGTCGTCGATGGCCGTGTAGGCCAGGTACAGAGCCTCGGCCGGCTCGAACTCCCCGGGCAGCCGGATCGGCCCGGGGGGCGGATCGGTGAAGCCGTAGGTGGCGGCGTTGTCCACGCGGAACTGGGCCAGGGCGGCGCAGATGGCGTCGTCCTCCCAAGGCCCATCTCCGAGCATGGCCTCGAGCGCTGCGGGCAGAGGGCAGTCGCCGTACTCGTCGCAGTCCAGGCACATGGGCGACCGGGGCTCGGTGCCCTTGGTCGTGAGACCCTCGAGGGGTTCGGCGCGCACCAACATTGGCGAGGCTCTCAGGGTGGAGGCCAGCAGAGCGATCAGGAGGGGGGATGGCAAGCTAGTTCAGCAGCTCGTCATCGTCGTCATCAGCATCCGCGTCATCGTCGTCGTCTTCGTCGTCGTCATTGCCTTCCCAGTCGGAGTCGCCGTCCAGGTCGTCTTCGGCCTGCCAGGAGGAGCCGCCATCCTCATCATCATCTTCGTAGTCGCCGCTGATCTCCTCGTCTTCGTCGTCGTCTCCGTCTTCGTCGTCCCAGTCGGGATCGTCGTCCACGTCGATGGCCGCGGTGAGATCGGCCACGACGTCGTCCACGTCCAGGCGCGTGTAGCGGCACAGGCTCTCGAGGGTCAGGCTCGGGCGAAACTCTTCGAGGTCGATGCCGTACCAGGCCATGACCTCTTCGACCTCGGGGTGCTCCTCGAGCAGGCGACCGATGCGGGTGGTGGGTGTGATGCGCATGGTGAGTCTCCTGGGTTCACTGGTCTCGGATGCCGGCCAGGAGAGCTTCGCGCTGCTCCTGCACGGCTCCGTCGAGGCGATGTCGCGCCTGGGGAAGGCGTCGGTAGAGGCGCTTGAGGGCGCGGGGGGGGACGGTGGAGAGCAGGGCGTGGACCAGCCAGGGCAGGACCAGGGTGACATCGCTCCGCACGTAGGCGGAGGACGAGGTGGCGCACTCGGCGCTGACCTTGCCCCAGGTGTGACCCTCGCCTGCGGGGCAGGAGCTGAGGGCGCCGTTGTCGGCGACCTCGACGCAGATCTGCAGGTCCACGTCGAAGCCCCGGGCGTCCAGGTCGAAGATCTGCCCCAGCAGAGGCTCGCCCTGCAGGGTGTAGTTCTTGGGCACGCCGCCACCGAAGATCCAGACGGCGGTCTGGCCCTCGCCCTGGACCAGCCACTGCAGGGCGGCCATGTCGTAGACGTCCTGCTGGGTGTCGATGTCGAAGCGGAACTCCTTGCCCAGCAGGGCCCGCAGCTTGACCGCGTTGAGGAAGATGGAGCCGTCCTGGGGTGCCCCGACGAAGATGGGCACGTCGGCCTGGTAGCAGGTGGAGAGCAGGCAGGACTGGGTCGCGCCCAGCTCCTGCTCGAGGGCGAACAGGCGCTTCCCCAGCAGCCAGTGCAGCTCGGGCGTGGTCATGGGGCGCTGGAAGGCGGGCTCCATGAGCAGGCGCGTGAACAGGGCGTCGGTGTCCAGCAGCACGTCTTCGTCGAAGCCCAGGTCATAGATGCGGATGATGCGCTCTTTGCGCAGGCCGAGATCGCCGGCTGCGGGGTCGATCTCCCGCAGGGCGTGTCCGATGACCCGGTGGGCGTCGTGGTACAGGTTGGCGCCGGTGGTGGTCAGGCAGTCCAGCATGCCGGCCTGGATCAAGGGGACGATGCAGGAAGTGTGGAGGCCGGCAGGGGTCATGGCACCACTGAGCGTCGCGAACACGCTGTGGTTCCCCAAGGCGCAGCTGTGCATCAACTGCCAGGCGGTGCGCAGCTGCCGACCGGCGAAGGCGGGGAAGGCCTGCTCGATGAGATCCTCGGGCTTCTCGTCGCCGGTGATCGCGGTGGGCGCTACCAGGCGCGCGTGCTGGAAGTGTCGTCGGAGGCTCATTGTGGTTCCTCTGTGCCCGGGCGCTTCGGGAGGTGTGCACGCCCGATTTTCTCGAGCACCTGGCCCACCAGGCCTTGCAGTGCGCTGTCGTTGGGGACCGTGGTCACGGCCAAGGTGGGAAGTGGGATGCTGCGGGTCAGGAACTCTCGGTGCAGGCCTTGGGGGCCCACGGTCAGCACGAGGTCGGGCATGGTGACGTGGACGCCAGGCCACTCGCTGGCCTCGAGGAAGCCGGGGGCAGCGTCGGGATCGGCGCAGATGAGCACCAGTCCGGCAGCGCGCAGCGCCTCTTCGAGGGCTGGTTGGTGGGTGCCTTGGGGCAAGACCAGAAGGATCACGGGGGGCCTGGGGCCAGCGCCGCTGCGGGCGGGGTCCTGAGAGGCGGCCATGGTTCAGCCTGGGTGCGAGTTCTCTTGGCTCCATAGCAACAGGCGTGCCAGCCCCGCGAACACGGTCCCTGGGGGTGGGGGTGGGGCAGAATGCCCCGGCTTCATGGGCGCCCGCTGGGCGCACTGGGAGAGCCGCCTTGGCAGGCGTTTTTTTGCGCGACTAGGGCAAGGCACCCCAAGTGGGGCATGGTGCCCCAGCTAATCACCCCCGCCCATGGCCCTGAGCTTGCGGTACAGGGTCTTACGGTCGAACCCCAGGATCTGGGCGGCACGGCCGCGATGTCCGCCCACAGCGGTCAACACTCGGCGGATGTAGCGGCGCTCCACCTCGGCCATGCTCACCAGGGTGTCGGGGGTCGAACCCGCCACCAGCACGTGCTCGGGCGCATAGCCCGCGATGCGATCCGGTAGATCGGCCAGCTCCACCAGCTCCCCCTCGGCCATCATGGCCGCCCGCTCCATGCAGTTGCGCAGCTCGCGGGCGTTGCCGGGCCAGGGGTACTCGGCCAGGCGCAGGGCTGCCCTGCGGGACATACCCAGCACCGGGCGCTGCAGGCGGTCCGAGGCCTGGGCCAGGAACAGCCGGGCCAGCGCCATGACATCGGGCCCGCGCTCGCGCAGAGGGGGAATGGCCACCCGGGCGATGTCCAGGCGGTAGAAGAGATCCTCGCGGAAGCGGCCGTCCTGGACTGCCTGCTCGAGGTCCTGGTGGGTCGCCGCCACCAGGCGAAAGTCCGTACGGAGCTCCTCGTCGCTACCCACCGGGCGGACGCGATGATCCTCGAGCACTCGCAGCAGCTTGGCCTGCAGGGGCAGGGGCATGTCGCCGATCTCGTCCAGGAACAGGGTGCCGCCCCGTGCGCGCACCAGCAGGCCGGCCCGCGCCGCGCTGGCCCCGGTGAAGGAACCCCGGGTGTGGCCGAACAGCTCGCTCTCCAGCAGGGTCTCGGGGATGGCGGCGCAGTTGACGGCGATGAAGGGCCCCTCGCCGCGCCGGCTGTGCTGGTGGATGCCACGGGCCACCAGCTCCTTGCCGGTGCCCGTCTCGCCGGTGATCAGCACGCTGGCGTCGGTGGGGGCGATGCGCCGGGCCAAGGCCATGAGCTGGCGCATGGGCCTGCTGGCGCCGATCAGCTCGCCGAAGCGCTCCACCTCGTCGTCGTCCAGGGGGCCCGCCAGGCGAGCGGGGCGCAATGCCCAGCGCTGGAACACACGCTCCACGGCGGTGGGCAGCAGGTCGAGCTCCTGGGGGTAGCCCACCACCTCGGCCGCCCCGGCGCGCAGCAGGTCCAGCACCCCGGCCAGCTCCGGCTGGCCCAGCAGCGCCACGACCGGCGCCACGGCGTGGTGCTCGAGGGCGGGGAAGACGGAGGGGTCGGGCTGCCGCAGGCAGAGCAGCACCACGGCGCCGGGATCCGGCAGCGCGCGGTCCAGGGCCGAGCCCAGATCGTCCGCGCGGCCGATGGTGTGGCCTACGGCCTCGAGGCTGGGCCCCACGCCGGCCCAGCCCAGCGCTGCGTCGCCGACCACGATGATATTGGTGGGCATGGAGCGTTCCCCGGTGGGTAGTGTCTATGGCTTGGGCTTGGTGACCACGAAGGCGCCGTGGTTGACGCCCTTGAGGCCGATGATGTGATCGGCGTAGCGCTCGAGCTCGGCCCGGGGGCCCTGGAGCGCGGACATCTCGAGGCAGTGGCGGGCGTCGAGGTGTACGTGGGTGGTGGCGAGCACGTGGCCGTGGTGGGCGTGGGCCACGTGGACCAGCTTGTCGGAGAGCTCACGCTGGGCGTGATCGTAGCTGATAGCCACGACGCCGGTGACGCACTCGGTGTCGTCGCTTCGCTCTACGAAGTGGCTGCGGATCAGGTCTCGCAGCGCCTCGGAGCGGTTGTTGTGGCCGGCGGAGGCCACGAAAGCATCGAGTCGCGCGAGCAGCTCGGGCTCGATGGTGATGCTGATGCGCTCGAGCTTGGGCATGGCGGGCTCCGTGGTGGTGCTGCGGTCTATCCGTGCCACGGGGGTGCTGCACATGGCGGGAGCCGTGGCGGGAGGACGTAAAGTACTCCTCTACGCCCGTTTTCAGCGAGCATCGACCTGTGGGAGCAGTTTGTCTGCTCCCGCCACCTCAGAGCCTCTGGCCGCCGCTATTCTTGCACCGTGGTGAAGTCCTGCCCGTAGCGGAGCCAGATGTCCACGGCCATGGTCAGGGGCTTGACCATGGGCACGGTATAGGTGTG
>CALDOK010000391.1 GCA_937912125.1 uncultured Pseudomonadota bacterium
TCAACGCCGACCCGTCGGTGGTCGATCCAGGGCGGCCTTCGGCGTCGGCGTTCGAACCGACGATCGCTGCGCCCTCGCGGCTCAACGCCGACCCGTCGGTGGTCGATCCAGGGCGGCCTTCGGCGTCGGCGTTCGAACCGACGATCGCTGCGCCCTCGCGGCTCAACGCCGACCCGTCGGTGGTCGATCCAGGGCGGCCTTCGGCGTCGGCGTTCGAATCCTTGGTAGGCGGAGCCACGTCTTCCAGCCGGATGTGGTTGAGCGGACGGTAGCGCTCACCCGTGCGGATGTCGGCCCACTCGGAGTGCCGCTGGGAGAAGGTGCCTCGCACGCTGTCCTGGCCGGACAACCGGACGTGGAAGCCCTCGACCAGCAGCGCACCCCACGCCAGACTCTCAGCCAGAGACCAGTCGATAGGCCCTCCGGCGGCCATGGCCTGGGCCCGCCGGTCGATCAGGCGCCTCACCTTTCGGTTGATCTCCAGGCCCTCGGGCACGGTGGTGAGCGCGCGGCCCACCGCCTGCAGCACGCCAGGCTCCGCTCCGCTCATGCAGCGCTCGTCGGGCCAGGGAGGCGCCATGCCCCGCCAGCGGCCCTGGTAGGACTGCTGCTCTTCCTTGTGGGGGCCGCGGCGCACCTCTTCGTGGATGCGGGCCAGCCGATGCTCGAGGCGTTGAGCCATGCCCTCTTCCTGCTCGGTGTTCAGCAGGCCTTCGGCCACCAACTGAGCCGTGTAGCGATGCCGCACGGGCAGGTGGTTGCGGATGCGCTCGTAGAGCAGGGGCTGGGTGTAGGCCGGCTCATCGCCCTCGTTGTGCCCATGGCGCCGATAGCAGAACATGTCCACCACCACGTCCTGGCCGAAGCGCTGGCGGAAGCGCAGGGCCAGCTCGATGGCGAAGACCACGGCCTCGGGATCATCGCCGTTGACGTGGAAGATCGGGGCCTCGACCATCTTGGCCACGTCGGTGCAGTAGCGGCTGGAACGGACCTCCTCGGGGGTGGCGGTGAAGCCGATGCCGTTGTTGATCACCAGGTGGACCGTGCCGCCAGTGCGGTATCCGTTCAGCTGGCTGAGGTTGAAGGTCTCCGCCACGACACCCTGGCCAGCGAAGGCCGCGTCGCCGTGGACCAGCACGGGCACCACCTTGCGGCGCAGCACGGCGTCACCCCGCTGACGCTGCTTGGCCCTGGCCTTGCCCTGAACCACCGGATCCACGGCCTCGAGGTGGCTGGGGTTGGCGGTGAGGCTGATGTGGACCAGCTTGCCGTCTCGGTTGAAGTGGTCGGACGAGAAGCCCTTGTGGTACCGCACGTCGCCGTTACCGTAGACCTGCCCTGGCACGAAGCTGCCCTCGAACTCCGCGAAGATCTCGGCGTAGGACTTGTCCATGATGCTGGCGAGCACGTTGAGCCGGCCGCGATGGGCCATGCCGAGCACCAGCTCCTCGACCCCGAGCTCGGGCGCCAGCTCCACCAGGGCGTGGAGGGCTGGGATGGCGGCCTCGGCCCCCTCGAGGGAGAAGCGCTTCTGGCCGCGGTAGCGGGTGTGCAGGAAGGACTCGAAGACCTCGGCATCGATGAGGCACTCGAGGATGTCTTGCTTGTGCAGCTGGCTCAGCGCCGGGCGACCCTGGGTGCTCTCGAGCTGATCCTGGATCCAAGCGCGCAGCTCCCGTTGCTGAATGTGCATGTACTCGACGCCCAAGGAACCGCACCAGGTGCGCTGCAGGACGCTGTGGATCTGACGCAGCGTGGCCTGGCCCGGCTCGCCCAAGTCGCCGCGGTCGAAGACGCGGTCGAGGTCCTTGTCGCCGAAGCCGTGGGCCTCGAGCCG
This sequence comes from uncultured Pseudomonadota bacterium, assembly GCA_937912125.1. Taxonomy (GTDB): domain Bacteria; phylum Myxococcota_A; class UBA796; order UBA796; family JAFGLY01; genus CALDOK01. The sequence goes on from CALDOK010000391.1 coordinate 1,838, forward strand.
CAGAGACTCGTGCAGGGGCGGGCGATCCAACAGGGGATCGAGCCAGGCGCTGACGTGGCCGCTCCGCCTGAAGGCGTCGATCATCCCCACCACCCGGGACTGTGCCTGAGCGCGCTCGCCCGAGACGCAGGCCCGGTCGCACATGGCCAGGTCGAAGCCCTGGAAGAAGGCCTGCCAGCTGTCGGAGAGTGAGCCCGGGTCCGCGCGCCACTGCTCGTAGAGCTCGTCGATCCACGCGGGGTCGAGGGGCGCCGCTTGTGCGGGGGGTTGACCGATGCCCATGAGTCCTCCAGAGGTTCCTGCGAAGCCCAAGCTATGCGGATTCCGGAATGTCGGTAGGTCCGAATGGCTGCGGAGGGCTGGGACCGTGGGGTGGCCTACAAGGGGCCAGGAAGCGCCCGCGCCTCCAGCGCTCAGGAAAGGATGGTTCAGTATCCTGGGCGACATTCCGGAGGGGCTGGGCTGTCCTCATACTGCGCAACCGCGAATGTTTGCGGGGCATACCCCGCGGTCCGCTGCCGAACCGCCACCCTCGACAGCCCCGGAGAACCGATGAATGACCAGAAGACTACCAAGCACACGGTGACCGTCACCAACAACGCCACGGGGCAGGCCCTCGAGCTTCCCGTCTACACCGGCACCCACGGCACGCCGGTGGTGGACACCCGCAGCATGCACTCGAAGATGGGGATGTTCACCTACGACCCCGGCTTCAAGTCCACCGCCAGCTGCTCGAGCGAGATCACCTATATCGATGGTGATGCGGGCGTGCTGCTGTACAGGGGCTACCCCATCGAGGAGCTGGCCGAGAAGAGCTGCTACCTCGAGGTCTGCTACCTGCTGCTCTACGGCGAGCTCCCCACCGCCACCCAGTTCGATGAGTTCCGGCAGATGATCACCATGCACACCATGGTGAACGAGGGACTGAAGGACTTCATGCGCGGCTTCCGCCATGACGCCCACCCCATGTCCATCCTGGTGGGCGTCGTCGGGGCGCTGGGCTCGTTCTTCCACGACTCCTTGGACATCCACGATCCGCGACACCAGGAGATCTCGGCCCACCGGCTCATCGCCAAGATGCCCACCATCGCGGCCGCCTCCTTCCGCTACTCCCGCGGCGAGCCACCGGTCTACCCCAGGAACAAGTACTGCTACGCCGAGAACTTCCTGAACATGATGTTCAGCTACCCCACCTACAAGTACGAGGTGGACCCGGATCACTCTCGGGTGCTGGACAAGCTGCTCATCCTTCACGCCGACCACGAACAGAACGCCTCCACCAGCACGGTGCGCCTGGCTGGCTCGTCCCTGGCCAACCCCTTCGCGGCCATCTCCGCCGGTATCGGCGCCCTGTGGGGCCCCGCCCACGGCGGCGCCAACGAGGCGGTGATCAAGATGCTCGAGCAGATCGGGCACCCGCGGGAGATCGCTCGCTATGTGGAGCGCGCCAAGGACAAGGACGATCCCTTCCGCCTGATGGGCTTCGGTCACCGGGTCTACAAAAACTACGACCCGCGCGCCAAGCTCATCCGCATCGAGGCCCACGCGCTGCTGGCCAAGCACGGACGGCTGGGCCCCCTCTTCGAGACCGCCCTCGAGCTCGAGCGCATCGCCCTCGAGGACGAGTACTTCCTCGAGCGCAAGCTCTACCCCAACGTGGACTTCTACTCGGGCCTGATCTACCGGTCCATCGGCATCCCCACCAGCATGTTCACCGTGTTGTTCGCCATGGCGCGCACCATCGGCTGGATCGCGCAGTGGAAGGAGATGATCAACGACCCCGAGCGCGTCATCGGGCGGCCCCGCCAGCTCTACGTCGGCCCCGCCCAGCGGAGCTTCCACCCACGCCTCGAGCGCGGCCACATCCCAGGGGAGACCGGCTGCGCCGGCCGCAAGCACCGCTGTTCCCATGGGCACGAGTGGCCCGGCGACAAGAATGGGCAGCGAAAGGCGAAGGGCGAGGGCTGCGACGACTGCTAGACCTCACGAGCGCCAGCCCGACCCGGCAGACTCGGCATGACCACGGCCTCCCCCAGCCAAGCGCGGGGAGGGGCGCCGCAAGATCGCGCCCAGGCGGCCCGTCGGCTTCTACGACAGCGCCCCTCGCGGGACTGTCGGAGGTCAGCTTCTGCGTGCCTCGCGAAGGCGCGAGCTCGAATCTGGCGCTATCTCTGAACGCCACTGCTTTGATGGTGTTGAATGAAGTTCTCGACGAAGGTGCGCTATGGCCTAAGGGCCATGATCGAGCTGGCCTGCCGGCACGGTCAGGGCCCCGTACAGCTCGGCCTCGTCGCGGACCATCACCAGATCTCGGCCAAGTACCTGCACGCGGTGATGCAACAGCTGCGCATCGCTGGCTTGGTGCGCACCGTCCGTGGAGCCCACGGCGGCTTCGAGCTGTCCCGCGACCCCAGCGCGATCTCGGTGCTCGAGGTGATCGAGGCCATCGACGGTCCGGTGGCCGTGGTGGACTGTGTGCTGAACGACTGCGCCTTCCAGCGGGAGGTGCCCTGCGTGGCGCAGGAGGTCTGGTGCGAGATCTCCACTGCCATCCGCGACGTGATCAAGTGCCAGACTCTGGCAGACCTGGCCAAGAAGGTCCACTGCCCGGAGCACGGAGTCGTCCAGCCCCCCTGCCCTTGACGATCGCGGGCGCAAGGACCTCATACCGTCTGACATGATTCGGCTCGGCCCTCGCCGGCCGAGCACCCCGCTGTCGACGCTTCGGATCCTCGACCTGACTCGCCACGCTTGCGGCTCCTAAGCCCTGGCCTCCCCGTCGCTGACGGTGGAGAACCTCAGCGTCACCAACCAGGAGGTCGTGGACCTCAGCTGCAACGCGGAGCGGGGCATCTTCCTGGCTGGCCCAGCCATCGTGGCGTCCCTCGCGGGGCGAGAACTGGCTCTGGCGGCCTGCGCGACGGGTGAGTACGCCGTGGTGAGCTGGAGCTGGGATGCCGCAGGCCTGGCCTCGATCAGCGTGGACAAGGCCAGCAGCCCTCTGGTGAGCGCCTGCGTTCAGGCCGCCATCGTGGCCCAGCCCGCAGACATCCTCGGGAGCTGCACCGCCCAGGTGCCCTTGGGGCTTCCTGCCCAGGCTGCGCGCTAGGCCAGCCGCTTCCGCAGCACCTCGTTCAGGATGCCGCCTTCGCGATACCAGCCCACCTCGGCCGGGGTGTCGATTCGGCACAGCAGCTCGATCTCACGCTGGGCCCCTGCTTCGTCGGTGACCCGCACCGTGAGGGTCTGGCTGGGCACGACCGCGTCATCCACCGGGATGTCGTAGGTCTCTGTCCCCGTGAGGCCCAGGCTCTCGAAGGTGTCGCCCTCGAGCAGCTGCAGCGGCAGCACCCCCATGCCCACAAGGTTGGAGCGGTGGATGCGCTCGTAGCTGACCGCGATGACCGCGCGCACGCCCAGCAGCTTGGTGCCCTTGGCTGCCCAGTCGCGGCTGGAGCCCATGCCGTAGTCCTTGCCAGCCAGCACCACCAGCGGCGTGCCCTGCTCGGCGTAGCGCCGCGCGGCCTCGTGCACTGTGGTCACCTCGCCGGTGCTCAGGTGCGTGGTCCAGCCGCCCTCGGTTCCAGGCGCGAGCAGGTTGCGCAGCCGGATGTTGGCGAAGGTGCCGCGACTCATGACCCGGTCGTTGCCCCGGCGGCTGCCGAAGGAGTTGAAGTCCCAGGGCTCCACGCCCTGCTCCCGCAGCCACAGGCCCGCCGTGTGGTCGGGATCGATGTTTCCCGCGGGAGAGATGTGGTCGGTGGTGACGGAGTCGCCCAGCTTCAACAGCGCCCTGGCACCGACGATGGGCTGGATGGGCTTGGTCCCCTCCTCCATGCCGTCGAAGAACGGAGGCTCCTGGATGTAGGTGCTGGCCGGGTCCCAGGCGTAGACCGCGCCCTCGGGCACCTCGAGGGCGTTCCACTCGGCGGTGCCCTTCTCCACACCCTCGTACCGGGCGCGGAAGAGCGCCGGGTCGCTGGCGTGGACCAGTGCCTCGGCGATCTCCTCCTCGCTCGGCCAGAGATCCCGCAGGAACACGGGCTGCCCCTCGGGATCATGGCCCAGGGGTTGGGTGGCGAGATCCGCGGTCACGGTGCCCGCCAGGGCGTAGGCCACCACCAGCGGCGGTGAGGCCAGGTAGCTGGCCTTGACCAGCGGGTTGATGCGGCCCTCGAAGTTGCGGTTGCCAGAGACAACGCCCGCCGCCACGAGCTTCTGATCCCGCACCACGGCGGCCACTGGCTCGGGAACCGGACCCGAGTTGCCGATGCAGGTGGTGCAGCCGTAGCCCACAACGTGGAAGCCCAAGGCCTCGAGCCCAGGCATCAGGCCGGCGCGCTCGAGGTAGCCGGTGACCACGGTGGAGCCAGGGGCCAGGCTGGTCTTGACCCAGGGCTTGCTCTTCAATCCCCGGGCCGCCGCCTTCTTGGCCAGCAGGCCCGCGGCGAGCATCACCGAGGGGTTCGAGGTGTTCGTACAGGAGGTGATGGCCGCGATGATCACGGCGCCATGCCCGATCTCGACCGCGCCATCTTCGAGCTGCACGGCGCCGCGCCGTTCCACCTCGTCCTCGCTCACACCGAAGCCCTGCAGCCCCGAGGGTGCAGTGAGGCTGGTGCGGAATGCGCGGTGCAGATCGGCCAGGGCGATGCGATCCTGGGGCCGCTTGGGGCCCGCCAGGCTGGGAACGACCTCGGACAGATCCATCTCGACGACCTGCGCGAACCCGGGCTCGGGGCTCTCGGCGGTCCGGAAGGTTCCCTGGGCCCGATGGTAGGTCTCGACAAGGTCCACCAAGTCCGCGGGGCGACCCGAGGCGCGGAGGTACTCGAGGGTGCGCTGGTCCACCGGGAAGAAGCCCATGGTGCAGCCCATCTCGGGGGCCATGTTGGCGATGGTGGCGCGGTCCGGGAGGGTCAGGGAGTCGAGCCCAGAGCCGAAGTACTCCACGAAGCGTCCCACCACGCCCACCTGACGCAGGCGCTCGGTGATGGTCAGGACCACGTCGGTGGCGGTGGCGCCGGTGGGCAGGCTGCCGGTGAGCCGCACGCCGATGACGGGAGGAGGCAGCATGGACAGGGGCTGGCCGAGCATGCCGGCCTCGGCCTCGATGCCTCCCACACCCCAGCCGAGCACACCCAGGCCATTGATCATGGTGGTGTGGGAGTCGGTGCCCACCAAGGAGTCGTAGAAGGCGACGCCGTCGCGCAGCTGCACCACGGGGGCCAGGTACTCGAGGTTGACCTGGTGGCAGATGCCGGCGCCGGGAGGCACGACGCGCACGCCCTCGAGGGCCCGCTGGCCCCAGCGGAGGAAGGTGTAGCGCTCGTGGTTGCGCTGGAACTCGCGCTCAGTGTTGAAGGCCAAAGCGGTGGCGGAGCCGTAGGCGTCCACCTGGACGCTGTGGTCGATGACCAGGTCCACGGGGATCACGGGGTCGATGGCGGCGGGGTCACCCCCGAGGCGCTGCATGGCGGAGCGCAGAGCGGCCAGATCCACCAGGGCGGGGACCCCGGTGAAGTCCTGCAGCAGCACCCGGGCCGGTGGGAAGGGCAGCTCGGCCCGGCCGGGGGAGGCGGGCTCGTAGCCAGCCAGGGCGAGCACATCCTCGCGGGTGATGCTCACCCCGTCTTCCCGCCGCAGCAGGGCCTCGAGGAGCACGCGGATGGACACGGGCAAGCGCTGGAGATCCACCAGACCCTGCTCCTCGAGGGCGGCCAGGCGGAAGTAGTCCACCGGGCCAGAGCCCGTGGCGAGGGTGGCGCGAGCGCCGAAGCTGTCGAGGGAAGCTGTAAGGGACATGGACCTTCTCCAGTGCGAGAACGGTCACAACCTAGTCCCACCGCGGACCCTGTGGAGCATCCCTCCTGCGGTCTTCAATACCAGAACGCGAATCTAGCGCGGAGGAGCCGGTCGGCAGCCGTTTCAGCGGTTGGCGATGGCCCGCGCCAGCTCTTCGTCGTCCAGGTAGAGATCCACCACCTGGTCCTGGTCCAACAGCCAGGCCGAGATGACCCGGGCCTTGGCCTTGGCGGTGCGGATCTCGCCCAGGGCTTCGGTGAGGCGGATGCACAGCTGATCGAGATCGGTGTCATCTTCGATCTCGAGCTGTTCATCGGCGATCAGCTGCTTGAGCAGGCCCTTGATCTCGCGCTCGCTGGGGGTGAGTACGGAGATCTGTTCGAGAGCCGCGACGATGTCGGGGTCTTCCTCGCGCTTGCGAGGGGGGGTGCCCTTGGGCCTCCTCAAGACGTTCACGATGACCTCCACTCCTGCCTGGCGCTGGGATAACCCACAGCCGCCAGGCCGCGAGGACAAATGTCATGGGGAGTGATCCCCAGGACACTCACGCTCTGGGGCCTCGGAGGCCGGCGTTGCGGGTTGCAGCGGGACCAGTCCGCCGTCCCGCGGGACCAGCACCGTGCCCGGCAGCACTCCCGTAGGGATCCGCCTCACCACCTGGTCCGGATCGCGCACAACGACCACGCCGTTGGGAATGCTGCGGCCCGGCGCCAGCCAAAAACCAGTGCCCAGGATGGCCTCGTGGCCGACGGCGCAGCCCAGGAAGCGGGTGCCGCTGCTCTGCGGCTCACCCCGATGGAGCACGCGCACGTCGCCATCGAAGCGCATGTCCATCATGAAGCCACCCCCCGTGGTGATGCTGCGGCGCCCCAGCACGCTCAGCTGCATCAGGATCTGGGAGGCCGAGGCCTGGGGGTAGGTGAGGCAGAAGTTGACTGTGGAGCCCGCGCTGACCAGGGTGCGCTCGCCGAGCACGCTCAGGGTCACCTTGCCGTGGTCCTGCACCCAGGCGTTGGCCCCGACGCGACTGAAGCGCACGACGGCGAAGGGGCCGACCTTGACCCCGGGCTCGAGGACGCTGCCCTCGATGACCGCCGTGGGGTGGATCTCACAGCCAGGGCCGATGCGGCTGGCCGTGCGCAGCAGGCGCGCCCTGGTGGGGATGATGGCGCGCAGGACCGCCCAGATGCCGGTGAGGACCAAGCGCCAGCGTGGCCGATCCAGGTGCTCGAGGGCCCAGGCCAAGCGGTTGGCGGCCAGCAGGTGGGACCAGTGGCCGATGCGCAGCGCCGCCTGCTTGGTGAGAGGCAGCAGCAGCTCGGCGCGCCCGAAGTAGTGCTCGGGCACGGGGATGCGCACCAGCCTCTCCCTGGGCGTCACCGCGACGCCATGGCAGTCTTCCACGGCGGGGGGAGGGCCGCTGTGACCCTCGGGCAGATACCACAGCGGCAGCCGAGCGCTGGCGAGGTCCTCGCCCTCGACCTCCACCTGGAGGTCCTGCAGAGCGGCGCTCTGCCGCAGCTGGGCCGAGGCCTGCAGCCACAGAGCGCAGCAGCGATCCTCTGGGGCACCCGAGAGTGCGTCCAGGAAGGCTCGCAGCAGCCCGCGGGTGATGAACAGGTCATCGCTCAGGACCAGGCATGGCCCCTGGATCGGCACATCCGCCGGGAGGAGCTCGAGGCCACAGGCAGCCGCCACCTCGCGTTGCCAGTCCAGCAGCGGGCGATTGGCGATGGGCGCCTCGCCGATGGGGTCCAGGAAGGGCTCGATCCGTGCGCCCGTGGCGAGCAGGTGGCAGTTCAAGAACAGCTCCGTGGCAGACGCGCGACCGACCGCGCTTGGTACAGCGCAGCCGGAGGTGAGAGTGGTATGCTCCCACATCCACGGGGCGTACACCACGCCCAGCGACGGAGGTCGGCTATGTCCAAAGGCAGCGGAGCACTCGGTTGGGTCGCATTCATCGGCATCCTGCTCTTGGTGAACCTGCTCTCCTACATCTTCGACTGGCCATTCTGGGTCTACTGAAGACCAGCCCCATGAGCCTTGGCGAGCGCGCTTTCAACCTCGCGCTGGCCCTGTCGGCCTGGAGCTGGGCGGCCCTGGGGCTGGCCCATGCCGATCCCCAGGACCGCGCCACCGTGGTGCGTCTGGGTATCGCTGCGCTCCACCTGGTGGTGGGTTCGCTGGTGCTGTGGCGCAAACCCCAGGAGCGCCTTGGGAGCGCATGGCAGCTGGCGGCCGCCCTCCCCGCCCTGCTCATCTCCGGCGTGGCCTTGCGCCTGGCGCCCGCTCCCCACCAGTGGCCGATAGCCGCCCAGCTCGTCTTCCTCGCGGGCACGGCGCTGGCGCTCACCAGCCTGGTTCGCCTGGGCCGCGACTTCTCCATCCTCCCAGCGCTGCGGGGCATCCAGACCGCGGGGCCCTACAGCTGGGTGCGCCATCCCGCCTACCTGGGAGAGCTGCTGATGCTGCTGTCTTGCAGCCTGGCCGGTCCTCTGGGACGAGCGTGGCCCGTCCTGCTGGCGCTGCCGCTGGTGATGCTGCGGGTGCGCGCCGAGGAGCGGGTGCTGAGTGGGAGCTTCGCCTGGTGCGCCTACCGCGAGCAGGTGCGCTGGCGGCTGGTGCCCGGGCTGTGGTGATCACCCGCCCAGGGCGACACGGAAGTTGGCGACCATCGAGGCATGCAGGCGCAGGGACTCGATGACGCAGTAGTCCTTGCGGGCCGAGACCACGCGGGCCCGCAGCTGGACCATGTGACCCGCCGGCAGCTGGACGTAGAGGGAGATCTCCTGCCCGTCCCACAGCAGCGGGTGCCCCCCCACGAAGAGCCACAGGGAGTCACCCTGGAGCAACACATCGGCCTGCATCACCTCGCGGTGGGCGTAGCTGACCATCACGCTGGGTGGGTCGCCTGGCGCGACCTCCACCGCCACGCGATGCTCCCTGGCGAGGGGCGGCTCGGGGACACCCCCACCCGTGCGACCCTTCTCGCGCAGGCGTCGACGCTCGCCGTGGGTGGGCGGGCGCCCGCTCTGCTCCCTCGATCCGCGGGATCGCGTGGCCGAGCGATCCTTGGAGGCTTGGTCGCGGGGACGGGTGGACCGAGGGGCATGCTCGCGCTGAGTTGACCGCGCTGGGCGCCGAGGCGCCTCCACCCGAGCGGCGCCGTGGGTGCCGGACTGGGCATCGAGATCGGCGTCTGGAGGGGCGACCTCGGGGTTGAGCTGCCAGAAGCGGCGCGCCAGACGCTGTTCGTCGGCGGCGTCAATGCAGATGAAGTCACCACGGTGCAAGAAGCCACCCGGCGCCGCGGCGTCTCGGCCGTGCATCACCTCCACCACCTCGACCACGAGATCCACGTTGCGGCCGGTGGTCTTGATGTCGGCGCGCAGCTCATAGCGGGCCGCGCTCTCGAGCTTCTCCACGCACCAGAAGGTGAGCTCACAGCCTTCCACAAACCAGATCTCGCCCTCGGCCAGGCCCGAGTCGCTCTTCACCGTGACCGGCAGCTGCCGGCGCGCCCGCTGGAACAGGAATGGTCGAAGCCGAGATTCCACTGCCATCGCCGAGGCTCCGCAGCCCGCCTGGCCACGCCGACCAGACTCGAAGGGCGTTCACACCGCGATCATACCCGAAAGTCCAGCCCGTTGGCTGCAGCCTGGAGTCCCCGGTGGGATAGGCCACATTCAACCTTCCTAGCGCGAGTGCACCATGGTCCTGCTCGAATTCAGCATGTCTCCCCTGGACAAGGGCGAGAGCCTCAGTGAGTACGTCGCCCGCTCCATCGACATCATCGACAAGAGCGGCGTGCCCTACCAGCTCACGCCCATGGGCACCATCCTCGAGGGTGAGTGGGAGGAGGTCTTCGGGGTGGTCCAGGCCTGCTTCGACCGTATGCAGCAGGACTGCGCCCGGGTCTCCATCAACATCCGCTGCGACTACCGCGAGGGCCGCAGCGGACGGCTCGAGCAGAAGATCCGATCCGTCGAGAAACGCCTGGGGACACAAGTGCGCACCTGAGCCTATGCAGCCACGCTGACGAAACGCAGCTTCCGCACCGGAAGCGTCGCTCTCGGTAGAAAGCTGCCGTGCTGCACTTGCAGGTCGCCTCTCCTCAGATAGGGCGAGGGAATTCTGGCTGATCGCCCGGATTTCCCCCCCCTCCTCCCAACTCCCAGAGAGGTACGTTCCATGTCCAAGCGCACCATCGTCACCATGCCCGGAGACGGCATCGGCAACATCGCCACCTCCGAGGCCGTGCGGCTGCTCGATGCAGCTGGCTTCGAGGCGAACTACGTCCACGCCGACATCGGCTGGGAGTTCTGGAAGAGCGAAGGCAATCCCCTGCCCCAGCGCACCCTCGACCTGCTCGAGGAGCATGGCATCGCCCTGTTCGGCGCCATCACCTCGAAGCCCCGTGACGCCGCCGCGGCCGAGCTGGTCCCCGCCCTGCAGGGCAAGGGACATGTCTACTACAGTCCCATCGTGGGCCTGCGCCAGCACTTCAACCTGGACATCAGCATCCGCCCCTGCCGCTCCTTCCCGGGCAACCCGCTGAACTTCGTGCGCCGTGGCGCCGACGGTGGCCTGGACGAGCCCAAGGTCGATGTGGTCATCTTCCGCCAGAACACCGAAGGCCTGTACGGCGGCGTGGAGTGGACCAACCCGCCCAAGCATGTGCGCGACGCCCTCGAGACCCACCCCAAGATGAAGAACTTCGCCGACACCCCCTCCGAGGACCTGGCGATCTCCACCCGCATCTTCACCCGCAACGCCTGCCGTCGCATCACCCGCCGCGCCTTCGAGTACGCCGACAAGTTCGGCTACAAGTCTGTCACGGTCTGCGAGAAGCCCAACGTCATCCGCGAGACCTCCGGCATGATGCTGTTCGAGGCGCGCGAAGCCCAGAAGGCGTACCCCCACATCCAGCTGTGGGACACCAACATCGACGCCCAGATGATGTGGCTGACCAAGAACCCCGAAGACTACGGCGTCATCGTGGCCGGCAACATGTTCGGCGACATCATCAGCGACGGCTTCGCCGGCCTTGTGGGCGGCCTGGGCTTCGCGGCTTCAGCCAACATCGGCGACACCTGCGCGGTCTTCGAGCCCACCCACGGCTCGGCCCCCAAGTACGCCGACTACGAAGTCAGCATCGTCAACCCCATCGCCATGTTCAACACGGCCTGCATGATGCTCGACCACATCGGTGAGACCGATCTCTCCAAGCGCATCACCGCGGCCGTGTCGAAGGTCGTGATCGAAGGAAAGGTCCGCTCCTACGACATGTCCAAGCTGCGCGGCTCCCCGGCGGCCCTGGACAACGGCGCGGCGTCTACCATTCAGATGACCGACGCCGTCATCGCGGCCCTGGACTAGCGGGGAGTCACCATGATCAACGCCCTCGACATCCGCTCCCTGTTCGGCGACCTGCTCGACGGGATCCAGGACACCACCCTGCGTCAGCAGGTGACGGACACCTGGGTCGCCGGCTGCGCGCGAGGTGGCTGGACCAGCCTCGAAGCCCTGCGGGCCTTCCCCTTCACCCTGCTGACCGCGTGCCACGGCGTGAGCTTCATCGAGCACACCCGGGCCGTCACCGTGGGCGCCCTGGCCCTGGGCAAGGCTCAGCTCGACAACTACCACACCATGCCCTACGCCCTGAACCTGGACTACCTGATCGCCGGCGGCCTGCTGCACGACGTAGGCAAGCTCATGGAGTCGGGCCCCGACGGCGCCGGCAGCTACAAGAAGACCCACGCCGGCCGCTGCGCGCGCCACCCCATCAGCGGCGCGATCCTGGCTTCGAGCTTCGGCGTCCCCCAGGAGATCCTCAACATCATCATCTGCCACGCCAGCGAAGGCAACGGTCGCCCCCAGCGGCTCGAGGCCATCCTGGTGCACCAGGCCGACTTCGCCACCTTCGACCCCCTGGTCATGATGAACAAGGGCGCCCTCATCCTCGAGGGCGAGGAGTAACCATGGGCCTCACCATCATCGAGAAGATCCTGGCCGCCCATAGCGGCCAAGACAGCGTTCGCCCCGGCGACATCGTGGACATGGTCGTGGACGCCCGCGTGGCCCGCGACTTCGGCGGTGCCAACGTGGTCAAGGCCCTGCGCGACGCAGGCCTCGGCGTCGACGACCCCAGCCGCACCTACTTCACCTTCGACTGCAATCCTGGCGGGTCCGACCAGAAGTACGCCGCCAACCAGCATATCTGCCGCATGTACGCCGCCGAGCAGGGCATCGACGTGTTCGACATCGACGCGGGCATCGGCACCCATGTGGCCATCGAGCAGGGCTTGATCTGGCCGGGCGGTACCCTGGTCTCCACCGACTCCCATGCCAACATCATGGGCGCCATCGGCGCCTTCGGCCAGGGCATGGGCGACGCCGACATCGCCGGGGCCTGGGCCCATGGGGCCGCGTGGTTCAAGGTGCCTCCCACCATCAAGGTGATCTTCGAGGGCGAGCCCGGCCCGGGCTTCTCCCCCAAGGACCTCGTGCTGGCCGCCGCGGGCGTGCTGGGCGCCAAGGGCCTGCTGGGGTGTGCGGCCGAGCTGTACGGTCCCGCCATCGACGCCCTGGATCTGGCCGGTCGCATCACGGTGGCGTCCATGTCCACCGAGATGGGCGGCATCATCTCCTTGATCCCCCCCAGCGACGAGGTGGTGGCGTACTGTCGCCCCCTGGCGCAGCAGCCCTTCGAGCCAGTCTACGCCGACGCCGACGCCGAGTACGCCAAGGTCGTCACGGTACAGCTCGGAGCCGCCGGGCCCATGATCGCCCGGCCAGGCCACCCCGACGACGTGGTCGCGGTGGAGAGCCTGCCGGTCACACGGGTCGATTCGGTGTTCATCGGCTCCTGCACCAACGGTCGCTACGAAGACCTGGCCGAAGCCGCTCGGGTGCTCGAGGGCCACGAGATCCACCCGGACGTGGTGCTCAAGGTGGTCCCGGCCACCGACGCCATCTGGCAGCAGTGCCTCGACACCGGCCTGTGGGAGATCTTCAAGGCCGCGGGTGCTCTGGTGGGCAACGCCGGCTGCGCCGGCTGCGCCGCCGGCCAGATCGGCCAGAACGGGCCCGGCGAGAACACCGTCAGCACCGGCAACCGCAACTTCCCAGGCAAGCAGGGCCGCGGGCAGGTCTTCCTGGCCAGCCCCGCCACCGCGGCAGCTTCCGCCATCGCGGGCGTGATCCGCAGCGAGCGCCAGCTGCTGGAGGAGCCCATCCCCGACAGGCCAGCCCTGGACCTCCTGCCAGGCCCCGCACAGGCTGACGAAGCGCCGGTCGAGAACCGCCCCGAGGTCTTCGCGGGGCGCGCGTGGGTCATCGACGTCGACTCCATCGACACCGACATGATCTACCACAATCGCTACCTGGCCGAGACCGACCCCTCCAAGATGGGCCAGTACGCCTTCGACAACCTGGCGGGCTGGGAAGACTTCGCCCAGAAGTGCCAGCCTGGCGACATCATCGTCACGGGCGCCAACTTCGGTGCCGGCTCCAGCCGCGCCCAGGCCGTGGACTGCTTCAAGACTCTGGGCGTGCCCGGCATCGTGGCCCGCAGCTTCGGCGCCATCTACGAGCGCAACGCCATCAACGCAGCCATGCCGGTCATCCGCTGTGACTGGTCGCCCGACGACTTCGAGGACGGCGACGAGATCCAGGTGGACCTGGCCAGCGGGCTCATCCGCAACATCAGCAGCGGCGCCGAGATCGTGGGCGAGCCCTTCGCGGGCATCCGCCTCGAGATCTACCGCCGCGGCGGCCTGCTTAGGGGTTGAACCATGGGAATGACCTTCGCTGAGAAGATCCTGGCGCGCGCTGCGGGCAAGGACTCGGTGGTTCCAGGCGAGATCGTAGTGGTCCGCCCAGCCCACCTGCTCACCCACGACAACATGGCCGCCATCATCGGAAAGATCGGGCCCGAGCTCGAGAAGTACGGGGTGGTCGACCCGAACCTGAACATCATCGTGCTCGACCATGTGGCGCCCGCGGCCAACGAGAAGACCGCCACGGGCCACCAGAAGATCCGCGCCTTCGTCCAGCAGCACGGCATCAAGAACTTCTACGACGTGGGCGAGGGCATCTGCCACCAGGTGGTCATGGAGAAGGGCCTGGCCCTGCCCGGGACCATCATCGTGGGCTCCGACTCCCACACCTGCTCCTACGGGGCACTGGGCGCCTTCGCCACGGGTGTGGACCGCACCGAGGCCGCCGCCCTCACCCTCACCGGGGAGACCTGGCTGCGGGTGCCCCCCACCATCCGGGTGGTGCTCGAGGGCAACTTCCGCCCCGGCGTGTCGGCCAAGGACCTGGTGCTCACCATCATCGGCGAGCTCAGCGCCGACGGGGCCAACTACATGGCCGTGGAGTTCGACGGCCCGGCGGTGGACCGCCTCACCATCGAGGATCGCTTCACCATCGCCAACATGGGCATCGAGATGGGCGCGAAGATCGCCGTGTTCCCGGTGGATGAGGTCGCCGAGACCTACCTGGGCACCATCGGTGTGCGCCGCTACCAGTACGACCCCGTCTGGGCCGACGATGACGCCCAGTACGCCAAGCGCATGGTGATGCGCCTGGACAAGATCGAGCCCGTCCTGGCCCTGCCCCACACGGTGGACAACATCGACATGGCGTCGGAACATGTGGGCGAGCCCATCCACCAGTGCCTGCTGGGCACCTGCACCAACGGGCGCCTGTCCGATCTGCGCACCGCCGCCAAGATCATGCGGGGCAAGAAGGTCCATCCCAACGTGCGCTTCCTGGTGCTGCCCGCCAGCCGAGCCGTGCTGCAAGCGGCCATGAGCAAGGGCTACATCCAGATCCTCGTCGGCGCAGGCGCCACCCTGCTGCCCCCGGGCTGCGGGCCCTGCCTGGGCGCCCACATGGGCGTACTCGCCCCGGGCGAGCGCTGCCTGTCCACGGCCAACCGCAACTTCAAGGGCCGCATGGGCTGCAAGGAGGCCGAGATCATCCTGGCCTCCCCAGCCACCGTGGCCACTTCAGCCATCCACGGCGTCATCTCCATGCCCGAGGAGGACTAACCATGCGCGTCTGGAAGTACGGCGACGACGTCAACACCGACATGCTCTTCCCGGGCAAGTACACCTACACCTGCGGAACGCTGGAAGAGATCAAGCCCCACCTGCTCGAGGATCTCGACGCAGACTTCGCCGGCCAGGTGCAAGCAGGCGACGTGCTGTTCGTGGGCCGCAACTTCGGCTGCGGCTCCAGCCGTGAGCAGCCAGCCCTGGGCCTCCGAGGCGTGGGCATCGCCGCGGTGGTGGGCTGCAGCTTCGCCCGCATCTTCTACCGGGCCAGCATCAACCAGGGCCTGGTGCTCATCGAGTGCGCCGACGCGGTGGAGCACTACGAGCCCGGCATGGACGTGTCCCTGGATGTGGCCCGTGGCGAGATCACCATCGACGGCAAGACCCACAGCTTCCCGGCGTTGCCCCCCGAGATCCTGGCCATCAGCCAGGCAGGCGGCTTGCTGAACTACGCGCGCGCCAAGCTCGAGGCCAACACCGCCCAGACATGAGTCCTGGGCCTACCAGCCCGTGACCTGCAGCCCTGCACCGTAGGCGACGATCTCGCCGTCGGTGAGGGTTGTGGGTGCCAGCGCCCAGTCCCCCGGAAGATCCAGGCGAGGTCGCGGCGGCAGCAGCAGGGCTTGGCGCTTGCGGTCCTTGCCCTCGAGCCGCATCCCCAGCAGGCCGCCACCCACGGCCCCCGCACCAGCGCCTACCAGGGAGGCCACCAGGATGGGGTCCTGCTCGCCGGTTGCCAGAGCCACCACGACCGCGCCCAGGGTAGCTCCGGCTACGCCGCCGGCGTCGGCCAGGCCCACCACCACCGGCGAGGCATCCACCAGCGGAGACATGAGCAGGATGCCCGTGCCCAAGCCCACGTCCGAGGCCACCAGGGTGGCCATAAGGGTGTCGTCGCCGTTGGCGTCCGCCAGGGCTGAGCCCACGAAGCCGAGGTAGAGACCCCACAGGCCCAGGGAGGTGGCGCTCAGGGTGTCCCCCACCCCGATGTCGATGCGGGGCGAGGCGATGGCAGCCACAGAACCCACGGTGGCGGGGACCAGGGCGTTGAGCCCAGCGCTGGCTCTGGGGCCGTCGGCCCAGCTCCACCAGCCGGTGGTCTGCCAGGCGGCCCAGCCGGTGCTCAGGCCGGTGAAGATGAGGTCATTGGCCTCGACACCGGCGGGGTTCTTCCATGCCAGGTAGGAGCCCAGGCCCATGCCGGCGGAACCGGTGGTCCAGACGGTAGCCTTCAGCAGGCCCTCCCCCGATCCGGGCAGGTCCTTCAGGGCCTCCTCGAAGAGCAAGCCCCCTCCCAAGCCCACCATGGAGCCGTAACCCAAGCCCACGTAGCCAGTGAAGACGGCATCGCCGCCAAGCTCCATGCGGTCGGCCAGGCCGTAGCCCAGCAGAGTGCCGGCGCCGATTCCACTCCACAGGCTCATGCCCTCGCTCTCGTCGGCGGCGAGTAGAGCGCCAGAGAATCCACCCCAGGTGGCGCCCAGGGTCATCTGGCCGATGTCGCTACCGCTGAGGTCCACGCGCGGCGCCACGAGGTGGCCCACCGCCAGGCCGCCTGCCAGGCCGAGGCCCGTGGCGACCTGTGTCGCACGGTTCGTCTTGTCCCAGTCGGGTTCCTCCCAGCTGCTCCACTGGTCGCTCTTTGTCACGGGGTTGCGCCGAACCAGCCAGTTGGCGGTGGTCCCCGCTGACAACCCGGTGGCGCCCGAGATCACCAGCGCCTCGACGCTGTCCACCTGGCTGCCCGGGTGGCGGTCCATCAGCAGGGCGCCCGCACCGTAGCCAGCGAGCTCACCCAGCAACCCCCCGGTCCAGCAGGCCGTGTCCTCACCCGCTGCGCAGCCCAGGAGCACGCCGCTGGAGGTGCCCACCAGGCCGGTGGTGGTGAGGAACGCTGCGTCGCCCGCCTCGATGGGCCAGCGACGCCCCGCGACGAAGCCCAGGGACCCGCCCGCGGCGGCACCGGTGATCCCGCCCAGCACCTCGAGATCAGCCTGGCCGAAGTAGCCCACGCTGGCCAGGCTGTAGCCCAAGGCGCCCCCGCCACCGACCATGAGCCAGCCCGTGCCCCGGCGCGCCACCTCGCCCTGCAGCTCGTCCAGGCGGTGGGGATAGCGCAAGCGCACGGTCGTCAGCACCGCCTCGCGCAGATCGCGGGGCAGGTCCAGGTCCATCAACGCCAGCAGCGCATCGGCGGCAGGCTCGCTGGCCATCATCCCCAGCGCCTCTACGGCTTCGGCGCGTACCTTGACCGGGACCACATCGTCCGTCACCAGGACGCTCAGGGACACGAGCGCTTCGGGATAGCGCGCGAGCGCCTCGCAGGCGGCGGCCGCCACCTCGAGCTTGCGGGTGCGGGCGGTGTGTACCAGCGGCGGGATGGCCCGCGGATCGGAGAGCTCACCCAGCTGGAGGGCCGCGGCGGCCCCCGTCTCGGTGGAGAGCAACATCAGCAGCGACGCGAGCAGCTCGTCATCCGCCGTGTGGTCTGGGCAGGGCGCCGGTGTGGGACAGGGCACGGCCTCGGGGCACACCGGAGCCACATCGGCGGGGGCAACACCGATCTCCTGCGCTGTGGCGAGGCCCGTGAGGAGGATGAGCGTGAGGGACATGGATGCCTCCAAGATGATTGCGCCGCATATCCCTCCTGAACCAGCTAGTCTCGCAGACACCACTGGCATGTCCCTTCACGGTGAGCACCACGGGACTATCTTCGAGCTTCCGCCCTGTGCAGGAGCGACAACTATGGCCATCGGCTTCTTCGACAAGACCATCGCCGGCAGCATCGGCCTGATCCCCAAGCCCATCCTTCGACGCGTGGCCAGCCGCTACGTCGCCGGAGAGACCCTGGAGCACGCCCTCGCCGAGGCCAAGCGCCTCAACGACGAGGGCTACCTGGTGACCATGGATCTGCTGGGCGAGGCCATCACCACGGTCGAGGAGGCCCAGGAGATCACGGGCACCTACACCCGGATTCTCGACGCCATCCAACAGCACGGCATCCGCGGAAACATCAGCGTCAAGCCCACGGCCATCGGCCTGGCCAGCGACGCCGCCGAGCTGGAGCGCAACGCCCTGGTCCTGGTAGAGCATGCCGCCAGGACCGGCAACTTCGTGCGCATCGACATGGAGGACTCCCCCACCACCGACGACACCATCGCCGTGGTGCGCCGCCTGCGCCTGGCGGGCCACGACAACCTGGGGTGGGTCTTTCAGGCCAGCCTGCGGCGCACCCCGGAAGACCTCGAGGCCCTGGGGCCCCTTGGGCCGAACCTCCGCCTGTGCAAGGGCGTCTACCTCGAGCCCGAAGAGCTCGCCTGGCAGAGCTACGAGGAGGTCAACACGGCCTACGCGCGGCTGCTCGAGGAGCTTCTGCCACGCCGGGACCACTACGTCGGCATCGCCACCCACGACGACCCGGTGGTGGCCCACGCCGAGGCACTGATCGCCCGGCTGGGTCTCAGCCCCGACCAGTACGAGTTCCAGGTGCTCCTGGGCGTCCGACCGGAGCTGCGTCAGCGCCTGCGCGACGCCGGCCACAGGGTGCGCGTCTACGTGCCCTACGGGCGAGCATGGCATGCCTACTGCGTGCGAAGGCTCGAGGAGAACCCCAAGTTTGCGGGCTTCGTCACCCGGGACGTGCTGCGCAATCCCGCCATGTTGTTGGGGGACCAGAGCAAGCGCTGACGTCGGCGGTTATGCCGCCATCCGCCCTCAGCTCAGCCCCTGTGCACCGGAGCCTCCCATGGCACGCAACGCCGACAATCCGCACCCCGGCACCACCCTCAGCCGCTCCCAGGTCTTGTCCATCCTCAAGCGTGAGGAGGTCAAGTTCTTCCAGCTGGTCTTCACCGACGTGATGGGCACCTCCAAGAACGTCGAGGTTCTGCCCACCCAGTTCGTCAAGGCGCTGGACGGCGAGATCCTCTTCGACGGCTCCTCCATCGAAGGCTTCGTGCGCATCGAGGAATCGGACATGGTGCTCATGCCCGACCTGAACACCTTCCGCGTGCTGCCGTGGCTCGAGCCGCAGGGCAAGGTGGCCCGGGTGATCTGCGACGTCTACCGCCCCGACGGTTCCCCCTTCGAGGGCTGCCCGCGGTTGACCCTCAAGAAGATGATCCAGCGCTGCGACGCCCTGGGCTACCACATGATGGCCGGTGTAGAGGCCGAGTTCTTCCTCTTCGAGATGGCCAACGAGCTCACCCCCACCACCAAGACCCACGACGTAGCCGGCTACTTCGATCTGGCGCCGCTGGACCGCGGCGAGGCCTGCCGCCGCGCCATCACCACCACCCTGCACTCCCTGGGCTTTGAGGTCGAAGCCGCCCACCATGAGGTCGCCGAAGGCCAGCACGAGATCGACTTCCGCTACGGCGAAGCTCTGAGCGTCGCCGACGATCTGGTGACCTTCCGCTACGTGGTGCGCAAGGTAGCCCGCGACTTCGGCCTGCATGCCACCTTCCTGCCCAAGCCGGTGGGCGGCATCAACGGCTCCGGCATGCACACCAACCAGTCCCTGTTCCACATCGGTGGCGACAACGCGTTCTACGATGCCGAAGCGCCCATGCAGCTGTCCAAGATCGCGCTGGGCTACATCGCAGGACTGCTCGAGCATGCCAAGGGCCTCACGGCGGTGTGCAACCCGCTGGTGAACTCCTACAAGCGGCTGGTGCCAGGCTACGAGGCCCCCACCCTGATCGCCTGGTCCGAGAAGAACCGCTCTCCCCTGATCCGCATCCCCGCCCGGCGGGGCAACGGCACCCGGGCTGAATTGCGCTCCCCCGACCCTTCCTGCAACCCCTACCTGGCCCTCACGGTCATGCTGGCGGCAGGCCTCGACGGCGTGCAGAACGACAAGCAGCCGCCCAAGCCCCTCACGGGCAACGTCTACAAGATGAGCGATCAGGACCTGGCGGACCAGGGCATCGAGTCCCTGCCCTCGGACCTCATCACGGCGGTCCACGCCCTCGAGGCCGATCCGGTCATCCGCGAGGCCCTCGGCCCCCACATCTTCGACTACTTCCTGCGCAACCGCCGCGCCGAGTGGAGCGAGTACATCGCCCAGGTCCATCCCTGGGAGATCGATCGGTACCTCGCGAAGTACTAGATCGCGCCTCCCTGCATGTCGGGCGGGCATGCTCCTGCCGACAGCCGAAGCGGCCGCGGCAGAACGTGCACGTGCAGGTCCTGCCCTACCAGCAGCTGTCCTCGTCGCAGTCGAAGTCGACGTCGTCACCGTAGCTGCTGTAGGAGAGGCCTCCCTTCTCCACGTAGACATCGTCCAGGCTGTTGTCTTCCGAGCCGGTGCCCAGGTCGCAGCTGATGGCGCCGAAGCTGCTGTGCCCACCCTTGACGTACAGCCCACCACCGCTGGTGGCGAAATTCGAGAGGAAGCCCTCGCTGCTCCCGCTGCTGCCCGTGCAGATGGCGTCGGAGTCATCGACGTACATGCCCGCCCCGGAGGCGGCCAGGTTGGCCTGCACCAGGCTACCGAGCATGTCCAGCTCCGTGTTCTGGTTCTTGAGGTAGATCCCCCCCCCCTTGTCCACCGCGCTGTTGCCGGAGACGACGCTGTCGCTCAGCTCCAGGGTGGTGCCCTCGATGTAGAGGCCGCCGCCATCGTCGGTGCTGATGTTGTCCGTGACCACCAGCTCCGTGGCGCTGCCGTCGACGTTCTTGAGCATGAAGCCCCCGCCCCGCTCGGTGGCGACGTTGAGATCGAAGCTCAGGTCCTCCAGCGCAACAGTCCCCTCTTCCATGTACAGCCCGCCACCGCGGACCGCGCCACACTCGGTGAAGCTGACCGCGGTCAGGGAGGCGGAGTTGGCGTCCAGCAGGTAGATGGCCCCCCCGTAGCCGGTGGCGACGGACCAGTAGATGTCGAGATCCTCAGCCACGAAGTCCAGCCCGGCGATGGTGGAGCTGATGGCCCCGCCCGTGCTCGCCACCCCCTCGCTCAAGGTCAAGCCGGAGACGGTCAGCTGGGCGGCTCCGGTGTCCACGGTGATCAGGCCGCCTGACAGGCCACCCGACAGCTCCACCGAGGCCGAACCGTCGATGCCCACGATGCTCGCATCAGCCGCAGAGACTTCGATGAAGGCGCTGTAGGAACCGTCGCAGAGGTTCAGCGTGCCGTCGCTCGAGAAGCTGTAGGTGTTGGGCGTGGTGCTCGTGCCCAGGGTGAAGGTGCTGGTGACGTCGGACTTCACTCCGGCCGCACTGACAAAGGTGACGGTGGACGAGGGGTCGTCCATCCCGTCGCAGTCGGTGTCCACACCGTCGCAGTACTCGGCGGCGCCCGGGTTGATCAGGGGGTCGAGGTCGTCGCAGTCGCCGCCGGTGGTGATCATCCCCGAGGGGGGGGAGCACTCGTAGCTGACGCTGCTGCTGTCGCCGTAGCCATCGCCGTCGCCGTCGAAGTAGTACGCGGTGCCGTCGGAGGCGTCCTCGTCGATGTCGCCGTCGCAGTCGTCGTCCACGCTGTTGCAGGTCTCGGTGGCGCCCGGGCTGACCGTGGCATCAGCGTCGTCGCAGTCGGTGCCTTCGGCGACGTACCCCGTGGGCGCGCTGCAGGCGGTCGTGGTGGAGCTGGCGTCACCGTAGCCGTCTCCGTCCGCGTCCGCGTACCAAGTGGGCTCGTCCGTAGCGCCGACGTCCACGGTGCCGTCGCAGTCATCATCCAGCCCGTTGCAGAGCTCTGCGGCCGCGGGGTTGACCGCGGAGTTGGTGTCGTCGCAGTCGGTGTTGTCGGCCACGTACCCCAGGGGCGCGGTGCAGGAGTAGTCGACATCGCCAGCGTCGCCGTAGCCGTCACCATCGGTGTCGGCGTAGAACGGAGTGGTGCCTGTGGCGCCCTCGTCGGTGACGCCGTCGCAGTCGTCGTCCACACCGTTGCAGGCCTCGGTGGCGCCCGGGTAGACGGACGCCATGGTGTCGTCGCAGTCCGTGTTGTCCGCGACGTAGCCACTGGGGGCGGAGCAGCCGATCACGGACACGGATGCGTCCCCGTAGGCGTCGCTGTCGGTGTCGGCGTACCAGGTCACCTCGTCCACGGCTCCCACATCCACCGTGCCGTCGCAGTCGTCATCCACGCCGTTGCAGTACTCATCGGCCCCCGGGTAGACGTGGGCCAACGTGTCGTCGCAGTCGGTGCTGTCCATGACGTAGCCGGCAGGCTGATCGCAGCCGAGCACGGAGCCGGCCGCATCTCCGTAGGCGTCGGAGTCAGCGTCGATGTACCAGGTGACCGCGTCGGCGGCGCCGACATCCACGGTGCCGTCGCAGTCGTCGTCCACGCCATTGCACAGCTCGGTGGCGACCGGATGGATGTGGTAGTTGGTGTCGTCGCAGTCGCTGGAGTTGGACACGGTCCCCGACGGCGCGCTGCAGGCCACGGTGACCACGGCAGCGTCGCCGAAGCCGTCGCCATCGGCGTCGGCGTACCAGGTGGCGGTCCCCGTCACGCTGCCGTCGTCACCGTCCACCAACCCGTCGCAGTCGTTGTCCAGCCCGTCGCAGATCTCCGACGCGCCGGGGTTGACGCCAGCGTCGCTGTCGTCACAGTCAGCGTCGTCCGCCACATGGCCGCTGGGCGGAGCACAGTCCTCGACAGCTGCGTTCGGGTCGCCGTAGCCGTCGCCATCGGCGTCGGCGTACCAGGTGCCGACGTCGAGGCCCTCGTCGATGTCGCCGTCGCAGTCGTTGTCCACCCCGTCGCAGATCTCTGTGGCGCTGGGATGGATCGCGGCATCGGCGTCATCGCAGTCGGTGGCCAAGGCGATCTCGACGGTGTCGCTGGGCTGGGCGCACGCCTCGACTCCCGCATAGGGATCGCCGTAGCCGTCACCGTCCGCGTCCGCGTACCAGGTGGCGGTCTCGGGGATGTCTTCGTCGATGCTGCCGTCGCAGTCGTCGTCCCGTTCGTTGCACAGCTCGTCCGCGCCCGGATGGACCGTCTCATCGTCGTCGTCGCAGTCACCGCCTTCGGCCACGGTGCCCGAGGGCGCCACGCAGGCCTGGACCGTCGCGTCGTCATCGCCATAGCCGTCCGCGTCGTCATCGAGGTACCAGGTGACCAGCTCCAGCCCCTCGTCCAGATCGCCGTCGCAGTCGTCGTCCCGCCCGTTGCACAGCTCGTCGGCGCCAGGGTGTACCTCGGCGTCGGCGTCGTCGCAGTCGGTGGCGTCGTCCAGGTAGCCGTCCGGCGCGCTGCAGGAGGAGACCGTGGCGCCGGGATCGCCGTAGCCGTCGGCGTCGCGGTCGGCGTAGAAGATCCCGCCGTCCATCAAGCCCGGATCGTCGGTATCCACGAACCCATCGCAGTCATCGTCGCGGCCATTGCACAGCTCGTCCGCGCCAGGATGGATGGCGTCGTTCTGATCGTCGCAGTCGCTTCGTTCGTCGTAGCCATCGCCGTCTGCATCGGCCCACTCGGGGATCCCCGAGTCATCGATCTTCGGGTCGACGGGGCAACCGAGCGACAACAACACGATCAACAAGGTCCAGCGCATGAGGGCTCCGTTCGTGTGGGCGCCGGCAGCGGCGCCTCCCACTGCCAGTGTACGCTCCGAAGCCCGTCCCCGTCACATCCCTCCTGACAAGCTCCCCTCCATTCCACTCGGCGGTTACGAAGGAGCATCGCGAGGGCGCCGGCAGGAGCCCCAAAAACCCAGGCTGAAGAGGTGCTGCATGAAGAACCAGGTCTACTCGTGGCTGGAGCAACTCATCGAGCGCCACAAGGCGCAGTTCATCGATCTGGGCCTGGTGGACTTGAGCGGCCGCATGAGGCGCCTCACCCTGCCCGTCACCGCCATCGATCAGACCATCCTCACCGAAGGGGTGGGCTTCGATGGCTCGTCCTACGGCTTCGAGAAGGTCGAGGCCAGCGACATGGTCATGGTCCCCGATCTGTCCACCGGTCACCGTGACCCCTTCCGCGTCGAGCCCACCCTGAGCTTCCTCGCGAGCGCCCACGACACCACCCCTGGCCTGCCTGTGTCCACCCAGGACTCCCGCGGCATCCTCACCCGGGCGGTGGAGTACCTTCGCTCCACCGGCTTGGCCGACGAAGTGCTCATGGCCCCGGAGTACGAGTTCTACATCTTCGACCAGGTGGAGATCGACACCACCAACACCTCCCACGGCTACCGCGTCACCGATCGCGAGAACGAAGACGGCAAGGCCTACCACCTCTCCAGCCCCTGGGACCTGCACGCCGGCTTCCGCGACGAGGCCGTGAACATGCTGGTGCAGTTCGGCATGAACGTGCGCTATCACCACCACGAGGTGGGCGGGCACGGCCAGCAGGAGATCGAGTCTGGGCTCGAGCCCGCGGTCATGGCGGGCGACCACGCGGTCATGGTGCGCTACCTGCTCAAGAACCTGGCCCACCGCGAGAAGCTGCAGCTCACCTTCATGCCCAAGCCCCTGTACAAGCAGGCCGGCAGCGGCTGGCACGTACACCAGCAGCTGCGCAAGGAGGACGTCAACCTGTTCTGGGACCCCAAGGGTGCCTTCGGACTGTCCAAGATCGCCCACCAATGGATCGCGGGCATCCTCACCCACGGCCAGGCCCTGGCGGGGCTCACCAACGCCTCCACCAACTCCTACCGCCGGCTCACCCGGGGCTTCGAGGCCCCGGTGGCGTTGACCTACGGCCCCGCCGATCGCACCGCAGCCATCCGCATTCCTCGCTGGGCCCAGGGCGCCTCCACCCGCATCGAGTACCGAGCGGGAGACTTCACTGGCAACCCCTACCTGTCCCTGGCTGCGCTGATCATGGCGGGCATCGACGGAATGGAGAAGGGCCTTGACGCGAAGAAGAAGGGGCTGGGGCCCAAGGTTCCCCGCGACAAGGTCAAGACCCTGCCCTTCTCTCTGCTGGCCGCCCTGGATGCCCTCGAGGCCGACCACGAGTTCCTCACCAAGGGCGGCGTCTTCCCCGAGTCCCTGATCTCCAACTGGCTCGAGACCAAGCGACGCGAGAACGACGACGTGGAGCATCGGCCCCACCCCCGCGAGTTCGCCATCTACTTCGATCTCTAGGCGCTGGCTTGATCCGCAACGCACGCCACGAGGTGCCCCAACAGCTGGATGGGGAACGCCTGGACCGCGCCGCGGCCGCCCTTCAAGGCTGGTCACGGGGCGAAGCGCGCCGCTGCATCGAGCGGGGTGGAGCCTATGTGGATCGCAAGCGGGTGCGGACGGCCTCCCGCAAGCTTCGCCCAGGCCAGCGCCTCGAGCTGTGGTGGGCCGATCCACCCGATCACCAGCCCCCTCCCCTCTCCCCCGAAGATCTGGTGTACCGGCGCGCCGGCCTGCTGGCGCTGAACAAGCCGGCCGGGGTCCACTGCCAGGCGGCGCGCCATCGCCTGGTGGGCACGCTGCCCAGCATGGCCCAAGTCCTGCTCGACACCGCCGAGCTCCCCGAGCCCATCCACCGCCTCGACCGCCACTGCTCCGGCCTGGTGGTCCTGGGCGAGACCCGTCGGGCCAGGCGCGAGCTGAGCGCCCTGTGGCGAGGCGAAGCCGTGCGCAAACGCTACCTGTCCATCGTCGCGGGCCAGCCCCCTGACAGTGTGCTCATCGACGCGCCCATCGGCCTCGAGCCCGGTGGGGCCTCCGGCCAGCGGGGGGTGATGGCCGGCGGCCAAGCCGCACGCAGCTCGCTGCAGGTCCTGGCACGCAGTGAGCATGCCTGCCTGGTCCAGCTCGAGCCCATCACAGGCCGGACCCACCAGCTGCGCGTGCACACCGCCCACATGGGCTGGCCCATGCTCGGCGATCCCTGGTACGCGCCGGCGCAGATCACCGCGCTGGCGCCACGGCTCTGCCTGCACGCCTGGCAGCTCTCGCTGCCCGCAGGCGCCCCCGGCACCCCCTGCGAGCTCGAAGCCGCCGCTCCCCCAGCCATGCTCGAGGTGCTCGCGGCGCTGGGGATCAGCCCACCTGCAGGCCCAGCTTCTCCAGCATGATGCCCACCAGCTCGCCGCAGACCTCACGCCTGTAGGCCGCGGTGGACCGCACATCGTCGATGGGTCGCGCCGCGGCTGCAGAGGCCAGGGCGGCCTGGGCCACCCGCTGAGCCGTGGGCGTATGGCCCTCGAGGAGGGCCTCGACCCGAGGGGCGCGGATCACGGTGGGGCCCACCGAGCCCAGGGCGAAGCGCACGTCGCGCAAGATCCCCCGGTCCACCCGGCAAGCCATGGCCGCAGATGCCTTGGTGATCACGTGATGGGCCCTCGCTCCCACCCGCACGAAGGCGCTCACGGTGCCAGGAACCACCGCACAGTGCACGGCCACGAGCAGCTCGTCCGGACGCCGCGCGGTCTGGCCAGGCCCCAGCAGGAAGTCCTGGATGCTCAGCATCCTGGAGCCAGTGGACCCCAGCAGCTCCACCAGGGCGTCGGCGACCACCAGCGGGGGGATGGCGTCACCCGCAGGCGAGGCGTTGCAGAGGTTCCCGCCCAAGGTGCCGCGGGTGCGAATCTGCAGGGAGCCCATGATGTTGGCGGCCTGGTGCAAGGCCGGGAGCGCGGCCGCGAGCGCGGCGCTGCCAGCCATGTCCTGGAAGCTCACCAGGGCCCCGATCCGGAGCGCGCCGTCCTGGACTCGGATGTCCCGACCCTGCCGCACTGCGCTCAGGTCCACCCACAGCGAAGGAGGCGCAGCCCCGGCGTTGAGCCGGGTGAGGGTGTCGGTGCCGCCGGCGATGGGGCGGGCCGCCTGGCCGTGCTCGGCCAGCATCGCCACGGCCTGGGAGAAGGACGCCGGGCGCAGGATGCGGCTCATGAGCCCACCTCCCCGCCCTGATCAGAGAGCACAGCGAGCACGGACTCCGGCCGGATGGGCAGGCTGCGGATACGCTGACCCAGGGCGTCGGCCACGGCGTTGGCCACGGCGGGGGCGACGGCGACGAGCACCGGCTCACCCACGCCCTTGGCGCCAAAGGGCCCGCTAGGCTCGGGGTCCTCGACGATGATGGGCACCAGCACCGGCATGTCGCAGGGGCCCGGCACCCGGTAGGTGTCCATGTTGCGCGTGATGGGCACGCCCTGATCCCAGCGGTGCTCCTCGAGCAGCGCGAAGCCCAGGCCCTGGGCGGCGCCGCCGGTGATCTGGCCCTCGACCATGCGCGGGTTGATTGCGCGGCCCACATCGTGCGCCGCCACCAGAGCGATCAGGCGCACCTGACCCGTGCGGCGGTCCACCTCGACGTCGGCGACGTGGGCCGCGAAGGCGTAGGGCCAGTAGGCGTCCCCCGCGCCGGTCTCCAGGTCGAGCTTGGTGGTGCTGGCCTTGAAGCGCGCCTGCTTGCGCAGCAGCCGACCGCCGGCCTCCTCGCCAAGCAGGTAGAGCTGCTCCAGACTGCAGAGCAAGGCGCCTCGCCCGTCGACCACGCCCCGGTCCACCAGGACGAGCTCGGCCTGAGGCTGGGCGAAGTGCTCGGCCGCGAAGGCCAGCAGCCCATCCCTGAGACGATCGGCCGCCTGGCGCACGGCCTCACCGCTGACGTAGGTCTGGCGGGAGGCGACGGTGGAGCCAGAGTCCGGTGTGTCCACGGAGTGTCCGGTGAGCACCCGCAGGCATGCCCCGGACACCCCCAGCACCTGAGCGGCGATCTGGGTGAACACGGTGACGGCGCCCTGGCCGTAGTCGATGGCGCCACAGCGCACCTGGAAGAGCCCCTCGGGCAGCAGCTCGACCACCGCCGAGCCGATGTCCCGGATCGCGTTGCCGTAGCCGATGCCGTAGTGGATGGTGGCGACCCCACGCCCCCGCGCGATGTGCGGCGGCGGCGGCAGCCGCGAAGCGTCCAGGGTCGCCGCGGCCTCGAGGGCCTGGTCCAGGCACTGCCGCAGCCCGCAGCTGCCGGTGATGGTCTGCTGGGTGGCGGTGGTCTTACCCACGGCCAGGTGGTTGAGGCGACGCAGCTGGACCGGGTCCATGCCGATGGCGCCGGCGAGCTCGTCCACGAAGCTCTCGCTGGCGAACACCACCTGGGGGGCCCCGAAGCCTCGGAACGCACCGGAGATCCCGTTGTTGGTGTAGGCCGAGCGCACCCTGACCGCGACGTTCTCGATGTCGTAGGGCCCCGCCGCATGCACCAGGGCCTTGCGGGCGATGTTGGGCGCCCAGGACGCGTAGGCCCCGGTGTCGAAGAGCACGTCCATGTCCAGGGCCACGATGACGCCGTCCCGGTTCACACCACCCCGGACGACCATGGTCCCTGGGTGGCGCTTGGTGCTGGCGATCTGAGTCTCCTCGCGGGTCCAGACGATGCGCACCGGGCGCCCGGTGAGCATGGCGCCCAGCACCGCATGGATCTGGCCGTAGATGTCCTCGCGCCCGCCGAAGGCCGCGCCCGTGTGCTGCTGGATCACCCGCACGAGCTTGCGATCCAGGCCGGTGGTGCGGCAGATGTGGTGGCGGTCGAAGAAGACGTTCTGGGAGGGCGCGCGCAGGGTGAAGCCACCGTCATCGTCGGGCACGGCCAGGGCAGCCTCGGGCTCGAGGTACAGGTGCTCCTGGGCCCCGGTGGTGTAGCGGCGCTCGAGCACCACCTCGGCCCGGGCCAGGCCCGCGCCCACGTCGCCCTTGCGCAGCCGCTGGTCCACGCAGAGGTTGCCGTCCGGGTGCAGCTGGGGGGCGTCGGGTTCGAGGGCCCGCTGGGGCGTGACGACTGGCTCCAGGCGCTCGAGCTCGAGCCGAACCAGGGCGGCACCAGCCTTGGCGGCCTCGAGGCTGTCGGCCAGCACCAGGGCCACCGCCTCGCCGTAGAACCTCACACGATCCGCCACGAAGACGGGCTGGTCGTTCACGGCGTTGCCGTAGTGGAGCTCGCCGGGGACGTCGGCGGCGGTCAGCACCCGGACCACCCCGGGCAGCGCGAGGGCCTGCTGAACATGCACGGCCACCAGGCGGGCGTGGACTTCCTGGGCGCGCACGGTCACCCCATGCAGGCAGCCTGGAGGCAGGGGCA
Organism: uncultured Pseudomonadota bacterium; assembly: GCA_937912125.1. GTDB lineage: Bacteria > Myxococcota_A > UBA796 > UBA796 > JAFGLY01 > CALDOK01. The sequence continues at coordinate 30,692 of CALDOK010000391.1, forward strand.
GATCCGCGGTGTAGCGACAGCAGCCCGCCACCTTGTCCTCGGCATCGACCCGCCAGGCCGACTCGCCAACCCGGTACGGGGGCGACTGGGAGGGGGCCTCGCTCCCCTGCCCCTCGAGCACCTCCATGGCGGCATCGACGATGGGGGTGTAGCCGGTGCAGCGGCAGGTGTTGCCAGACAGGCGCTGCCGAACGAGCGCTTCATCGGCTGGCAACCCATCGCGGCGCATGGCCTCGACGGCCACCACCATGCCGGGCGTGCAGAAGCCGCACTGCACCGCGGCCTGCTTCACGAAGGCCTGCTGCACCGGCCCGAGGGAGCCGGGCTGGCCGAGGCCCTCGACGGTCTCGACGCTGCGTCTGTGGGCCTGGAAGGCCGGCACCATACAGGCGTTGACCAGCGCGCCATCCAACAGCACGCTGCAGGCGCCGCACTCACCCCGACCGCAGCCTTCCTTGGCTCCGGTCAGCCCGAGGGTGTCCCTGAGCACATCCAACAGCCGGGCCTCGCTGGAGACCTGCACCGTTCGCAGCTCTCCGTTGACCTCGAGCTCGAGTTCCATCATCTCACTCGCCATGCACAGCTCCTGTCACCCGGGGCCATCCGGGCGCGACCGGCTCTCTAATTCCACCAGCCCGGTGGGGACAGCGCGAGCACTCCAGTGCGTCGCCTGGACCACGTTCAGGAAGACCAGTGCTGCGGCCCACACACGAGCACCAGCACAAGCACCAGCGCGAGCCCCTGGGCCAGGACCGGCCGAAACATCAGACCACCCGGATCAGCTCCCCGCTGCCGATGCCGCCGCCCACGCAGCGGGTGGTGACGCCAAGGGTCTTACCGCGCCGGCGCAGCTGCCAGACCATGTCCACCACCTGCCGCGCCCCGGTGCAACCCACCGGGTGGCCCAGGGAGATACCGCTGCCCCACTGGTTGACCTTGGCGCGATCCAGCTCGGGCAGGAAGACCAAGGCCCCCGCCACTACGGCCGCGAAGGCCTCGTTGATCTCGAAGAAGTCCACCTCGGCCAGGGAGCGCCCCGCCTTGTCAAGCAGGGCCGGGATCACCTTGAAGGCGCCCTCGCCCATGTAGGCGCGCTCGACCCCTATGTTTCTGAAGCAGGCCAGCTCAGCCAGCACCTCGAGGCCAAGGGCGGCCGCGCGCTGGGGGGTGGTGAGGATCACCGCCGCAGCCGCGTCGTTGATGGACGAGGAGTTCTGGGAGGTGATGGTGCCGCCGTCGCGCTTGAAGTAGGGGCGCGCCTTGGAGAAGTACTCCATGGGCAGATCCTTGGGGCCCTCGTCGCGGCTGACCACGATGGGGTCCTTGCGACGACGGGGGATCTCCACCGGCACCACGTAGCCACCGAAGGCGCCGGACCCCCAGGCTTCGCAGGCGTTGCGGTGGGAGTCGAAGGCCACCTGGTCCAGGTCCTCGCGGCTGAGGCCGTAGCGCTCCACGATGCGCTCGGTCATCAGCCCCATCAGCTCGGGGCCGGTGCTCAGCTCGCGCTCGAGCAGCGCGCCCATCAGGCCGTCCTCGAGCTTCATGTCGCCGTAGAGCTGGTTCTTGATGCGCCCCTGGAAGAGGTAGCGAGGCACGTTGGACATGCTCTCGCAGCCGCCGGCCACGCCGAGGTCGATCTCGCCGAGCATGATGCGTCGCGCGATGTCGTGGATGGCCGCGCCGCCGGAGGCGCAGTTCTCATGGAAGGTGGTGCCCGGCGAGGTCTCGGGTACGCCCGCCCGCTCGGCCACGATCTTGGCGATGTTGGTGGCCCGGGGATCCTGCGCCACCCAGCCCATGGAGGTGTACTCGACGTGTGCGGGATCGAGCTTGGCCTGCTCGAGGACCGCGCGCACAGCGCGCTCACCGAGGTCCACAGCCTGCAGATCCGCCAGCACACCTCCGACAGCTCCGATGGGGGTGCGGACGGCGCCAGCGATGACCACAGTTCGATCCATACACATTTTCACTCCTGGGGTTTCTTGGGATGATCGCCTTGGCGTGCGTCGCCCCGGGCCATGCTGCGGGTGACCTGCAGCGCCAGCTCCAGGGCGGCGAGCCCGTCGTGGGCGTTGAGTGGGTAGGGGCGTTCCCCACGCACATGGTCGAGCAGGGCTTGGTGCTCGGCCTCGAGGGGATCGACGGGGGGCACAGGAACAGCCTGGGCCTCGAGGGAACCGTCCGCCCAGCGGATGCGCTCGGCCCGCCGCAGCCCGAGATCGAGGCTCCAGTAGTCTCGCTCGGTGAACAGGCGCAGCCGCCGGGTGTTGCGGCGGGAGATGCGGCTGGCGCTCAGGGTGGCCACCCGCCCGTCCTGGGTCTCGAGGCGCAGGTTGGCGATGTCGGGGCCCTGGGCGATCTGATCGGGGCCTCGCGGGAGCCCCAGGCCCACCGCGCGAAGCTCCTTGACCGGGCTGGGAAGCAGCCAGAGCACCAGATCGAGGTCGTGGATCATCAGGTCCAGCACCACGTCCACGTCGTCACTGCGGCCGCTGGGGGGCCCCATGCGCTCGGCCTCGAGGTAGCGGGGCCGGGCCCCCTCGAGCACCTGGAAGACCGGGTTGAAGCGCTCGATGTGGCCTGGCAGACAGTGGGGAAAGGCCACCAGACGGCTCGCCTCTTCGAGGCTGGAGGCCAGCGGCTTCTCCATCAGACAGGGTACCCCGGCCTCGAGCAGCGGCAGCGCCGCCTCGAGGTGCAGGCGCGTGGGCACCGCGATGACGGCGAAGTCGGGGCTGCCGATGGGACCATCCAGGCCCTTGGGAGGGTCGAAGGCCCGAATGCGCACGTCGCCGCGCGCCGCCAGCTTGCGAAGGTGGTGGGCCCCCATGTGGCCCAGCCCGAGCACCACACCGGAGAGTCGAGCGCTCATGCCGTGCCCGCCTCGATCCCGCGAGCGTCGTCACCGCGCCCGGAGCGGCACAGGCCGCGCTTGCTCGCCCGCACGAAGGCCACCAGCTCCACCAGCTCTGCCAGATCGGGGCCCAGCGCGAGGATACTCTCGAGGGAGGAAGCCCGCGGGACCGAGCGGTCGCCCAGCAGGTGTAGGGCCTGCTTGAGCAGGGCGATGCGATCCCGGTCCATGCCCGAGCGCCGCAGCCCGACGAGGTTGAGCCCCACCAGCCGCGCCCGATCGCCCTGGGCCATGAAGAACGGCGGGACGTCCTGAGAGACCATGGCGCCAGCGCCGACGAAGGCCATGCGGCCCACGCGGGCGCCTTGGTGGATGCCCACCAGGCCCCCCAGGATGGCGCCGCTCTGGATGACGCAGTGCCCGGCCACCGCCGCGGAGTTCGCCAGGACACAGGAATCCCCGAGCAGGACGTCGTGGGCCACATGGCTCTGGGCCATGAAGAGGTTGTCGTCGCCGATGCGGGTCTCGCCCCGGCCGCCCGCCGGGGAGTCCGTGCCCCGATGGATGGTGCACCCCTCACGGAAGGTGTTGCGGCTGCCCACGATCAGGCGGGTGGGGCCGCCCTGGTACTTGAGGTCCTGAGGCTCGCCGCCCAGGACAGCGTGGGGAAAGACCACGCAGCCATCGCCCAGCCGTGTGTGACCCAGCACCACCGCGTGAGCCATGAGCCGCACCCCAGGCCCGAGCTCCACATCGGCACCGACCACAGCAAAGGGACCGACCTCGACCCCGTCGGCAACCCGTGCCCCTGGTTCGACAAACGCGAGAGAGTGGATGGCCAAGGGGAGCGCTCCGTGGAAGCCCGAAGGGTAGCGTCGGGCAGTGCCCATAACAAGGGAACCGCTTGCTCATGGAGCCCCAGGGTTTAGCATCACCATGATCACCTGCAGGAGTCGCCTGACCTTGAAGCGCTTTTCCCTCGTCCGCGGCGAGCAGTCCACCCAACACAACCTGTTCGTACGCGAGGTCACCGGCCACGATCCGAGCCTGGTCAGCGCTGCGGTGAACATCGACCTGAACAGCCACAGCGAGCCCACCCTCACCAAGGTGTCCACCGGCAGCATGATGCGGCACGGGCGCATGTTCTTGCTGGAGGCCGACAGCGTGGTGATCGGCACCTGCCAGTGTATGCGCACCTGGGGCAACCCCTCCGAGGTGGCGCTGGTCAACCAGGCCATCCGCTCCGGATGGCGTGGCTTCGGCCTGGGGTCATGGTTCCTCGAGCAGGTCTTGTGGATCCTACGCCAGCATGGATTTCGCTCGGTCGTGGTGCATGTGGAGTGCGACAACACACGCGCGCTCCACCTGTACCAGCACAAGTTCGACTTCGTGCCCGTGGGGGGCTGCGAGCTCGAGTACGGCCCAGGCGAGGGGTTGGTGATGATGCGACGGCTGCTCGCGGGAGCTTAGCGCTTCGCCGCCCCGCAGCTGAGCTTGCCTTCTTGCCAGCACGAGGCCTGGCACACGGCGCTGCGCTCGTCCACGGGGTCGTCGCCGAAGGGGTCGTCGGAGGGCTCTCCGCAGATCTCGCGGCGGGTCTGCTCGCCCTGGACCCAGGCCTTGGAGGCCAGGAAGAAGCCCTGGGACTTACCGCACAGGTCCAGCTCGATCTCGAGCCAGCAGTAGCGCGCGGAGCGGAGGTGAGGCTCGGGGAAGCAGGTGATCACCGCACCCTCGGCCACCTCACCACAGGCCTGGGAGGCGTCGAGGAAGAGGCTGCGCGCCCCTGCCGGCAGGCTGGCGGCCTTGCGCACCCTGGCGGCCTCGGCTGCGGTGGCGAGGTTGCGCAGCACCTGCCGACGGGCCGCGGCTTCGGAGGCACCCAGGGCCTCGGCCGTGACAGGGTCGAGAAGCGAGCAGCCCTCAGCGGGACCCTGCCAGCGCGCGACGCAGCGGTTGGGCTCGCGATCGGACCCCAGCGATGGGGGGCTGGGCAGCGCCACCAATGCGGCCGCCACCAGCAGGGCCACACGCCGGAGCCACAGTGGGCGGTCTGCTGCCAAGGATCCTCCGTGTTCGTTCCATGAGCGCTCGTCTCATCCACAGACACTCAACTCATCGGTCTGCTGCCCTATCGCACACAGCGCCCCTCAGCCCAGGCACCGAGGCGCTCGCTGACCTCCTCGGGCCCCGCGTTGTCCGCGAGGTAGTCCAGGGGCGCGTAGCGAGCCTCGAGGTTCGCCCACCGCCGGGGCTCATTCGTGAAGTCGTGGCTGAACACCACCGGGAGGGAACAGGCGCCGTCGCGCAGGGCCGCGAGCACATAGGCCCCTTGGTTGTCCTCGAGGAAGCGCTGGGCTCGATCGAGATCGCCGTTGAAGCGATTCGCCACCTGCTCCAGGCCTCCCAGCAACGCCTCCGGCGGCACACGATCGAAGCGCATGTCCAGGAACACGACGTCGAAGAGCTGATCCTCCAGCAACGCCAAGGCCTCGCCGCCCGAGCCCGCTCGGACCAACTCGAACCGCGCTGGGAGGAAGCGTCGGAGGTTGCGGATGTACTCCTCGCCGTCCTCGATGACGAGCACGCGCACGCTGCGCTCGACGCTGTCCTGGCCTTGCTGGCGGTGCGGGTGGGTCATGTCTCATCCTCCTCGTGTTCGGCCTGCTCGGCCCGCGGTAGGCGCACCACTACGGCCTTGGTCCACCCGGCGCGCAGCTCGGCAGGGGTGGTCTCTACGTTCATCACGCCCTGGTGCCGCGCCAGCAGGTCAGCAGCCAGCCCCAGCCCCCGCTCGATCCGCCGGCCGCGCAGGATGGCGTCGGTGAGTGGCCGGGGTGCATTGTCCCGGAAGCGCAGCGCCGTGGTCTCGAGCCCCGTGATCGGATCCATCTCTTCGACCAGGGCCACGCCCAGACGTCGCTCCGCGGCGGGGAGCTCCTCGATCAACGCGAAGACCGCGTTCCGCAACAGGTTGGCGGCGATGTCCTCGAGGTCCTTGCGGAAGATTCGCACGGGAGCCTGCAGCCGCTCGCCCTCGAGCTCCAGCAGCGCGGGGGCTTGGCCATCCATGGCGGGCTCGGCAGCGACGCGCCGGTACACCGTCTGGAGCAGTGTGAGCTCCACCTGCTGCACGCTCACGTCCTGGATCAGGCGCCCGATGGCCCGGTAGCCCACCTCGTTCAGCTGCCGGGACAGGACCCGCAGATCCCGGTGCAGCCGCCGGGAGGCCCGGTGGGGCCGGCGCAGGGAGCGCTCCAGGCCGCGCAAGCGCTGCATGGCCTTGTTCATGGGGCTCAGCACCGGATCGCGGCGCCGCAGGTTCAAGCGCATTCCGTGGCGACGGCCCACCCGCTCGAGCTCGTCCAGGTAGCCCTCGAAGCGCCCGATGACGCCGATCTCTCCACCCTCGCCGAAGAGCCGGTCGGCCGCATAGTGCGCCGCCTGCTCGTCGCCGTCCTCGAGCCGGTCGGCCACGGATCCCAGCAGGTTGGTGTTGTGCTTCAGCACCTCGTGCCGGATGGCTGAGAGCAGTCGAGCCACCTCCTGATAGCTGGCCGGCTCGCGCTCGAGCAGCACCCGTACCGACGCGCCGGTGCGGCGCCTGACCACCACGGCCCCCACCAGGAGCACGACCAGGCCGGCCGCTCCGGCCATGGCCAGGCGAGCCATGCGCAGCTGCCGCTGGATGCGCTCCAGCAGAGCCCGAGCAGGCTCGTGGGCCAGGCCTCCGGTGCTGTCAGCGAAGTAGGCCTCGAGGTGGCGCTGGGCCTCGCGCAATTCGCCGCGCTCGGCGGCCATGTCCGCCAGCAGGAAGCGAGCCTCGGGAGCGCCTGCGCCGGCGGCGGCCAGGAAGGACTGCTCCGCCTGGGTCGTGTGGCCGGCGGCCTGGTGCATCTCCCCCAGGGTGAGCAACAGCCTGGCATCCCGGGGCGCGATCTCGCTGCAGCGCTGGTAGAGCGCCGTGGCGCCCGCCTCATCGCCAGCCTCGAGGGCCAGCGCAGCCAGCAGCAACATGGCGTCGAGGTAGTCCGGCGCCAGCTCGAGGGCGCGGGAAGCCTCGACCCTGGCCTGCTCCGCGTCTCCGCGCCCTCGGTAGACGCGAGCCACCCGGTAGGCATGCCGCGCGGGATCCGGGACCTCGTCCGATGGAGCGCTGGAACCGAGGATGGCCACCGCGGTGGGCCGGCGCCGCTCGAGGTCTACCAGGGAGCTGCGCACCTCGGAGGCGTGGGGCCCGTCGGGCTCGAGGGCCAGGTAGGCGCGCAGGGAGTCCGCCGCGTCCTCGAAGCGCCCGGCCTCCCGCTGCACCTGGGCGAGCCGATAGTGGAGCTCGGCCCAAGCGCCCCGCAAGGCCAGGGCGGCGCTCAGCTCCGCGATGGCCTCGCGGTGACGGCGACCGCCATATCGCTCGGCCAGGAGCATCCCGAGCCGAGCGCGGTAGGCGGCCTGGTCGGGCGCCAGAGTGGTGGCGGCCACATAGGCTCTCTCGGCCTCCTCCACGGCCCCCCGCGCCAGGTGCACATCACCGACGGTCGCCCACAGCTCAGGGGAGCGCGGCGCCCGGCTCAGCAGCTCACGCAGCGCCGCCAGGGCGTCGTCCAGCCGACCCTTGGCGAACTCTGACCGCGCCGCGGCCAGGTCCTGGGCCTGGGCGGCGCTGAGGGGCACGGTGCCACCCGCCGCGAGCCGCCCGGCCTCGCCCTCCACGCTGATGCGGTCCCGCAGGCCCCTGAGCTGCTCGGGCTCCTCTTGGTCAGGCCAGGTGGCCTGGACCTGATCCAGCAGCGCCAGCGCCTCGTCCAGGGCGCCCGCAGCCTTGAGCCCCAGCGCCACCGCCGCCACCGCGTCCTCGTCGGGGGGGCCGCCGTGCAGCTCCCACCAGGTCTGGAGCTTGACACTCGCCATGCTCGGGTCCGCATCCGCAAGAAGCAGGGCCTGGCGCAGGTAGGGCTCGGAGCTGCCGAGGGCCAGGGACTCCAGGCGCTGGTAGAGCTTCAGCGCAGTGGCAGGGTCACTCTCTTCGAGCAGGCTGGCGCGGGCGAAGACCACCTCCGCCTCGTGGGGGAGGCTGGCCAGCGCCCGGTCTGCACCCTCGACATCACCCGACGCGGCCAGCACCCGCCCCAACCCCAGCACCGCAGGGACCACGGTGGGATCCCGGTGGAGCACCAGGCGATAGCGCGCAGCCGCCCGGTCGAGGTCACCGCGAGCCTCGGCCACGGCGGCCTCCTCCAGCACCGCCCGCGCCCCGGGATCGAGCACCGCCAGGTCGAGCTCGCTGAGCTGCCAGCCAGCGGAGGCCGAGGGAGGCGCCCCCAGCGAGAGGCCCAGGGCGAGCAGGACGAGCAGCCACCCTGCGCGGATCGGGGGCCCCGTCCTCACGGGCGCTTGACCCTCATGTCCCTGACCCTGAGGCCCAGCTGGTTGAAGCGCAGCTGCACCTTGCGCGCGGATCCGGGATCGCCCATCAGGACCCTTGCCATGCCGGCGAAGTCACCCTCCTCCTGGTAGAACAGGCGCTCGAAGTACTGCCGCTCCACCGCCTGGGAGATGGCGTTGAGGCTGTCCTGTGGATGGATAGCCACACGGATCTTCCAGCCGCCCTCCTCTTCTGATGCATCCACCCGCACGGCCCGCAGCAGGTCCCGCACCAGCTTGGGCCTGACCTGGATGACGTCGGCTCGCTCGCCGGGGCTCACGCCGCCCAGCTCCGCCAAGGTGAAGGTCAGCGCGTTCTCGACGGTCATGGCGAACTCGCGCAGGTTGCCCGGCCAGCTGTGGCGCTGAAGCAGGTGCATGGCCCGATCCGGGAACAACACCCAGACCGTCCCGGCCTGCAGCAGCGGCACGTCGCCGCCCGGCAGCACCTTGACCCGCGCCCCGTTCAGGCCCGCGCGGGTGAGGTAGTCGGCCATCAGCTCCGAGGGGTAGGAGCTCTTCAGGGCGTTCTCGAGGCTGAAGGACAGCAGGCCTTCGAGGTCCTCCATGCGCTCCCGCAGCGGAGGCAGCTGCACGGTGCAGGCCGGGTTGAGCCGCATGAACAGATCCGCACGGAAGCGGCCCTGCTGCACCATCTCGCCGAGATCGTCGTTGGTGGCCACCACCAGCTTGACGTCCACCTGCCGCTCCCGGGTGTCGCCCAGGCGTGTGACCACACCCTCCTGGAGCACTGTGAGCAGCATCCGCTGGGCCTCCTCGGGAAGGTTCCCCACCTCGTCCAGGAACAGCGTGCCGCCGTTGGCGGCCTCGAAGGCCCCCTTACGGTCCGCCACCGAGCCCGTATAGGCCCCCCGCACCGAACCGAAGAGGTGAGCAGCGATCAGATCGCGAGGCAAGGTGGCCAGATCCACCGTCACCAGATCGCCGCGACGGTTCGAGCGCTCGTGCACGAAGTGCCGCACAAGCAGAGACTTGCCCGTGCCCGTGCCGCCCAGCAGGGTGATGGGCAGGCGCCCCCGGGACAGGGTGATCAGGCGCTGGCGGATGCGGCGCATCACCATGCTGCGCCCCCAGTACACGGGACCGTCGATCTCGGCGCCCCGGCGGGCCTTCATGATGCCCTGGATCTGCGCCCTCAAGGCGTGGGCGTCCACGTAGTCGTCATCCAGGAAGTAGGTGTACTCTTGAGCGTTCAGGTTCTCGGCCTCCTTCTCCAGGGGCAGGTCGTCCCGGCTGGTCATGAGGATCACGGGCAGGTCGGGGAAACGCCTGCGCAGCAAGGCCAGGATCTCCAACCCCTGCCGACGCCGGACTCGCTCGACGCCGCGCTCGTCCGCGCCGGAGGCGAGCCCCACCAGATCGTCGACCGGGATGTCGAAGTGCACATCGAGCAACACCACGTCGATCCGCGCCTGCCGGGCGCCCAAGGTGGCCTCGGCTTCGCGCCAGCAGCGCACCGGGCCCTGGTACTCGTGCTCGGGCATGGCCCGTCGGCACAGCTCTACGGTGCGGTCCAGATCGTCGATCACGAGGATATTGGCCATGAGGGCTCCAAGGGGTTCGCGCGGTTCAGAGTGAGCGGGCTCGCTTCTGCAGACGCCGGGTGGCGCTCGAGACTTCCAGGGCTGCGCGTTGGCCGCCTTCGAGGGCCGTGCGGGGAGCAGACCTCAGGACGGGGAGAAGGCGCTGGATCTCCAGCATGCAGCGGTCGATGACCAGCAGATCCGGGTCCTGGCCGAGGTCCACCCGGCTGCCGTCCAGCAGCGAGCGCTCACCCACCAACACTGGCCGCAGCCTGGCCCAGAGCGCAGGGCCGCTCTCCACCAGATCCCCGGAGGTGCGCGTGCGGGCCAGATCGGCCTCGAGAGCCTCGCGCAGCTCGTCGTCCGTGGGCTCTGGAGGCAACCAGCGCAGCTGGAAGACGAGGTACTTGCCCAGATCGTGGCGCAGGGCGTTCAGCTGCTCCTGCAGGGACTCGATGCAGCCCGCGGGTGCAGCCTCGAGGGTGCCGGCGGCGCTCACGGCGCCACCACCGCGGGGTCTTCTGTCAGCTCGTCAGAGACAGGGAGCCCCCCCGAGCCGATCAGGGCGGACGACGCCTCGAGGGGCATGGACAGGGTGCTCCCCACGCCGTCAGGGCCAACCCAGGCCAGCTCCAGGCGCTGGCCGTCGGCGCCCTGGGGCAGCAGCCAGCGCGCACCGTCGAAGGATGGGCCCAGGGTGATGGAGGCCAGGTCCTGGCCCGGAAAGGAGATCTCCGCGGTGAGCCAGGCAGCCCGGGTGACCAGGACCAAGCCCCGCCCGCTCACGAATGCGCGCACCGGCGCCATGGCTTCGTCCGGCTGCGCCAACGCCACCGAGCCCAACAGCAGGGAGCTGGTCAACAGGGCGAGGAACTTGGTGAAGGGCTTCATCGGATACTCCGGCTCCGCGCGCCGCAGGTCGGTTCGAGATCTGGAACTCGACGGCAAGCAAGCGCCGGGCAAGGGAGCAAGGGGCGTGCCAGCCTACGAGCTGGAAAGGCAGGTTCAAAGGCGCCCTGACGCGCCGCTTGCTACATATCATCGATGGACTGCAACAGAAAGCCGCACAGCATGGTCGGACCGCCCCCAGCCTGCCTGTTCGTCGCCGCGGCGACGCGCTACACTCGCTCTTCGACCCGAACTCCGGCGAGCAAGTGTCACGCGAACTCAAAGATCGTTTTTTGCGCGGTCTGCAACAGGCGGACCTGAGCCCGGCGCAGCGCAATGCCCTGGAGTTCCTCTTCAATGAGGCCCTGCAGGTCAACCCGCTGGCCACGCTGGCCGAGCTCACGAGCGAGGCGACCGTCTCGGTCACGGACACCGAGCCCTTGCTCGGCGTCGACGACGAAGACTGGTTCTCCGACGCGTCCGGCCTGCAGCCCCGGCCGCTGGATCTCCCCGAGCGCTACTGGAGCCTGGGCCTCATCGGCGCAGGCAGCATGGGCGAGGTCTACCGCACCTACGACCGCGCCCTGCGCCGGGTGCTGGCCATGAAGGTGCTGCGGAACGATCTCAAGCATCCCGAGCTCGCGATCGTCCGCTTCGTCGAAGAGGCGCAGATCACAGCCCAGCTCGAGCACCCCGGCATCGTCCCCGTCCACGACATCGGGCAGCTGCCGGATGGGCGCTGGTACTTCACCTCCAAGGAGGCCAAGGGCCGCACCCTCACCGAGGTGATCCGCGATGTCCACGCCATGCGCCTCGAGAAGGGCACCTTCGCCTCGACCTCGTCGGGCTGGACCTTCCGCCGGCTCATCGACGCCTTCAACAAGGTCTGTGTGGCGGTGGCCTACGCCCACGCCCGCGGCGTGATCCACCGCGACCTCAAGCCAGACAACATCCTGGTCGGCAACTACGGCGAGGTGCTGGTGCTGGACTGGGGCCTGGCCCGGCCCCTGGGCGGCGCAGCCAATGTCCAGGAGAGCGACGATGACCAAGCTCTGATCGACTCCGACCGCGCCGAGGACCCCAAGCTCGCCACCCGAGACGGCCTGGTCGCGGGCACCCCGGCCTTCATGGCCCCAGAGCAGGCTCGAGGCGTGCCCGACCTGGCCCCCGCCTGCGATGTCTACGCCCTTGGCGGCGTGCTCTACATGATCATCTTCGGCCACCATCCCTACGAAGAGATGGGCGCCCGTGAAGTGCTCAGGCTCGTGCGGGCAGGCCCGCCCCCCTTCCCCCCTGCCCCCTGGGCGCCGCTGCACCTGATCACCATCTGCCGCAAGGCGCTGTCGAAGGACCACCTCGGCCGCTACCCCGACGCCTCTGCCCTCGCCGCCGAGATCGACGCATGGGTCGAGGGCGCCCGCAACCGCGAGCGGGCGCAGGCCATGGTCCAGGCGGTGCGAGGCCGGGTCAACGACCTCACCAAGCGCTACCTCGAGGCCGTCCGCCGGCGCGAACGCGCCCGCCGCACGATCAATCGCCTGCCCCCTGCGGCCACCTTGGACGACAAAGAGGCCGCCTGGGCCGAAGAAGACCAGAGCGAGAACCTGCTGGATGACGTAGAAGACGCCTTCCAGGACGTGGTCCAGCAGCTGCGGGCCGCGCTGCTGCAGTGCCCCGATCTGCTCGAGGGTCGCGCGGCGCTCGCCGACCTCTACCGCTCTCGCTACGAGACTGCCTTCGCCCTGGGCCAGCCTGGTCGGGCACGCGGCTTCGAGCGCCTGGTGCAGGAGTACGACATCGGCCACCACGCCGCGTTCCTCCAGCGCCGCGGACGGCTCAGCCTGTCCACCGAGCCGCCCGACGCCATGGTCGAGGTCTACCACTACGAGACCCGCGCCCGCCGGCTCGAGCGCGAGCCCGCCGAGGTCTTGGGCCCCACCCCCATCGACGGCGCCAACGTGGCCGCGGGCAGCTACCTGCTGGTGCTTCGGGCGCCCGGTCGAGTCCTCACCAGCTACCCCATCGACATCGAGCGCGAGGGGCACTGGAACAGCACCCCGCCGGGGCACAAGCACGCCAAGCCCGTGCTGATCCCGCCCGAGACCGCGGTCCCGCGCTCCATGAGGTACGTGCCCGAGGGCTGGGCCATCTTCGGGGGCGATCCGAACGCCCGCGGCAGCTCACCGCGTCAGCGGCTGTGGCTCTACGGCTTCTTCATCAGCCGGCACCCGGTCACCCACCGCGAGTACCTCGGCTTCCTCAACGCCCTGCTCGAGGGCGGCGCCCACGACGAGGCGCTCGACAGAGTTCCGAGCACCCGGGTGCCCCGCCAGCCCGAGCCTGTGCTCTTGTACCAGCTCGACGCCAGTGAACGTCGCCTCGTTCCCTGTGAGGACACTCCCCTGGGGCCTCTCAGGCTGGACGTCCCCGTCAGCCTGGTGCGCTGGCACGACGCAGCGGCGTATTGCCTCTGGCGCCAGCGGGTCACGGGGCTGCCCTGGCGCCTGCCCTCGGAGCTCGAGCGCGAGAAGGCCGGACGCGGCGTGGATGGCCGCCCCTTCCCCTGGGGCACCCACAGCGATCCATCCTTCCACTGCACCCAGGACAGCCACCTCGACTACCCCGCCCCTCCTGCCACAGAGGCGTTCGCCATCGACGCCAGCCCCTACGACGTCCGCGGCCTCGCGGGCGGTGTCGCGGACTGGTGTCAGGACGTCTTCCGGCACCGCGGTGCACCCCATCGCGGCGCCGTGATCGAGGCCCCCCCACCCCTGGTGACCAGCGACGCCGACATCCCCGAGCGTCCCCAGCGGCGCGCGGTGCGCGGTGGGTCCTTCGACGGAGCGCCCCAGAACGGGCGCTGCGCGGCCCGCAACGGCCAGTCCTCCATCCGCCGCAGGGCGGGCCTGGGCTTCCGCCCGGCCATCAGCCTGCAGGATCTGCTGGACGCGAAGAAGAGCTAGCTCTCCAGGCTCGGCTGCTCGCATCCCCAGCGCAGAGTGTCGCCCTCGACCCGTGCGGGGGTGCCCCAGGGGAAGGCATGGTTGCTCGACCCGTGGCCCACCGGCAGGTCCGCGATCACGGGAACATCGAGCTCGACCAGAGCTTCGTGGGCGATCTGCGCGGCATCCCAGTCGGGATGCCCCGGCTCTCCACAGCCCTCGAGCTGGCCGATGGCCACGGCCCGCGCACCCGCCAGCCCCCCCGAGCGCAGCAGCTGGTTGATCAGCCGGTCTACACGGTAGGGCCGCTCGCCGACCTCTTCGAGCAAGACGAGGCAACCCTGGGCTCGCAGGGCGTGGGGGGTTCCAGCCAGGCTGGCCAGGGTGCAGAGGTTGCCCCCGATGAGCGGGCCGCTGGCGCTGCCGGGGATGAGGGAGCGCCCAACCCAGCTTGCTCCAGCCCGCCCCAACAGAAGCTGGTGTAGGGCGTCACGGGAGGCTTGGTCGCAGTGATCGGCGAGGGACTGCAGCACTGGCCCGTGCACCGGGCGGCCCACCCCGTGGGCCCACAGGCCCGAGAAGAGCGCCGTGGCGTCGCTGAAGCCTATGACCGGGCGCGACAGCAGGGCATCGTAGGGCAGCCGGTGCAGCAGGCGCCCCAGGCCATAGCCTCCACGGGCCAGCCAGGCCGCGTCCAGCCCCGGGTCCCCGAGGGCCCAGATCAGGTCGGCCAGGCGGAGCTCGTCGTCCCCCGCCAGGTAGCGATGCCTCCGGCCGAGCCCCGGAGCCAGCACTGGCTCGAGCCCCCACGCGCGGATCAGCGCGAGCCCAGACTCGAGGCGACCAGGATCGAAGTTTCCGGAGGGCGCGAAGATGCCGACACGGGCGCCGGCCTGCAGCAGCGGTCGTTCCATGCGTTGGATGATAGCCTTCCGGTCCAGTCCCGTCTCCCCCGGAGCCCAGCGATGAGGCCAGCCAAGGTTCTCCAGCGCATCCTCTGCCCGCTGCTCACCTTGGGTGTGACCAGCTGCAGCGAGCCAGCGCCGGGCACCCCAGGGCCCATCGCCATGGATCCCGCCGCCCAGGCCCCGGATCCGGCGGACGAGCTGGCTGTGCTCTCCATGCCCAGCGAGCTCCCCGCCACGGTGTACACACGCATCGCCCCGGTGAGCATCGTGGACGAGCGCGGGGTGCCCCTGCAGGTGCTCACAGGCGACCACACCCGGCTCGAGCTGGCCCAGGTGCTGCGGGAGCGCGCCCTGGTGAGCTGTCAGCTCTGCCCAAACCCCGTGGAGGGGTGGATCCAGGTCAGCCGCTTGATGCCCGCCGGGTACCTCCCCGCCCCAGCCGAGCTGGCCGACGAGAAGCTGGCGCTCGCGCTGTTCGCGGCGCAGCTGCGTCGTGAGCTGGAGAGCGGCGCCGAGGTCGACGGCCTGGAGCTGGACCGGGCGCAGCGCGAGACCCTGATGCGGGTGGTGGACCAGGGCTTCCTGCGCCAGGAGCGCGAAGCCATCGCGCCCGCCTCGGGAGGAGCCTACGCCCGCGAGGGCAGCTCGGTACGGCTGCGCTTCGGTCCCGAGGGCTGGTACGTCAAGAAGGTCGAGCTGCAGGAGCCGTGAAGCCTCGCGCCGCCGGGGCATGGATCTCCCACCGCGACCTCGAGGTCGCAGCCTTAGGCCGGATCGCCCCTCGCTTGTCGCAGCTTGCTGGTCATCCAGTCACTTCCCACCGTCTGGCTCTCGGCACGGTTCTTGCGATCCCGTGTAGGAAGTACGTCTTCGCCCCACCTTGTCCCCGCGCGCTCCGCCCTTCCATGGTAGACTGCTCAGGCCCGGAGGAACCACCATGCCCGCCTCTCGCTGGACCCAACTCTTCGTCCGCTTGCTCGCGCCCCTCACGCTGCTGTTCTTCGTAGCTGGAGCGCCCCAAGCTCTCGCAGGGGACGAGTACAAGACCACCACCACCTCTGGCGGCCGGACCAGCACCAGCCAGCACAGCCACGGTGGTTCGGTCGCGAGCGACCAGCTCCAGCAGGGCCAGTTCTACAAGAACGAGCCTTCCTCCTGGTCCAGGTCCTCGAGCCGCACCTACTTCCAGAAGGGCGATGGCAGTGTCGCGGCCAAAGACAGGGCCAGCGGTGTTCCGGTAGGCGTCACCCTCTACCAGGATGCCGGCGAAGCCAACGTCTGGAAGGGCGAGACCGAAGGCTGGGCCGGCAAGGCGAGCTTGGCGACCATCGGCGCCGACTACCTGGCCAAGGGCACCGTCGGCAAGCAGGATGGAAACTACTACGCCAAGGGCCAGCTCCGCGGCCGCGCCTACCTGCTCAAGGCCAACGTCGAGAGCGCGACGCTGGGCGTCGGTAACGACAACCTGGGTATCCACGTCAACGCCAAGGCCGAAGGCTTCGTGGGCGTCGAGGGCAACCTCGAGGGCACCGCCAAGGTCGGCAAAGACGGTGTGACCCTCGAAGCCAAGGCCGAGGTCTTCGCTGGCGCCAAGGCCGTCGGTCAGATCCCCCTCACCCTCAGCCTCTGCAAGATGAAGGCGACCGGCCAGCTCAAGGGCGAGGTCAGCGCCGGCGCCGGTGCCAAGGCCACCGGCACCGTGCAGATCGACTGGGCCAAGGGCACCGCCAAGATCTCCGGCGAGCTCGCCGCCACCTTGGGGCTCGGCGCAGGCGCCGGGGCCGAGGTCACCATCGACCTCTCCCAGCTGATCAGCGATCCGGGCGCGGTGGCCGACTGCCTCCTCGACGGCGTCAAGGAGCTCGCCAGCGCTGCGGTCGAGCTGGGCGGCGATCTGGTCGACGCCGCAGGCCAGGCCCTGAGCACCGCAGGCTCCGCGATCGCGGATGGCGCCAGCGCCATCGCCAACGGCGCCGTGCGAGCCACCGAGGCCGTGGGCAGCGCGCTGTCGTCCACAGGCTCGGCTATCGCAGGGTTCTTTGGCTTCGGCAGCGATCCCGCGCCCCCCACTCCGCGCACCCCGCCGGGCAACAACACCCCCCTGCGCTCGAACACCCGGCCCACCACCGTCGTGATCATGGTTCCCGCCCCCGGGCAGGCCGGCCGCCCCGGCCCCGCCCTCTCCCTGCGGGCGCACCGCCAGGCCTACCCGCACTAGCGCATCCCCTCCGCTTCGCATATACTTCCAAGGTCGCGTGTTTCATCACGCGGCCTTGTTTTGTGTCCTGGAGACCCCATGTCCCTTCGCAGCATCTTCCTCTGCCTGGCCCTGCTCGCGGCGCCCGCTGCCCTCGCCGAGGGTGAGGTCTACCCCGACGAGGCCTTCCAGCTGGCCGACCAGCACCTCGCAGCTGGGGACTATGCCAGCGCCCGCGCTGCCCTCGAGAAGGGCCTCAGGCGGGTCCCCGACCACGCCAACGGCTGGGTGAACCTCGGCAACATCATGCTCTTGGACCAGGACTGGGAGGGCGCCCGAGGGTCGTTCGAGCGTGCGCTTCAGGTTGACCCCATGCACTACCTGGCCATGAACGGCCTGGGCGCTGCATCCCTGGGCCTGGGCGCCCTCGACCCAGCGGTGGAGTGGTTCCTGCGCGCCGTGGAAGCCCGCCCAGACTACATCACGCCGCTGGTCAACCTGGGCGACATCGCTGTGCTGCAGAACGAGCCCGCTGCCGCCATCCGCTACTACGCCCTGGCCCTGCAGGTAGACCCCTTCTCCCGTAAGCCCGCGCTGGCCTTGGCCGAGCTGCACATCATCGCGGGCATGCACGCCGAGGCCTACAAGTACATCGATCCCGTCCTGGTCCGCGACCCGAAGGACCTCGAGGCCCTCGAGCTCCAGGGTCGCGCCCTGCTGGGACAGGGCCTGCCCCTGCGCGCCCTCGAGCCGCTGCTGGAGGCCAAACACCTCGACCCCTCGGTGGTCAGCACCCAGCGCCTGGTGGGCATCGCCTGCATGAACACCGAGCAGTGGGGCTGCGCCGAAGACGCCTTCAGGGCCGCCATCACCCTGCAGCCCGGCGACCCCCAGCTGCACCTCGAGCTGGGGCAGCTGTACCGCACCGGGGGCCAGGAGAACTGGGACCGGGCCCAGTGGCACTTCAACAAGACCCTGCAGCTCGCTCCCGCCATGGTGGACCCATGGTTCGAGCTGGCCAGCCTCGAAGAAGACCTGGGCAAGCCCCAGGACGCCATGGCTCACTACCGCAAGGCCATCGAGCTGCAGCCCGATCACTGCCCCTCCCTGTCCAACCTGGGGCGCCTGCTCAAGCTGGGCGGCGACCCCGCCACCGCCGAGCTGATGCTCGACCGCTGCCTAAGCTCCGATCCGGGCTTCGTCCTCGCAATTCTCAACCGTGGCTGGATCCGCGCCGACGCCGGGATGTGCGATGGCGCCAAGGCCGATCTCGAGCCCCTGGCCCAGCGCCAGGACGCGTGGGGCGAGCAAGCCGCCGCGCTGCTCACCAAGTGCCCCTGATCCATGGCGCAAACCCGGCTGGACGGCCATAGCGAAGCGGCGAAGGCGGGTTAATACGGCCGCGCTCTGTGCGGGCCGGGAGACTGGACCGTGCCCTCGTGAACCCCCGCAGCGCGGGGTTCCGCTCCCCGGGAGGTGTACCCTGTCCACCCGAGCCGAACTGCTCAAGCGCGCTGGCGGCTGGGCCCTCGCCCTTGCCCTGTTGATCGGGATCTTCGCGATCGTGAAGCTCACCGCCCTCGACGGCGTGAAGATCAACCGCAACGCCAGTGAGATCGCCAAGATCTATCTGCTGGGCTTCGGCATCCTGATGGCCATCGGCCGCTTCGCCTGGCTGCGCTGGCTCGAGCCGCGCACGGGCGCCGCCACCACCTGGTCCCGTCGCACCCTGGCCTTCCTGATGCTGGCGCTCTGCCTCGGAGCCACGCTCAACTACGGCCGCTACGGCATGAAGCTCATCCAGGAGCGCATCGACGTCTACGACGTCATCCACTACTACCTGGGCCCCAAGTACTTCGAAGAGCTGGGCTACTTCGATCTCTACGCCGCCTGCATCATCGCCGATGACGAGGCGGGCATGCACTTCCGGCCAGCGCCCCCGACCTACCAGCACCAGGACATCAACGGCTACGAGATCCGCCCCTACGCGGCGGCCCTGGCCCGCTCCGACGAGATCAAGGCGCTCTTCGAAGGCGAGCGCTGGACCAGCTTCGTGCATGACTTCACCACCCTGCAGCGCGACTTCTACGGCCTCGAGAAGAACTACTGGTACCAATTGGTCAACGACCACGGCTTCAACGGCACACCCGCCTGGGCGGGCTACGCCGCGCCGCTGGTCAACCTGGTCGAGGCCCAGGACGTCAAGCTGATCTGCTACGCGGACATCGGGGTGTTGCTGGTGGCCATCGGGGTGGCCTGGTGGGCCTTCGGCGGCTGGTCCGCCGCCTTCCTGTACCTGTTCATCCTCACCACCTACAGCACCCGCTGGCCCACCATCTCCTGGGCCATCCTGCGCTACGACTACGCAGCCGCCCTGATCATCGCCACAGCCATGGTCAAGAAGGGCAAGCCGCTGCTGGCGGGCCTCTTCGCCGGGCACGCTGCCGCCATGCGGATCTTCCCTGCCACCTTCTTCTTCGGGCCCGGAGTCCAGGGGGCCTGGAGGCTCGTGCGGCACCGCAAGGTCGACAAGTTCGCGGTGCTCTTCTTCGTCGGCGCCATCGCGTGGATCGGCGCCCTCGAGCTCAACTTCGCGGCGCGCTTCGGTGGCGAACACATCGCCCAGCACTGGAAGGGCATGACCGACCACATGGAGCCGGCCAACCTTAGCTCCCGCCGGCTGGGGATGGCCATCGCCCTGGCCTACCAGGGTGAGTTCGACGAGCCGTGGTCCTTCGACCGCATCGACCGGGTCGAGCGTCAGGAGCCCATCCGCAAGGGGCTTGCTCTGGTGGTCCTGCTGGCCCTGGGTTGGGCCCTGCGCAAGAGCGACCGCGCCGAAGCCTACGCCCTGGGCTTCGTCGCCTTCTTCGCCCTGGCTACCGCCAGCTACTACTACTTCGTCGTCCGAGCACCCCTGATACTCATCCACGCGGTGGGCTTGAAGAAGCCACGCCACCTGGTGGCGCTGATCTTCCTGCTCGGTATCGATCTGTTCGCCAACCTCGCCCAACAATACCTGGGCGGGAACCGCATCTTCGTCATCGGCTGGATGGGCTGGACCCTCCTGGCCTACTGCATCGGCATGATCGCCGTCCTCATCTGGGAGTCCCACTCCCAGAGCCCCGACTCCGAAACGGAGCCTGCATGATTCGTCTCTCCACCCTCCCCTTCTTCCTGTGCCTGGCCGCCGGTCCCCTGCTGACCAGCTGCGACGGCGCCGGCTCCATGACGGCCGATGGTGTCGTGGTGCGCGCCCCGGACTTCCCTGCGCGCCTCGAGGCCGCCTTCGCCCGCGCACCCAACGACCACCTGGGCACCGAGGCCCGCAAGAGCCTGGAGAAGGCCCAGGGCATCTTCCTGGTGGACAATCCCGCCAAGGTCCAGGGCCTGCCCGAGTCTGTCGAAGCGCGCGCCCTGCTGTCCGACCCGGTGGTCAAGGAGCTGCTGCTGGGCTCCGACGAGGACGCCCTGGCCGACAAGCTGGTGGAGATGAACGTCACGGGCGTGCTGGTGCACTGGCGCCTGCAGTCCGCCATCGACCGCAACAAGAGCCTCGGCGCTCGGCTGGTGAACCACGACGAGCTCAACCGCTTCCAGCTCACCCGCGTCACCGACGAGCTGTTCATCTACCGGGTGCTGCAGGCCCCGGTCACTTTCCCGCCCCAGCTGGCCGCCGCCTGCACCATGTCCCTGCGGGGAATGCTGGCCACCGGCCGCGGCATCGACCTCAGCCAGATCCCGGCGCCCCGAGATGGGCAGTGGGAGCTGATGGCCTCGGTGCGCGGGCAGGGCCGTGAGCTGGGCATCGGCCTGGCCAAGCACGAGAGCCTCAACTCGGCGCTGGCCGAGCTGGCCCGGGACATCGAGCGCACCCACCGCCGCTACAACGAGTGGTACGGCTTCCCGCCCATCCACGAGCACATCAACGACCTCACCATCGAGATCCATCGCATCAAGGAGCGCGCCATCGTCGAGCCACGGGATGAGCACGATCTCGAGGACATCTGGGAGATGGGCATCGATGGCGCCATCATCCGCGACTACGAGGAGCGCAAGGTGGCCGTGTTCCCTGGCTCGGTGGCCTACGCCCGCGCCTACCGCACCGCCGACCAGTTCCTGCGCCACGCCGCCGAGTTCCACGCCATGACCGACAAGCGCCCGTGGCGGGATCCAGACATCTCCCTCGAGCTGGTGCGCGACCACCAGTACCAGGAGATCCCCGGCAAGGGCCTGGTCTACATGTACCGTGGCCAAGCCCCGGTACCCCTCGAGCTGGTCACCCTCGACAACACCAAGAAGTCCATCCTGTCGGCCGCGGACTGGTGGGTCTACAACATGAAGCCCGACGGCTCGGTGGTCTACAAGTGGTGGCCCGCCGAGAACCGCGAGTCCAACGAGTACAACATCGTGCGCCACACGCTGGCCACCTGGAACCTCGCCCTGGCCTACCGGCTCGACCCCAAGCCCGAGTACCTCGAGGGCGCCATCCGCTCCCAGGACTTCACCAATACGTTCCTGCAGCACGAAGGCGACATGGCCTTCTACAGCTTCAACAACAACCAGAAGCTGGGCACCGTGGTGGTAGGCCTGCTGGGCATGATCGAGGTGGCTCGGCTCACGGGCGACCACTCCAACGACGAGCTGATGCGTCAGCTGGGCAACTTCGTCTGGTACATGCAGGAGGACAACGGAAAGTTCGACCCCTACTACGTGCCCGACGATCACCCCTACGCCGATCAGGTCAACGACATCGTCCCCGGCGAGGCCGCCCTGGCCATGATCGAGCTGTCCAAGTACTTCGAGGAGCCCGACATGATCGAGCCCCTGAAGAAGTACTGGGAGTACTACAAGCCCTGGTACTACGAGCGCGCAAACCAGAAGCGCACCGACGCTCCCTGGCCCGCCATGGTCTACGACAACGACACCCGCCTCGAGCTGGTGCAGTTTGGTCCTTGGACGGTCATGGCCGCCAACGCCTACCACGAGGTGACCGGTGACGAAGAGGTCGCCAAGTTCGGCCTCGAGATCGCGCGCTTCATGATCGACTCCTACGAGTGGACCACCGAGAACGCGCCCTTCCCCGACTACGTGGGCGGCTACTACAAGCTCCCCTACGAGCTCCCTGCAATGCAGGCCTTCTGCTACGCCGAGGGCACGGCCGCGGCCTACCAGCTGGCCCTGCGCTACGACCCCGAGCAGGCGCCCTACTTCGAGAAGGCCACGCGGGAGACCGTGCGCTTCGCCATGCAGATGCAGTTCGACGACCTGAACACCTATGCGTTCAGCCGTCCCAAGATGGCCCACGGCGGCATTCGCTACGCCATGAACGAGACCAAGATCCGCATCGACTACGTACACCACGCCCTGAGCGCCATGTACATGTACCACAAGGGTGCCTCGAGCGATCCCAACCTGCCCGAAGGCGTCAAGGCCGACGTGCCCATGCTGCCCGAGCGGCTCGAGCTGGCCATGGCCGCCGCCGAGGCCGCCAGAGCCGAGCAGGCCGCCAAGGTCGCCGAAGCAGGCGAGGCCCCCGAGGTCGCTCAGCCCCGCCCCGCAGGCACCGCTCCCGAGGTCCCGCTGGGTGTCCACAGCGGCACCACCAGCACCACTCGCGAAGACGACGGCGACCCCGAGGCGGGGGAGTAGGCTCCTCCCGGGCTGCCTTCACTCTTCTTCCGGGTTCACCCCAGCCTCGGCTGCCTGTACGGCTGGGGCTGGGGCTGGGGCTGGGGCGGTGCTGTCGACCTGTGGCGCGGGTGTCGCTACCTGAGGGAGGGCCCCCGGCTGGCAGCTCGGGCAGAGGGGCTCACCGGGGAAGCGACCCGCCATCAACCTGAAGGCCTGAACCGCCCCGCGCTCGTCACCCACTCGCAGTCGGGTGGCCCCCAGCAGGGCCAGCCCGCTCACGGCGCGCTCGGCCTGCATGCCCTCCCCCGCCAGCAGCCGCGCCTCGAGGGCCCCCAGCAGGTCCAGGACCTGCTCCGCGTCGCCGCGGGCGTGGGCCATGGAGGCCTCGAGCAGCAGCGCCTCGAGGGGTGTGGCGGCGTAGATGCGCACCCCAGGAACCACAGCATCGTCCTGACCAAGACACGGGGACAACAGCAGCCCGAGGAGCAGCAACAGCAAGACCATTGGGAGCTTTCGTGTCCGGCCCGTTCCGACCAGCCCAGGATAGCACCCGATGACGCCGGACCTCTACCGCGCTGCGCTCACTTCGGTGAAGCTCCCGTGAAGACTGGGCGGAGGGTCAGCGCTGGTCCTTGGCCCCATGCAGGCAAGGCGCCTTCTCGCCGACCTTCTCCTTGACCTCGCCCTCCCACAGCTCGCGGGAGATCTTCATGGAGCAGTAGCGAGGCCCGCACATGGAGCAATAGCGCACGTTGTCGCCGTCTTCGCTGATGGGGGCATGCTCCTTGCGGTACTCGCGGGCGCGGTCCCCGTCCAAGGCCAGGTCGAACTGGGCGTCCCAGTCGAAGCCGAAGCGGGCGCGGGCCATGGCGTCGTCGCGATCCCTGGCGCCGGGAAGTCCGCGAGCGATGTCGGCGGCGTGGGCCGCGATCTTGTGGGCCACGATCCCGGTGCGAACGTCGTCGGCGTCAGGCAGGCCGAGGTGTTCCTTGGGGGTGACATAGCAGAGCATGGACACGCCGAACCAGGCGGCCAGGGCGCCGCCGATGGCCGAGGTGATGTGGTCGTAGCCAGCGCCGATGTCGGTGACCAGCGGGCCCAGCACGTAGAAGGGTGCGCCGTCGCACAGCTCCTGCTGGCGCTGCACGTTCTCCTGGATCAGGTGCATGGGCACGTGGCCCGGCCCCTCGATCATCACCTGCACGTCCTTGGCCCAGGCCCGACGACACAGGTCGCCCAGGACCTCGAGCTCACCGTACTGTGCGTCGTCGCAGGCGTCGGCCAGGCAGCCAGGCCGCAGGGAGTCGCCCAGGGACAGGGTGACGTCGTAGCGCTGGCAGATCTCCAGGATTTCGTCGTATTGGGTGTAGAAGGGGTTCTCCTGGTCGTGGGCCTGCATCCAGCGTGCCATCAGGGAGCCGCCGCGGCTGACGATGCCTGTGACGCGTTGCTTGGCATCGGGCAGCATCCGCCGCAAGATGCCGCAGTGGATGGTCATATAGTCCACGCCCTGCTCGGCCTGGGCCTGGATGACCGCCAGCAGGTCGGCGTGGGTGAGCTCCACCACGTCCTCGACCTTGGAGACCGCCTCGTAGATGGGCACGGTGCCGATGGCGACGCTGGAGGCCTCGATGATGGCCTGGCGAATGCGAGGGATATCTCCGCCAGTGGAGAGGTCCATGACCGTGTCTGCGCCGTAGCGGATGGCGGTGTCGAGCTTGAACAGCTCCTGGTCGATGTTCGAGGTCACCGAGGAGTTGCCGATGTTGGCGTTGACCTTGCACCGGGTGCCCAAGCCCACGGCCATGGGCTCGAGGGTCTGGTGCATGATGTTGGCCGGGATCACCAGCTTGCCGGCAGCCAGCTGGTCGCGGACCCAGGCGGGGTCTACCCGCTCTTGCTCGGCCACGTACAGCATCTCCGGGGTGATCTCCCCACGACGGGCCAGGTGCATCTGGGAGACGTTGCCGCGGCGTTCGAGGGCATAGGCGCGCTTGGTCATGGCTCTGCTCCACGGGCCCGTGGGCCCCGGTCGACCCGGGCCTCATACCCCGCGCAGGCCTGGTCGCAAGACCTCCAGGCTCACACCATGCGCTGGCTAATGTAGTGGAAGCCGGGCGCTGCGCTTCGACCGCTCGGGCTCGCGAGGCTGCCGCTTTCGGCTGGCCTGGATGCTCTCGAGCACGAAGCGGGCCACCCAGCCGATGGCGAGCCCCACCACCGCGCCCGCCAGCAGATCGCTGGGGTAGTGAACACCCGACACCGAGCGCGCGATGGCGCCCACCACCGCCAGGGCGAAGGCCCAGGGTCGGTTGATGACCATGGCCAGGGCGAAGAGGTTGGCGGCGTGGCAGGAGGGCATGGAGAAGGCCGCACCGCAGCCGAAGGGGGCGGTGACCCACTCGTACTCGGCGCAGGGCCGCAGACGCTCGATGACAGGCTTGAGCACCCGCGCACAGAGCAGGTCGGAGACCACCACCGCCGCCACCACCGCAGGCAGCTCGAGCCAGGTCTTGCGCCGGGCCACATCCACGACCACCAAGACCAGGAGCAGCAGAGGTGCCCAGGCCTGATCCACCAGCCAGCACAGCTGGTGGATGCCCGGCAGGCCCACCAAGCCGTTGAGCGTGTGGAGCAGGGAGAGGTCCACGCTAGCGGCCCTTGACCTCGTGCAGGCGACGATCCACCTGCTTGCCGGTGCCGTCGAAGATGGTGGCCAGATCGCGGGTGTTGTTCCACAGCGGAGAATCGCTGCCCAGGAAGATCTTCAGCTGCGCCGTGGGGTCGGTCTGGTGCTCTCCCTTGCCCGAGTGCACCTGAACCGTGTGCCCGGCGGGGATCACCAGATCGGGCCAGCTGTAGCTCTGGCGACGAATGTTGGTGATGCTGTAGCCCCCCACGCTCACCGGCTCGTCGGTGATGTTGCAGATGCGCAGGTACTCGCTGTTGGGGTCGGCCCGGTCGTTTCCGCGCCCGTTGGCGTGGAAGCTGGTGATGTGGAGGGCGCCCTGGTAGCGCTCATGCCCCCAGATTCCCAAGCCAGCCTCACGGGCTCGCGCTTGGGCCTCGAACAGGTGCTCGAGCCCGTCTTCCACCGGCGGGATCAACATGATGTGGGCGAAGCCCGCCTCGAGCAGCTTCTCCTCGAGGGAGACGCCGTTTATGACCACATCGGCGATCAGGCGCCCGTAGCCGTCTCGCTGGGGATCGCCGTAGCTGAGCTGCACGAGCTTGCCGGCCACGAAGCTGGCGGCCAGATCCCGAGCCTCTTCGGCGAAGGCCTCCATGGGCCTGAGCTCGGGGGTGTTGACCCAGCGCAGGCGCACCGGATCGCCCGTGGCGATGGTGACGGTGTCGCCGTCATACACGCGGATGACCACCGCCTCGTCGGGCGGAGGAGGGCCTTCGCCGTCGGACTTGGGTTCCTGAGACCAGGCAGCGGTGACCAAGAGGGCGAGGGTCAGAGCGAGGAGACGCATGGGACACATCCGGGGCTGGTGCGAGGCCACCTTTGCACGTTCCGAGCCAGCGTTCAACCTGTCGTGCGCTCCTCGAGCAGGACCTGCAGGGCGAGCTCTCCAGCGCGGTAGGACGAGCGCACCAAGGGGCCGCTGGCCACCATGGAGAAGCCCAAGGCTCGGGCCCGGGCTTCCCAGGCCTCGAACTCGGCGGGCTCGACATAGCGCTCCACAGCCATGCAGCGAGGGTTTGGCTGCAGGTACTGGCCGAGGGTGACCGCATCGACCCCCACGGACCGCAGATCCTGGAGGCTGGCCAGGACCTCGTCCTCGCCCTCGCCCAGGCCCAGCATCAGCGAAGACTTGGTCAGCCCGTCGGGCCGCAGATCCTTGGCGATGCGCAGCACCTCGAGAGAGCGGTCGTAGCTGGCCCGCTGGTCGCGCGCCCTGGGGGTGAGGCTGCGCACCACCTCGAGGTTGTGGGCGAAGACGGCGGGCTGGGCCGCGAGCACGGTGGCGATGGCCTGGCGGTCGCCCCCAAAGTCCGGCGTGAGCACCTCGACGCGGGTCTCGGGGCTGCGCGCACGGATGGCGCGCACCGTAGCGGCGAAGTGAGCGGCCCCCCCGTCGGGCAGATCGTCACGGTCCACGCTGGTGAGCACCACCCAGCGCAGCTTCCACTGGGCCGCGGCCTTGGCCACATTGCTCGGCTCCTGGGCATCCAGCACACCGCCGGGCTTGCCCGTGGCCACTGCGCAGAAGCGGCACCCCCGGGTGCAGACCTCGCCCATGATCAGGAAGGTCGCTGTGCCACAGCCCCAGCACTCCCCGATGTTGGGACAGCGGGCCTCCTCGCACACCGTGTGCAGTCCGAGATCCCGCAGGGTGCCCTTGATCTCACCGAAGGTCTCTCCCCCGCCGGGGCGGACCTTGAGCCAGGGGGGCTTGCGACGGGGTACGGGCATGGCTCACCTCGCGAGGGAGGTATTCCGCCTCGCTCCCCTCGTCATGGTGCGCGGCTCACCCTTGACGGCGGTGCCAGTGGATCCCAGGTTGGGCACTCCATTCCAGGAGAGATCCATGTCCTGTCTCAACGTCGGCGAGCCCGCCCCCGAGTTCACCCTCCCCGCCAGCGACGGGAGCGAGATCAGCCTCTCCTCCCTGCGCGGCAAGCGCGTGGTGCTGTACTTCTACCCCAAAGACAACACCTCCGGCTGCACCGCCCAGGCCTGCGGCTACCGGGATCAGCTGCCCGGCATCGTAGCCAAGAACGCCGTGGTCATCGGTGTGTCCAGGGACTCGGGCAAGGTGCACCAGGGCTTCGCCGCCAAGCATGCCCTGCCCTTCACCCTGCTCACCGACGCCGATCACGCCGTCCACGCGCTGTACGGCGCCTGGGGAGAGAAGACCATGTACGGCAAGAAGGTCATGGGAGTCATCCGCACCACCGTGCTCATCGACGAGCAGGGCGTCCTCCTGGACGTCAAGCACAAGGTCCAGGCCAAGAAGGACCCGGAGCGAGTGCTGAACTTGCTGGGCTAAGCCAACACCACCGGCAGCTCCGCCCCCAGCACCAGGCTGGCGCTGGTGATGTGCAGGCCGTGGGCCACGGCCTCGACGCCGCGGGCGACCACCTCGCGCAGCAGCCGCCCGTACTCCGGATCGATGTCGTCGGCAGGGCCCACCGCCCGCGCGTCACTGCGTGACGCCAGGTAGAAGATCACGGCCCTGTGCCCCTGCTCCGCCATGTCCGCCAGCTCCAGCAGGTGCTTCTGCCCCCGGGTGGTCACGGCGTCGGGGAAGCGGGACATGCCAGGCTGGGCCAGCATGGTGGCGTTCTTGACCTCGACCCAGCACGGTGGCCTGCCCTCAGCCTCGAGCAGCAGATCGATGCGGCTGTTGCGAGAGCCGTACCTCACCTCTGACCGCACGCTGTCGTAGCCCGCCAGGCTGGGCGCCAACCCCGCCAGGATGCCCTCCTTGACCAGATGGTTGGGCAGCTGGGTGTTGACCATGATGGCCGTGCAGCCCCCCTCGCCCATGAAGCTCTGCTCGAGGGTCCACTTCAGCTTGCGCTTGGGTCCATCCGCAGGGGAGACCAGCACCCGACAGCCGGGCTCGATGCAGGTCTTCATGGTGCCCGAGTTTGGCACATGCACGACGACCTCGCGGCCATCCTCGAGCACCACGTCCGCCATGAAGCGCTTGTAGCGCCGCAGGAGGGTGCCGGGGACCAGCTCGACCGGGTAGCGCACGGCGACCCTAGAAGAAGCTGCCGATGCTGAAGTCGAACACAGCCTTGCGCTCGCCCTCTTCGGGCTTGATGGGGAAGCCCCACTCGAAGCGCAGGGGGCCCAGGGGGCTGAACCAGCGCACGCCCATGCCGTAGCTGGTGCGGAGGTTGAGCGGGTTGATGTGACCGTTGCCCCAAGGATCGCCGAAGGCGTTGCCCGCGTCGAAGAAGACGACGGTGCTGATGCCAGCGGCCTTGACGATGGGCACCTCGAGCTCGAGGTTGTTGATCCAGGTCTCGGTGCCGCCCACCACCAGGCGATCGTCCGCCGCCGTGGGGTCGTCGGTGCCGATGAAGCTGGCGCCCAGGTAGCCACCACCGCTGGAGCGGTAGCCGCTGCCCCGGATGGAGGGGCCCAGGCTGTACCAGTCGAAGCCGCGCACCGAGTTGATGCCGCCCGCACGGTACCGGTGGATGTAGGGCAGCACGGTGCCGTCGGTGGAGTGGATGTAGCCCAGGGTGAGGTTGTAGCGGAAGATGACCCACTCGCCCCCGGGGATGACCGGCTTGAAGTACCGGAAGTTGAAGCGTGACTCCCAGAAGTTGAAGTCGCCGCCCAGGGCGCTCAGCACAGTGTCGTCGTCGAGCCGGAAGCCGCCCGACAGCTCGGTGGCCAGGCTGGTGTAGTAGCCGCGGGTGGCCATGATGCGGTTGTTGCGCTTGTCGACGTTGAGGTTGAGCCCCAGGGTGGAGGTCAAGCCCGAGCGATACAGCTCGCCGCCCAGCACGCGCTTCTTGTAGGAGTCGATGACGTTCAGCCCCGCGTTCTCGATGGTGTAGTCCATGGTGAGACGCACATCGTCGCGGGGATCGAGGTAGCGGCCGATGGCGATGGAGCCGCCCTGCTGGTACTCGTCCTCGATCCACTGGCGGGACAGGGCGTAGGCGTTGAGCTGCAGGGTCCAGCGAGAGTCGAGGAAGTAGGGGTCGAAGAAGCTGAGGTTGCCCTGCTGCCGCCGGCTGGAGAGGTTGATGGCGGCGGACATCACGTAACCGAGGCCCAGGAAGTTGTTCTTCGAGACGTTGAGGCCGAAGACGAAGTTCTCGAGGTTGGAGAAGCCGGCCTGAGCGGAGAAGCTGCCGGTGGGCTGCTCGGTGACCTCGAGGTCCATGTCCAGCACGTTTTCACCATCGCCCCGGGGCGTGGAGATGCGCACTTCTTCGAAGAAGCCGAGCCGCTCGAGTCGGGCGCGGGCTTCCTTGATGGCGCGGCCGGAGTACCAGTCGCCCTCGTTGATGGGGACCTCGCGGCGCACCACCTTGTCGAAGGTGGGGTCGTTGCCGCTGATGTCGATGCGCCCGATGCTGACCTTCTCACCCTTCTGGATGTCGAAGGTGATGTCGACGATCTCGCGCTCGGGGTCGGTCTCGGTGAGAGGGATGACGTTGACGAAGGCGTAGCCCTGGTCGGCGTACAGGTCGCTGATGTCCTGCATCACCGCCTGGAGCTGGGTGAGCTTGAACCACTCCCCAGGAGCCAGGGGATCCCGCGCGGCCGCAGCGCCCTTGCTGCCGTAGCCCACCGCGCCCTTGTAGTAGGCCACGGTCTCGCCGATCTCCCGGCGGTTGTCACGCTCGACCTCGTCGAGGGACTCACCGCCGACCAGTCGAAGCACGGCGGCCTCGGTCAGGCCTTCATGGGCGACCCACTCGCCATCCACGTCGATCTTGCCCAGGCGATAGCGCACGCCCTCGTCCACATGGATGTTGACGTAGATGTTGCGCTTGTCGGGGGAGAGATAGACCCGGGGGGGATCGACCTTGACGTCGACGTAGCCCTCCTCGAGGTAGACCGAGCGCACCACGTAGACGTCGTTCTCGAGGTTGCTCTCGAGGAAGGTGCCCGAGTTGGTGAGCCAGGGCGCGACGCCCGCTTGCTTGGTCTGCATGAAGCGGCGGATCTTGCGGTCCGCGAGGTTGTCGTTGCCGGAGATGTCGATGTGCGACACCAGGACCTTGCGGTTCTCGGTGATGTCGAAGGTGAGCTCGACCTGATGCTCGGCCACGTCCTTGACCTCCGGCAGGACCTCGGCCAGGAAGTAGCCCTTCTCGATGTACAGATCGCGAATGCGCTGGAGGTTGAGCTTGACGTCGGCTTCGTTGAGGACCGCGAACGCAGGGATGTCGATGACCTCGCGAATGTCGTCTTCATCGATCTTCTTGTTGCCAGCGATCTTGACCGCCCGGATGGCGGGCTTCTCGACCACGATGAAGGTCACGGCCAGGCCATCGCCCTCGGGGGCCGGGGAGACATCCACGCGCACGTCGTCGACCAAGCCCGAGCGGTAGATGGCGCGGATGTCGCGCTGGACGGCCCAGGCGCTGAGCTGCTCACCCGTGCGCAGGTCGACCCGCGCCAGGATGGCCGCTTCTTCGATGCGGCGGGTGCCAGTGACCACGATGGAGGCCACCTGTCCGTCCAGGATGGCGGGACCGTCGGCGTGCGCCGGGGCGATGAACAGCAGGCACACCACGGCGAGAAGCCACGGCGCGAGCCTGCGCAGGAGGGGGGCCATGCTAGGACTCCTCCACGAAGCAGCCGTCCACCAGGCGTAGGCGACGGGGGAAGCGAGCGGCCAGCTCGTTGGAGTGGGTGACCACCACCAAGGTGCTCCCCACGTCGGCATGCAGATCCAGCAGGCGATCGAAGACGGCGCCGGCCGTGCGCGGGTCGAGGTTGCCCGTAGGCTCATCGGCCAGGAGCAGGCCGGGGCTCATGACCATGGCGCGGGCGATGGCCACGCGCTGCTGCTCGCCGCCCGACAGCTCGCCGGGCTTGTGCGTGAGGCGACCCAGCAGCTCCATGCGATCCAGGGCTTGCTCAGCCTGCGCGCGGGCCTCTTCGCGAGGGACACCCGCGATGACGGCGGGCATCGCTACGTTCCACAGCGCGGTCTGGTCTGACAGCAGGTGGTGGAACTGGAACACGAAGCCGATCATACGATTGCGCCGCGCGTCCACCGCCCGGGAGCCACCAGCGAAGGCGTCCTGACCGTCGAAGAAGACCTGGCCTGCGCTGGGCTTCTCGAGGGTACCCACCAGGTGCAGGAAGGTGGACTTGCCGGAGCCCGACGGGCCCAGCACCGCCACCCGCTCACCGGGGCCGATGTCGAGGTTGACGTTCCGGAGCACCCGAATGGTCTGACCGCCCTTGTGGAAGGTCTTGTCCAGCCCCACAGTGCGCAAGGCGATCCCACCACGGGCGGGCGAAGCCCCTGTGAGCTCGGCATTCTGTGCGTTCTTCGCGACCAGCGGGGCGTCGACCATGGCTACTCGTATCGGAGACCTTCGACCGGGTCCAGCTTGGCCGCCTGGGCCGCTGGGTACAGGGTCGCGTAGAAACAGATCATGACGGCGGTGTACATGACAAAGACGATGGTGGCGGGCTCGATCACCACCGGCAGGGAGTCGAGGTAGTACACGTCGGCGTCGAGGGGGAAGCGGTAACGATCGAGCCCGGCGCAGCCGCCCAGGCCCAGCAGGGTGCCCAGCACCGTGCCCACGGCGCCGATGATCATGCCCTCGAGCATGAACACCAGCCAGACCGCGGTGGCCGAGGCGCCCATGGCCCGCAGGATGGCGATCTCGCGGCCACGGGTGAGCACCACGAGGATCAGCGTGCCCACGATGTTGAGGCTGGCCACCAGCACGATGAGGGAGAGGATCAGACCCATCACGATCTTCTCGAGCTTCAAGGCGGAGAAGAGCTTGACGTTGAGGTTCTTCCAGTGGCGGGCGTAGAAGGGGTAGCTCAGGGCCTGCTCGAGATCCTGGGAGATGCCGCCCACGCCGTAGATGTCGTCGACCCGGATCTCGACGCCGGTGACGGCGCTACCCAGCCCCAGGAACTCCTGGGCATCCTGGTTGTGGACGTAGACCCACTTGGTGTCGTACTCGTACATGCCCGAGTAGAAGATGCCCGCCACCCGCAGGGCCTTGACCTTGGGAATGGGGGTGCCGAAGGGGCCCGCAGCGCCGTCGTTGACCGGGTTGATCAGGTGGACCTTGTCGCCCACATAGACCCTCAGCACGTCGGCCAGCTCCTGGCCCAGGATGACCCCGGGCAGCTGCTCGGTGTCGTCCACGTCCTGGGTGACAATGGGAGGCGGCGCGTGTACCTGGGCGAGCACCTGCGCTCGCTGCTCGTCGGTCTCGAGCACACCCTCGGGACCGATCTTCATGTTGACCTTGAGATCGGTGACGGCCGGGGTGCGCTCGGGGTCGATGCCCTTGAGGATGACCCCCGATGAGCCGTAGGGCGAGCGCAGCATCATCTCGGTGTAGACGAAGGGCGCCGCCGCGACCACGCCGGGTACGGCCTCGATGGTGGCGATGGTCTGGTCGGGAGACTCGATGGCCCCGTGGTAGGACAGCACGACCACGTGGGCGTTCGAGCCCAGGATCTTGTCGCGCATGTCGATCTCGAAGCCCGCCATCACGGACAGGACGATCACCAGCGCCATCACACCGACGGTGACCCCCGCGATGGAGACCAGGGTGATGGCGGAGATGCCCCGCTCCTGCCGACGCGAGCGCAGGTGGGACATGGCCACGCGCCAGGCGAAGCGGATCTCGTGGCCGTGGGGACGCCAGACCAGCAACAACAGCAGCGCGGCACCGAGGGTGACCGCCACGAAGCCCCACTCCGGGAGGGAGCTTGTCATGCCGCGCACGGCGGCACGGGTGAGCTGGAGGTAGTCGGCCTCAGGCATGCGGGGCTACTCGACTCCTGGCTCGGCGCCCTGCTCGGGAGCTTCGCTGTCGGTGGAGCCCTCGGCGCGGGGGCGCATGGTAGGGAAGAGGATCACCTCGCGGATGCTCTGCTGGTTGGTGAGCAGCATCGCGAGCCGATCGATGCCGATGCCCTCGCCGGCCGTGGGAGGCATTCCGTAGCAGAGAGCCTCGATGTAGTCGGCGTCGTAGTACATGGCCTCGTCATCACCGCCACCGCGCGCGGCGACCTGGGCCTCGAAGCGCGCGGCCTGGTCGATGGGGTCGTTGAGCTCGTTGAACCCATTGGCGATCTCCTGACCCGCGATGATGAGCTCGAAGCGATCCACGAAGCGTGGGTCGTCGTCGCTGCGACGGGACAGGGGGGAGATCTCCACCGGGAATCGGGTGACGAACACCGGAGCTAGCAGGCTTTGTTCCACATACGCTTCGAAGAACCACTCCCACCACTTGCCCATGGTGCTGGGCAGGGCGCCCTGCTCGTCGCCGTGGTCGGCGATCCAGCGGGCGCGCAGGGCGTCGGGGCGCTCGAGCTCGGCGGCGGACATTCCGGTGGCCTCGGCCAGCAGCTCACCCATGGAGGCGCGCCGCCAAGGAGCGGTGAAGTCGATGGTGCGCTCACCCCAGGGCAGCTGGGCGCTGGGGTGGAGCTGCTGGATCATGCCCAGCACCAGCTGCTCGGTCATGTCCATCAGGTCCACATAGGTGGCGTGGGCCTGGTAGAACTCGAGCATGGTGAACTCGGGGTTGTGCCGCAGGCTGAGGCCCTCGTTGCGGAACACCCGGTTGACCTCGTAGACACGCTCGAAGCCGCCCACCACCAGCCGCTTGAGGAACAGCTCCGGCGCGATGCGCAGGTACATGTCCAGGTCCAGCGCGTTGTGGTGAGTGACGAAGGGCCGCGCGGCGGCGCCGCCAGGGATGACCTGCAGGATCGGGGTCTCGACCTCGAGGTAGTCCCGGCTGTCGAAGAAGCGCCGGATCTCCCGCATGATCAGGCTGCGGGCCCGGAAGGTGTCGCGCACTTCGTCGTTCATGAACAGATCGACGTAGCGGTGCCGGAAGCGGAACTCGACGTCGGTGAGCCCCTTGTGCTTGTCGGGCAGAGAGCGCAGGCACTTGGAGGCCAGCGAGAGCTCATCGACACGCAGGGACAGGTCACCGCGGCGGGTGATCATCAGCTTGCCGCTGGCGCGCACCCAGTCGCCCATGTCCAGGCGCTTCCACAGGGCGAAGGTCTCGTCGCTCAGCAGGTTCTTCTTGATGAAGATCTGCATGGGGCCGGCGCGGTCCACCACGATGGCGAAGCCCGCCTTGCCCATCTCGTTCTTGAAGCGGATGCGGCCGGCGATGGTGAAGCGCTGCTCGAGGGCGTCAACGGCTTCGGGCTCGAGACCCTGGGCGGCCGCGGCGCAGTCCCGGGTCGTGTGGGGAACCGGACGGCTCGCCGGATAGGGCTCGACACCCTGCTCGCGCAGAGACACGAGCTTCTCGCGCCGACGGGCGTCGAGCAGCTCAGCCTCGATGGCATCGAGATCCGGACCGGACATCGGCCTCCTCCTTCAGAGACTCCGGGGCTGCGCCAGGTAACGCACCCAAGCACCCGACGCCCGCGTGTTTACCGGGGAGATCGGCCCTGTCCAGCGCCCGTGTCAGCCACCCAGGAGAGGCGTCTCGCTGAGGTCGTCACACCACTCGACCAGGGTGGTCCCGGAGACCAGCCCGGTCGCCGTGGCGTTGATGAACTCGTAGATGTAGTCGCCGTCGTAGTCGTTCATCTGGATGTCGGCGACGAAGTCATCGCCACCACCGCCGGACAGGGTGATGGTCCAGGTCTCAGGGTCGCCCTGCCAGTAGCTGCCCGACCAGTAGTAGCCCGAGTCTTGTCCTCGATTCTCCCAGTCCCAGGAGCCCTCGCCGATGGTGCAGTTCAGGGCCCAGGTGACCCGGGTGCGGTCGGAGCTGATGGTGACCTCACTGCCTGTGTAGTCGTTGATCATCGCGTAGATGTTGCAGTGCCCCGCCGAGAAGATGGCGGAGGGATCGGTGGGGTCGCCCCAGTCCAGGTACTCGGCCACGCCGGCGCAGGTCGCGTCCTGGGACGACGCGAAGTACAGCAGCGCCTGTCCGTTGCGGTCGTAGCCGAAGGCCTTGTGTCCAGCCACGCTGGCGACGGCGGTGTCGTCGAAGGTGAGCTGACCCTCGAGGATGTCGTAGTCCTGGCCGGTGTCGTCCTTCTCGCAGGAGACCAGCACGAGGGGGAGCACGAGGAAGATCCGGGACCGCATGACGCCTCCGCAGGCTTGTGGGCAGGGAAGCAAAGTCTAACCCGAAGAGCCGGACTCGTTGGCGCGCTGGACCAACCAGGCTTCCATGAACTCCGCGATGTCGCCGTCCAGGAAGCGGTCCACGTTGCCCGTCTCGACGCTGGTGCGGAGGTCCTTGACGAGCCGGTAGGGGTGCAACACGTAGCTGCGGATCTGGCTGCCCCACTCGATGCGCTTCTTCTGCGAGTGCTCGGTGGCCGACTCGGCCAGCCGACGATCGAGCTCCGCCGTGTACATCTTGGCCTTGAGCAGCTTGAGGGCCATGGACTTGTTCTTGTGCTGGCTGCGCTCGCCCTGACAGCACACCACGGTGTTGGTGGGCAGGTGGGTGATGCGCACCGCGGAGTCCGTGGTGTTGACGTGCTGCCCACCGGCACCGCTGGCCCGGTAGGTGTCGATCTGCAGGTCGCTCTCGGCGATGACGATCTCGATGTCGTCGTCGACGGCCGGGTAGACGGCCACCGAGGCGAAGGCGGTGTGCCGGCGTGCCGCCGCGTCGAAGGGCGAGATGCGCACCAGCCGATGTACGCCGATCTCGGCCTTGAGGTAGCCGTAGACGAAGGCCCCCTCGATGCTCAGGGTGCAGCGCGTGATGCCCCCCTCCTCGGCCTGCTGCTCGTCGACGATAGAGGCCTTGTGTCCCTGGCGATCCGCCCAGCGCAGGTACATGCGCTGCAGCATCAGCGCCCAGTCGGCGGCGTCCTTGCCGCCTGCGCCGGAGTTGATCTCCACCATGGCGTTGGCGTTGTCGCCCTCTTCGCCGAGCATGCGCTGGAACTCGAGCTTGCGCACGCGCTCCTCGAGCTCGGTCAACTGCTCGACGGCCTCCTCGGCGCTGGCCTCGTCTTCTTCCTCCTCGGCCAACTCCATGAGCACCTCGAGGTCCTCGTAGTTCCCGGCCAGCTCGTCGAAGCTGCTCACGGCGCGCTCCAGATCGGCCTTCTCCTTCATCAACCCACGGGCGCGCTCCTGGTCATTCCAGAACCCAGCGCTCCCCGCGATCCCCTCCAGCTCTGCGATGCGGTCGCCCTTGCCAGCCAGGTCAAAGATGCCCCCGGAGCGCCTCCACGCGTTTTCCGAGGGACTTCATCCTGGAACTGATCTCATGGGGGATCATGGCAGTGCATCCTTGGCCCGGGGGTGGGCCATGTAGCACTCCCCTGCCCTGCCGTGCCAGCTCAGCGCCCCGACAGCCCCGACAGCAGCTTGGTGGCGGCCGCCTGCATCTCGGCCTCTTCGGCGTCGTCGCCGTGGTCGTAGCCCAGCAGGTGCAGGAAGCCGTGCACCAGCAGCACCTGGACCTCTCGGGCGGTGCTGTGGTCACGCTGGGCCGCCTGGCGCGCGGCGGTGGGGATGGAGATGACCACGTCGCCCAGGGTGAGGTCCTCGGGGTCGGCGCCCTCACCCTCTCGCTGGGCGAAGGCCAGCACGTCGGTGGGGCTGTCTTTGCCGCGGTAGTCCCTGTTGAGGGCGTGGATGAAGGCATCGTCGCAGAGCACGAGGCTGAGCTCGGCCTCCGCCAGATCGGTGGCCTCGAGCAGGGCGCTGGCATCGGCCAGCACGGGATGCTCATCCCACTCCACGGCCTGCAGGCTCAGCTCGACAGGCACTATTCCTCCCCTTGATCGGTGACGGCCTCGGTCTCGACGGGGATGACCTGGGAGGAGTCGTCCTCCCAGTCCTCGGGCAGCAGATCGTCGTCCTCGGCCCGCGGCAGCACGTCCGCGGCGCTGTCGTTGCCCAGCGGATTGAGCAGCTCGAGGGTGATCACGCCGCGCTGAGGCACCTCCGGGCCGGGCTCGTCGTCCTGGGTGTCCACCACCGCCGACGGATACTCGATCCGGTGATGGTAGATGCTCATCATCACCTCGGCGAAGGACTTTCCGATGGTGTACAGCTCCTTGAGGGTGAGGGAGCAGTCCTCGAGCTGGCCGTCGTTCATGGCCTGGCTGATGAGGCGCTGGATCACCTCGCGGAACTTCTCGGGGGTCGGCTGCTTGACCGCTCGACAGGCGGCCTCGACCTTGTCGGCCAGGTGCAGGATGCCCGCCTCGCGC
The DNA here is from genome assembly GCA_937912125.1 of uncultured Pseudomonadota bacterium. Classification (GTDB taxonomy): domain Bacteria; phylum Myxococcota_A; class UBA796; order UBA796; family JAFGLY01; genus CALDOK01. The sequence goes on from CALDOK010000391.1 coordinate 67,949, forward strand.
GTGTCGGGACGGGGCCCGGGGTAGCGGAACAGAGCCTCGTCCACCACCTCGCCAGGCGCGGCCTCCTGCTGGGCCTTGTTCAAGAAGTAGCGCACCATGCCCGTGCCGTGGTGCATACAGATATTGTCGATGATGGGCTGCGGGAGTCGGTTGTGGGCGGCGATGCGCGCACCCGCCTGGATGTGCCGGATGATGATCCCCGCCGACTTGCGCGCGGGCAGCCTGTCATGGGGGTTGGGGACGTCGCGCTGGTTCTCCACGAAGTAGTGCGGCTTGGTGATCTTGCCGATGTCGTGGAAGTAGGCGGCCACCCGCACCAGCAGCTTGTCGGCTCCGATGGCCTCGGCCGCGGCCTCGGACAGGGAGCCCACGATGACGCTGTGGTGGTAGGTGCCGGGCGCGCGCAGCATGAGCTGGCGGAGCAGCGGGTGGTTGAGGTTGGCCAGCTCGAGCATCTTGTACTCGGTGACGAAGCCGAACATCTCGAACAGGGGGATCAGGCTGAGGGCCATCATGGCGGAGATGATGCCCCCAGCCACGGCGAACAGCATGTCCCAGGCCAACACGGAGAAGCCCATGGTCCCCGTGGTGCCCTGGTGCATGGACAACAGGTCGATGAGCAGCACCACCGCGCCGTTGACCACGGCGGTCTGCATGCCCGCCCGCAGCACGTGGACCCGCTCCTTGGCGTGGGCCACGCCGCCGGAGGCCGCCACGCTCGAGATGAGGAAGAACAGGGTGTAGAAGACCTGCTGCTCCATCATCACGCCCGCCAGCAGCGAGGCTACGATGGCGAAGACCAGGGCGGTCTCGCCGTTGGCCAGGATGCGCACCAGCATGGCACCGCCGGCGATGGGGACGATGTACCAGATGCTGGTGGGCAGCGGACCGCCAGCCGGCCCCTGAGCCACCCCCGCGCCGATCTCCAGCACCAGCCGGGCCAGGGCCAACACCAGCAGGAGGATGAAGGCCATGGCCTGCAGCTCGCGGGCGCGCAGGCCGAAGTTGCGCAGGTAGTTGCTGCCATACAGATAGAAGGTGGAGATGACGATGACGCAGAACGCCAGCAGGGAGAGGGCCAAAGCCAGGGTGTTGCTGCTGCCCTTGACCTCATTGAGGCCGCCGAGCATCTCCACATGGCGCTGGCTGAGCACATCACCGGCGCGGAACAGCACCGTGCCCTGCTTGACCTGGATCTCCACGGGCAGCACCTCACCGGCCGCATTGCTGCGCCGACGCTCGGTGATGTCGGGCCGGGAGGTGACGTTGGGACGCACCGCCGCGCGGGCGATGGCCGCCGCGGCCCGCTCGGCCTCGGCGCCCCCCTCGGTGGGGTCGTGCTCCAGCACGTACAAGGCCAGGTCCTGGCGCGCCTCCTCGACCGTGACCACGTCCTCGAGGCGATCGTGGAGCACCTCTCTGCGGCCGTCCGAGGTGATCCGGTTGACCGAGATGACGGTGGTCCCCACCGGGATCATGGCGCGATCGGTGACCACCAGCCTGCGCATGGTCACGCCGATGAACTCGTTGACCAGGGCCTCGATCTTGGCGTCGAAGCCCACCGCCATCAGGGTGCGGATGTGGTCGTCGTCCACCGCCAGCTCGAGGGTCGCCAGGAACTCGCGCGCGATGAGATCCAGCTGCTCGGGGGTTGGCTCCACCGGCTCCGGCTGTTCGCCCTCGTCCTCCTCGGGCACGGCTGCGCCATCCAGCTTGCGCCGCGCGGCGTCGAAGGAGAGGGACACACGATTCTGCAGCCGCGCCCCCAGGGTGGCGTCCATCTCGAAGACGGGGGGCACCGTGTCCCGCGCTTCTTTCTGCTGCTCGGCGGTGTGGTCCCAGTCGATGTAGGAGAAGGAGACCGGCGCCAGCAGGTCGTAGGGAGCGATGTCCCCCACCGCGAACTCCTGCTCGGGGACCCGCACATGGTCCATCATCAGCAGGGCGGCGACGGAGCACACCGCCACCAACAACAGCCCGCGGAGAACGGCGCCTCGCTCCCGCAGGCCCCGCAGGGCGGGGGAGCGGCCGAGGATCTGCAGCCTACGCTTCCAGGTCACCTTCGACCTCCTGGCCCGGGTCGGGCTGCTGTGCTGGCTCGGACTGTGTCTCGGGCTGGGGCTCGGGCTCATCCAGGCCGTGGGCCGCGCGCTCGGCGCGGGTCTTACGCTCATAGGCGTCGATGATCTCGGCCACCAGGCGGTGGCGCACCACGTCGGCCTTGGAGAACCTGACCTCGGCGATGCCTTCGATGTGGCGCAGCAGCCGGCTGGCCTCCACCAGGCCCGAGATCTGGCCGGGGGGCAGATCGATCTGGGTGACGTCGCCGGTGACCACGGCCTGGGTCTCCTGGCCTAGCCTGGTCAGGAACATCTTCATCTGTTCCGACGAGGTGTTCTGGGCCTCATCCAGGATCACGAAGGCCTCGTTGAGGGTGCGCCCGCGCATGAAGGCCAGCGGGGCGACCTCGATGACGCCGCGCTGGATGAGCCTGGCCGCCTTGTCGTACCCCACCATGTCGTGCAGCGCGTCGTAGAGCGGCCGCAGGTAGGGGTTGATCTTCTCGGCCATGTCGCCAGGCAGAAAGCCCAGCTTCTCGCCCGCCTCGACCGCGGGCCGGCAGAGCACGATGCGCGCGACCTCGTCACGCTGCAGCGCGCCCACGGCCATGGCCATGGCCAGGTAGGTCTTGCCGGTGCCGGCGGGGCCCACGCCGAAGACGAGATCGTGGTCCCGGATGGCCTGGATGTACGCCCGCTGCATGGGCGTGCGCGGGAAGATGTTGCGCTTGCGCCCCGGCACGAAGACGGTGTCCTGGAACAGATCGACGATGTCGACCGTGGGGTCGCGCTGTACCAGGCGGCAGGCTTGGTCGATGTCGCTGATGTGCAGCGGGAAGCGGGCCAGGGCGAGGGTGTGGAGCTGGCCCAGGATGGAGGCTGCCAGGTGGACGGAGCCATCATCGCCCCCCACGCGCAGCTCGGCCCCCCGGCGGTTGATGCGCACGCCCAGGGATCGGCCGATCTGGGCCAGGTGTTGATCCAGCTCGCCACAGACCGTCCTCACGGCCTCGTGAGGGCCATCCAGGGTGACGACGACCTGCTGCAGGGGCTCGCGCTCGACGCTGCTCATCACTTCTTCTTTTCCTGACCCTCGGAGCGGTACTTCTGCTTGAACAGCCGGATGGCGGTCTGGCGGATGACCGAGGGGACGTTGTGGTTTCGGCTCAGATCCTGGAGGTCTCGCTTCTGGAGGACATTGATCAGCCGCACGCCCACGCTGGGCGGCGTCTTGGGGTTGTTCACCAGCGCGACCTTGACGGGGTACTTCCGGATGAACTCGCGGTTGGTGGCCACCTCACGCAGCACCTCGTCCTCGATGTTGCGGTTGCCAGCGATGCTCTTGACCTCGCCATCAGTGAGGCGACCGCTCTTGATGACCGCCATCGTGACCTGCTTGTTGCGGTCCTTGAGCAGCAGCGTGCGGACGGTCTTGTTGCCGACATGGGCGAGCTTGATCTTCTGGCCCACGGTCATCGCGGCCACCTTCTGCTCGAGCTTCTGCTCCTCGTCGGGGGAGATGCCATCACCGTCCTCGGTCAAGTCCCAGGAGAACGCGGAGAGGTCGTCGGTGAACTCGAAGTCGAAGCCGTTGAACAGGTCGTCATCGTCGCCAGCCTCGTCCAGCTCGAAGAGCACGAGCCCACGCTCCGCGCGCTCCTGCAGCGCCAAGGATGTGCCCCCCTTGAGCGCGGCCTCCACCTCGGCGTCCAGGTCGACCGCTACGCCGAACAGCTCCCGCTCGTCGGGAACCTCGGGCATCGAGTTGTTCATCCGCAGGAAGGCGGCCGCCTTCTGCAGGTGCTGGTCGGCGCAGTGGCGATTGCCGTGCAGGGCGACGAAGACCCGCGGGGTCATCAGCAGCCGCTCGCGGTTGTAGCAGGTGCGCTCGCAGAGATCGGCGTCGGCGCGCTCGCCGATCATGGTGATGGTGCGATCGTTGGCGTTGCGGATGGTCATCATGCGCGCGTCGAGCAACGGATCCTTGGTGCGCAACACCGCCAGGAACTCCAGCAGCTTGGTGGGAGAGCTCTGGGTGATCAGGGGAGCGATGACGTGGTCGGGCAGCTCGCGCAGGCTGGCGGCCGCTGCCGCGCGCACCTCGGGCGATGGGTCCTGAGCGAGCAGGTAGGCGCATCCCAGCAGCTCCGAAGGCTGAGAGGTCAGCAAGCCCTGGGCCAGCGCCATCCGATCGTCCAGGGAAGCCGAAGGCACCACAAGCTCTCGCAACGCCCGCGGGACGCCCAGCCTCTCGAAGGGAATGTCTTCTTCAGTGCTCATGATCGCTCCTGACGCCAGGACATTCTGCCACGCAGGACGGCTATGCGGCTGCCGTGGAGCCAGCAAGGAGGCCCCTACGGCGACGCCCCCCCGGGGACGAGCCGCGGGGGGGCGCCAGGACCGTAGGGTGCGGTCTACGCACCCAGGAAGGCCTACTCGTCGTCGTCGCTGTCGCTGAAGGGCGAGGCGCTTCGGATTCCATCCACCAGGTTGTGGGGAACGGGCTCGTAGCCGGAGAAGTCCATGGTGAAGGAGCCCTTGCCGCCGGTCATGGACCGCAGGTCCGGCGCGTAGCGCTGGATCTCGGCGAGGGGGCAGACGGCCTTGATGATCGTGTGCCTGCCCTTGGGCTCCATGCCCAGGACGCGGCCGCGACGGGAGGTGACGTCACCCATGATGTCGCCCATGGACTCGGAGGGGACCTGGATCTCCATCGCGTAGTAGGGCTCGAGGATGATCATCCCGGCCTTCTCCATGGCGGCCTTGAGGCCCTTGGAGCCGGCCATCTGGTAGGCCACGTCCTTGGAATCCACCGGGTGGTACTTGCCGTCGTACAGGATGACCCGGATGTCGACCACAGGGTAGCCGGCCAGGGCGCCGCGCTTCATGCGCTCCACCACGCCCTTCTCGACGGAGGGGATGTACTGGCGAGGGATGCGGCCCTGGGCGATCTGATCGACGAACTCGAAGCCCGCGTCGCGCTCGGTGGGCTCGACGTGGATGAAGCAAACGCCGAACTGACCGGCGCCGCCGGTCTGCTTCTTGTGCTTGCCTTCGACGCCCTGGATCGCCTTGGAGATGGTCTCGCGGTAGGGCACGGCGGGCAGCGCGGTGCTGACCTTCACCTTGAACTTGCGCGCCATCTTGTCGATGGCGGCCCCGAGGTGGCTGCTGCCCATTCCGTTGAGCACCATGGCATTGGAGATGGCGTCATAGGTGAGGCTGAGGGTGGGGTCCTCGATGAGCAGACGCTCGACGGCGGTCTTGATGCGGTCTTCGTCGCCCCGGGAGGCGGGCTGGATGGCGTAGGACATCATGGGCTGCGGGTAGGCCATGACGGGCAGCCTGCGGATGACCTTGAGGTCGCACAGGGTGTCGTCGGTGCGGGTGTCCTTGAGCTTGGCCACGGAGATGATGTCTCCGCTGACGCCAGCGTCGATGGGATCGCGCTCCTTGCCCCGCTGCACGTGGAGGGTGCCCAGGCGCTCATGGTCCTCGGTGCGGCTGTTGTAGGTCATGCCATCGTCCGGCGCGCTGCCGGCGTAGATGCGCACGATGTTGACCTGGCCGGAGAACTCGTCGATGAAGGTGCGGATGACCTTGCCCACGAAGGCGCCTTCACCGCGCACGATCTCGAGAGGGTTGCCCTGCTCGTCTTCGCCCTCGAGGGCGGGGAGCACACTGGGATGCGGGGCGTACTCGGCCAGCAGGTCCATCAAGGGCTGCACGCCCATGTTGTGACCGGACGCGCCGAACATCACCGGCA
>CALDOK010000392.1 GCA_937912125.1 uncultured Pseudomonadota bacterium
CTTGACGCGTCAACTCCCCCTCGTTCAGCCCCGGGAGGGGCTGGACGGTCGTCTAATAGGAGGAACCAGGCGTGTATCCCCACTGGCCCCTGCCCACGTGCCGGTCGTTGAAGTTGTCCAGGAGGAAGCCCCGGATGTCGTACAGGACGACGCAGGTCTCGTCGACGTTGGTGGAGCCCGCGCAGCCCTGTCGGACCTCGGCTTCGCTGATGCTGAGGGTGCCTTCGATGCCCAGATCGTCGGTGAAGTCACCCACGAAGTTGATCATCTGCTCGTACTCGTTGCGCTCACAGGAGGAGTCGGTGTAGCCGGACGAGGTGGAGACATCGAAGCTGGCGCCGTCGTGGGGGCCCGCCAAGAGCAGGTTGGTCAGCTCCACGACCATGGTGTCCGCGCTGGTGTGGCGGACAGAGAGCCAGGCGCCCTGGGTGAGGTGGGCGCCGGGGTCGAACAGCTCTGTGTCGCCGGTGCAGTTCCAGCTGTTCAGGCTGATCTGCACCTGGTAGACGCCATCCCAGCGAGAGCCTTGGCAGGACAGGGCGAGGACGGGGAGCGTGAGGAGGGCGAGCTTTCGCATGGTCATCAGTCCTCCTCGATGTAGTCGTCAGGGTCGGAATCGACCCGCTCGGCGGTGTAGGACCAGGCGGTGGTGCAGTCCGAAGGATCCCCTCCCCACTCGTAGAACCACGAGGAGGTGACCTTGCCGCTGAGCACCTTGCCCTCGAGGGTGCCCACCATGGTGACCTCCTGGCTGTCGGTGAAGTCCTCGTCGCCGGCCTCTTCGATGCCCGAGGCGGTGAAGGAGCGGCCGTCGATGGTGCCCGAGAGGCTCATCTCCATCAACACCACGATGCCCCCCTGGGCGTTGGTGTAGATGTCCACCAGATCGTAGGCTTCGCTGGTGCTCGTGGTGGTGTCGTCCGGATCGACGCAGGTGCCCTCTTGGCCGATCGGGTTCTGGTCGAACGACAACAACCAGGTGCCGTCGAAGGGGCCCGCCAGGCAACCCCCCAGCGCAGGGAGCGCGAGCGAGAGTGCGATGAAAGCTGACCGCATGGAGTCCTCCGAGTGGTGACTACGCTAATCGGGTTGCGCCGAGCGTTCACCTGAAAAAACTGGTATCTGGCCCGATACTGGCCCGGCGGCGCGGCGCCTGTAGAGTTGGACCCGTTGGGGAAGCAACATACTCGAGGATCGGTAGAGGCTGATCTGCTCGATGAGGTCGAGGTCCTGGCCGGGGCCCTGCTCGAAGGCAGTGGCATCGGCGCCGAACAGACAGAGCATCACTCCGTCGGGCGCGGGCTCCCCTGGCACAGGCTGGTGCCACGCGGGGGGTTCATAGACCTCCCACCAGTGTCTCTTGCTCTCCGGCTCACCCAGTCCAAGGGTGCCGCCAAAGCGCACTGGAACCTGTGCGTAGAGGTCCACCAGGGCCGCCAGGGCTGCGGGGGCGAAGTTGGTGCCGGGCTGGTCGGACCAGACCTCGATGGCCGAGACCCCGCTGGCCTCCATGGCACGGGTGGCGTGTTGGAGGTTGGCGGCCTGGTTGTGCACCAGCAGGGGGCGGTAGCCCGAGAAGCAGAGCGCCAGCCCTGACGCCACCAGCGCGGCGGCGCCTGGCCCTGCAGGGCGCAGCCGGAGCGCAGCGGCCAAGCCCAAGGCGATGGCCAGGGGCAGGGCGTAGCGAGGGCAGTGCTCGGGGGGCGCGTACAGGAGGATCACCGGCAGGGAGAGCAGGACCCCGGCGGCCGTCCGCTCCAGGCGCCCCCGGCCCAGGAGCACCGGCAGCCCCAGCAGCCACAGGGACGGCCTGAGGTGGATGCCGGTGGCCGCCAGGGCCTCGAGCCAGGTGCTGGGGTCGTCGCGCAGCCGTGGCGGGTAAAGCCAGATCAGCAGCCCGAGCCCCGCCAGCGCCAGCAAGGGCAGGGTCCAGCGTCGGGCGACTGCGCGGTGCTGCGTGGCCATGGCGGCGAGGGGTCCCGCCAGGAACAGGCCCGCCGAGGCCTTGGTGCAGAGCGCTGGCAGGCACGCCAGGAGCGCCAGCGCCAGCCCCCCGGGGCTGCGGGCTCGCAGCATGGCCCCCCAGGCCAGGCAGAGCAGGAGGAGCAAGGGCACGTCCACCAGGAACCAGCCCGTCTGGCACTGCAGGAAGGGGATGCCCAGCATCAGCCACCCGGCCAGCAGGCCGATCCTGGCTTGCTCCGCGCAGCGCCCCACCCACGCGACGGCCAGAGGAAGCGCCACGGCGAAGAGGGCCAGCAGCGCCTCGATCACGGCCCACCGCTCCCCCGCCAGGCGGAAGGCCAGGCCGTAGATCAGCGGTACCAGGGGGAATGGGTGGTGAAAGCTGGCCTCGGGCCCGCCCCAGGCCATGCTCGGCCAGGCGGAGAGCGTGCCGAGGGGATCCCGCGCGAAGTGTTGGGCGTAGACGAAGTAGTTGACGGTGTCGGGCTGGGCTTGGGGCAGGTCCAGGAAGGCCAGGTGCAGCGCCAGCGCGGCCAGGCCCAAGAGCAGGACCCCCCGCCGGCCTTCGAACCAGGTGCCCACTCCGGGCCAGGAGCGCAGCAGGCCCCAGGCCAAGCCCCCGGCCGTCAGGCCCGCGGCGAAGGTCAGCAGCAGCCCCGTGGTGCCGGCGTGGGCCTGGACGCGGTACCAGGCGAAGGTGGTGGTGCCCGCGCCGCCGCCCACAGCCCAGCTGATCGCCTCGAGGAACACCGCGGCCAGCAGCAGCACCGGGGCCGGGCGCAGCAGGTCGAGCGGACGCCGTGGGCTCATGGCTCCAGCCAGGCTGGCGCGCTGACCCGGCCCCCAGCGGGGCGGCGCTCGTCGGTGAGCAGGTCGTGGACCGTCGTGGCCTGGGCGGGGACCTCGGGCTCGCCCCAGAAGGCCAGCCATCCGCGATCCGTGGCCAGCAGGCGGCCCCCGGAGACGGCCACTTCGTGGACCGACTCCAGCTCCACCCTTGCCAGGTGCTCGGCCAGGCGGCGATACACCAGCGCGGCTGGCTTGGGAACGAAGCCCTCGTCGTCGGTGGGGAGGAGCAGCGCGTTGGAGCCAAAGCCCTTGGGCTGGCCTTGGCTCTTTCGGGGTGGGGTGGTCAGCGAGTGCCAGAACACACGATCCGCGCCCTCGGCCAGCAGGGCGCCGTGGATGGCCGCCACCATGTGGGCCTGCCAGTCCTGGTTCACCCAGGCGCGGCGTGAGTCCGAGGGCACGGAGGTCTCCGTGATCCAGATGGACTCGTCCGGAGCCAGCTCCCGCGCTGTGGCCATGGCGTCGCGGATCCGCTCGAGGTTGTCCTCGGAGAAATAGCAGTGCAGGGAGACGCCATCGATGGCGTCGAGCACACCAGGGACCTCCAGCACGCTGGCCAGGTAGCTGCGGCCTGCCGCGGTCATGGGACGGTAGATGCCCCCGGAGAGCACCAGGGCTTCGGGATCGGCCTGGCGGATGGCGCGGGCGGTGGCGAGCAGCACGCTGGCGTACTCGTGGGGGGTCTCGAAGCCGTCGACCTCGTCCTCCGGCTCTCTGCCGCGGGGGGGCTCCGCGTTGTGCAGGTCGGGCTCGTTGTCGATCTCCCAGGCCAGCACCGGTGCGCCGAGGCCCGGCATGTCCTGCACGCCGTCACCGTCGTAGCGCTCGACCACCCCTCGCACCCAGGCGGTGTAGGCCTCGAGATCGTCGGGGAGGTAGTGTTCGGTGAACAGCGCGGTGCGGGTGCCCGGCCACGGGCCGATCACCATCACAGCTTGCAGATTGTGGGCGGCCAGGACCTGGAAGAACTGGTCCACCTCGTGCTGGTGTTGTTCGTCGCTCAGCGCCTGCTGGTGGTTGAGCTGTGGCCAGACATGGCTCGAGGCCCGCACCAGCCCCACTCCCAGGCCACTGGTGGCCTCACCCCGCCTGCGCAGGGTGTTGCGCTTCCACAGGGGGGCCACCATCCCGCCCATGGCCTCGGAGGGGAAGCCGATGGCCTCGTTGATCCCCATCACCTCGTCCCCGTAGATGGCGGTGCGCGGGAACAGGGGGGGGCCCGCTGTGGCCGACGGGGGCGGGTCGGGTGTCTCCGGGCGCTGGGCTGGGGAGGGCCTCGGCCGCTCTTCCGGGCGCTCACGTCTCAGCGCGAGCCACGCCGCTCCGCTGGCAGACAGGGCCAGCAGCGCCAGCAGGACAACTTTGGCGAGGCGGGAACGGAGCATGGCAGCGGCGCAGACGTTCTGGGGAGGAACCGGCTAACCCATCCTCGAGCCACCTTCGCGGCGGGGTCCTTGCGGTGGAGGCTCGCCCTCCCGGAGCGACCCGGGCCCTGTGCGTCCTGTGGTGGGCCCCGCGGCTCGCGGGTTGGCTCGGTCACCGCTGTGGCTTCACCACCAGGATCACCAGCCGCCCGCGCACCATGGACTTGACCAGCATGAAGCCCTCGAGGTGGCGCTGGACATTGGGGATCTCCAAGGCCGCCGCGATCACATCGGCTTCGGGGGCGTCCTTGGACATCTCGAGCTGGCCGCGGACCTTGCCGTTGATCTGCACTCCCAGCTGCACGGTGTCTTCCACCAGGGCGGTGGGGTCGAAGGTCGGCCAGGGGGCCGTGGCCAGATCGCCCTCGAAGCCCAGGCGCTCCCACAGCTCATGGGCGATGTGGGGGGCGTAGGGCTGGAGGATCTGCAGGAAGGGACGGAGCAGCTCCAGGGGCGCGCTGCGCTTCTGGGTGGCCAGGTTGACCAGCTCCATCATCTTCGAGACCGGGGTGTTGAAGCGAAGGTCTTCGATGCCCTCGGTGCACTCCTTGATGGCGGTGTGCAGGGCCTTGCGCAGCTCCCGGTCCATGGGCTGGTCGCTGACCATCGCGGAGTGCTCGCCGGTGTCCTGGTCCACCACCAGGCGCCAGGTGCGCGCCAGGAAGCTGGACAGGCCGCGGACTCCGTCGGTCTGCCAGGGCTTGATCTGGTCCAGGGGCCCCATGAACATCTCGTACATGCGCAGGGCATCGGCCCCATGCAGGGCGATGATCTCCAGCGGATCCACGCTGTTCATGCGCGACTTGCCCATCTTGCCGAGCTTGCGCTCCACGGGCATCTCGCCGGCGTACCAGTCGGTCTCGAGATCGGCGCCGTTCCAGGTCGAGACGATGGTGGTGGCCTCGCCCGGTCGCCGCTCACAGTCCTCGGGCGTGTAGTACTTGCCCGCGGCGTCTCGGTAGTTGTAGGCCAGGATCATGCCCTGGTGGAACAGCTTGCGGAAGGGTTCCTTGGTGTGGACCAGGCCCAGGTCGTACAGCACCTTGTGCCAGAAGCGGGAGTACAGCAGGTGGGTGACCGCGTGCTCCTTGCCGCCGATGTAGAGGTCCACGGGGCCCCAGTAGCGCTCGGCCTCGGGGCCCACGGGCAGCTCGGTGTTCTTCGGATCCATGTAGCGGAGCCAGTACCAGCAGGAGCCGGCCCACTGGGGCATGGAGTTGGTCTCGCGCTCGCAGATCTGACCGTCCACCTCGACCTGTACCCAGTCGGTGGCCCGCGCCAGAGGGGGCTGGCCGTCGGCGGTGGGGCGGTACTCGGTGACCTCGGGCAGGGTGAGGGGGAGGTCGCCGTAGGGGACCGGGATGACCTTGCCGTTGGGGCTGTGCACGATGGGGAAGGGCTCGCCCCAGTAGCGCTGGCGGCTGAACAGCCAGTCCCGCAGCTTGTACTGGATCTTGGCGTGGCCCAGGCCGCGCTCTTCGAGCCACGCGGTGATGGTGCGCTTGGCCTCGGTGACCGCCTGGCCCTCGAAGATGGGGGAGTTCACGGCCAGGCCGTCGCCGGTGTAGGCCTGGACCTGGACGTCCTCGCCGCCGGAGATGACCTCGATGATGGGCAGGCCGAACTTGGTGGCGAAGGCGTGGTCGCGCTCGTCGTGGGCGGGCACGGCCATGATGGCGCCGGTGCCGTAGCTGGCGAGCACATAGTCGGCGATCCAGATGGGGATGCGCTGGCCGGTGACGGGGTTGACGGCGTATGCGCCGCTGAAGACGCCGGTCTTCTCCCGCTCGGCGGCGACCTGGCGGTCCAGGTCGGAGCGCTGGGTGGCCTGGCGCACATAGGCCTTGACCTCGGCGAGCTTGTCGGCCGGGGTGATGCGCTCCACCAGCTCGTGCTCGGGGGCCAGCACGCACCAGGTGGCGCCGTAGAGGGTGTCGGGGCGGGTGGTGAAGACCTCGAAGCCCAGGTCGCCCTGGTCGGCCACGGCGAAGGTGACCATGGCGCCATCGGATCGGCCGATCCAGTTGCGCTGCATCTCCTTGGTGGACTCGGGCCAGTCCAGATCGTCCAGGTCGTCCAGCAGGCGCTGGGCGTAGGCGGTGATGCGCAGCATCCACTGGCGCATCAGGCGTCGCTCCACGGGCTCGCCGGTCTCGATGTACTTGCCGTCGGCGACCTCCTCGTTGGCCAGCACCGTGCCCTGGGCCGGGCACCAGTAGACCGCCACCTCGGCCATGTAGGCCAGGTCAAGCTCGATCATCTTGAGGAACATCCACTGGGTCCAGTGGTAGAAGTCGGGCTGGCTGGTGACCACCCGGCGCTCCCAGTCGTAGCTGAAGCCCAGGCGGTCGAGCTGCTTGGTGAAGAAGGCGATGTTGTCGCGGGTGATGTCGGCCGGGTGGCGCCCGTCGCGCATGGCGGCGCGCTCGGCGGGCAGGCCGAAGCTGTCGAAGCCCATGGGGTTGAGCACCGAGAAGCCCTGGGCGCGCTTGGCGCGGGCCACGATGTCCAGCGCCGTGTAGGACAGCGGGTGACCCACGTGCAGGCCCGACCCCGAGGGGTAGGGGAACATGCCCAGGGTGTAGTACTTGGGCTTGGTGGGGTCTTCGATGGCGCGGAAGGCGTGGGTGGCCTTCCAGTGCGCCTGCCACTTGGGCTCGATGGTGTTGGGATCGTAGTGCGACATTGCGGCTCCTCTGCGAAGGGCCGGCACGTAACCGCGCTGGGATGGAGGAGCCGTCAGCTTTCGCCCACGCCCCGCGTTGGTGGGCGTTCGGCGTTCACTTGTTGCCTCGGTTCACGCGCTGTCGATCGCCGCCACGGCACGCGGGCCGGGCTGTGGGGCTAGGGTGCGACCGAAGCGTGGGCGGCCCGCGCGGCTGGATCGTGGCCAGGGGGCGGGCCCGGGCGGGCCGAGGCGGGCCGGGCGCGGGGCTCCCAGTCGGACTCGGACCAGGGCAGGACCCAGACGGCGAAGCCGGTGCCGGCGATGGCGACGACCGAAGCGAGGAGCGTGGCGATGAGGTCGAGAGTCAGGGAATCCATGGTACCTCCCAGCGCGAGTGGTTCCGGAGGCTGGAACCGGTGGCGACGCGCCAGCCACGCGGACATTCGGAAGAACACGGAGAAGGGGGGTGGGGACTTCCGAGGCCCGAGGCGGTGTGGCTGGCGCGTGCCGGGCACGAAGATAGAATGCCCACCGACTGAGCCAAAAACTGTCCGCTTTAAAAAAAGTGTGATGAAGGGATTGCCGCCATGAGCGACCACTCGGGACTCAACAAGGGGCAGAAGATGGTCCGGCTGGTGGAGTGGATGCAGCGCCGGGGCGGCATCCGCGTGACCGAGCTGGAGTCGTCCTTCGATCTCGACCCTCGCTCCTTGCGTCGCTACCTGTCGGATCTTCGGGATCTGGGCCTGCCGGTGTGCGAAGAGGGCCGGGGTGACGAGCGCACGGTCTACCTGGATCCGGCCTACCGCCGCGCCGGCGTGCAGCTGAACCTGGGCGAGATGATCTCCCTGCGCTTCGGTCGCACCCTGTTCAACTTCCTGGAGGGCACGGGCTTCGCCGAGGACCTGAACCAGGCCATCGACCGGCTGCAGCCCACCATGAGCCGCGGCAACGCCGACATGGTGCAGCAGTTCGACCACACCTTCGTGGCCGTGCCCGAGCATGCCAAGGACTACCGGGAGCAGGGCGAGGTGGTGGACGAGATCCTGAGCGCCTTGCTGTACACCAACGTGGCCGACGCCACCTACCGCGCGGCCCGGGGCAACCCCCGCGAGTACGTGCTCGAGCCCCTCACCCTGGCCACCTATCGGCAGGGGCTCTACCTCTTCGCCCGCGACGCCGAGGAGGGCCGGGTCAAGACCTTCGCGGTGGAGCGCTTCCAGGACTTCACCCGTCGCCGCAAGGAGAAGTTCGATCGCCCCGCAGACTGGGACCCCCAGGCCTTCGTACGCGACGCCTACGGCATCACGGTGGGTGAGCGGCGCACGGTGCTGGTGCGCTTCAGCCCGCAGGTGGCGGAGTTCATCCGCGAGCGCCAGTGGCATCGGTCCCAGGGCCTGATGGAGCGCCCGGACGGCTCGGTGGAGGTCCTGCTGCGCTGCGCGGTGACCCCCGAGCTCAAGCAATGGATCCTGGGCTACGCGGCGGACGCCGAGGTGCTCGAGCCCGCCGATCTGCGCCAGGAGATCCACAACACCCTGGTCGAGGCGGCCCAGCGCTACCGGGTCGAGCCGTGATCCCACCCCCGGACGAGACCTGGCCTCTGCTCGCGCTGCCCGGTGCACCCTACGCGGGTGACGAGCTGCGGACCGCGCCACCCCTCGACGACCCCGCCCACGCGCGGCTGGTGGATCTGCATGCCCTGGTCCTGCGCGGTGAGCTGTCCTCCACGGACCCGTCGCTGCGGGCTGCCGCCCAGGCCGCGGGGGTGGTGGAGCTCGAGCCTCCCCACGAGCGCCAGCCGGTGCAGCCCCCGCCCGTGGCGCCGCTGCTGCCCAGCGACTCCTGGCTGAGCGATCTGGTGGAGAACGTGGTGCCGGATGTGGGGCTGTCCTCGGCGGAGCGGGTCCTGGGCCCGTATGCCGACGAGCGCCCGTCCCGTCGCAGCCGGCGGGTGGCCGCGGGCGTGCTGGCTTTCTCCCCCTACATCCCGCCCCGGGTCCGCCCCTTCGACCGCTGGGCCAAGGACCGCCGAGGGGGCACGGACGAGGAGCGGGACGCGCTGCGGGCCATCAACATGGTCCCGGCCATGGTCTGGACCGTGGACGAGCCGGGCAGGCCCCGCCCGCTCCTGCCCATGGCAGACCGGCTGCTGCCCCAGGGGCCGGTGCGCCTGGCGCCGGACCGCGATGGTCCATCCCCCGGCCTGCTGGAGCCGGGCCCCTGGGTGGCCCGCATCTTCCACGCGCCGGGGGGCTGGTACGCGGCCTTGGCGCTGCCCCTCGAGGCCACGCCCGACCCCGGCTGGTTGCTGGAGCGCATGAGCCTGGAGCTGTGGCAGCTGCGCTGCTTTGTGCCCGAGGCGGACTGGAACCTGCTTCTACGAGAGCGGGCCGAGGTGCTATACCGATGCTGTCACGAGTGGGCCTGGAAGGCCCAGGAGGCGAAGCCATGAGGTGCTCACTGCTGGCCCTGCCCCTGCTGCTCACCGCCTGCGCGGGCGAGGAAGCGGTGCTCGTGGTGGAGCCCGAGGCCATCGACTGGGGCGAGGTGGACTTCCAGACCACCACCCCCATGTACGGGCACGATCCGCGGCAGGTCGATCTGATCAACAACGGGGTCGAGGATCTGAACATCTGGCTCCCCAGCTACGACCACCAGCGCCTCTGCCTCGAGGGCTACGAGCACGAAGAGGGCGTGATCGAGCTGCCCACACTCAGCCCGGGCAGCCGCGCGGTCTTGAAGATCGGCGTCTGCGGCTACCTCACGGGAGACACCTGGAGCGAGGTCGGATCGCTGGTCGAAGGCCGCATCCACCTGATCAACGACGGCGCCGATCCAGTGGAGATGCTCCGCTACAGCTTCACCCCCGTCCGCGACCAGGGCGGGGACACCGGCCACTAAGGGGAACCATGCGCACCGAACACGAGCTTCGGGAGGAGCTGGTCCGCTTCGGCCGGCTCACCTACGAGCGTCGCCTGCTGGTGGCCATGGACGGCAACCTGAGCGCGCGCCTGCCGTCGGGCGACGTGCTGTGCACCCGCGCGGGCTGCCACAAGGGCTTCCTGCAGGACGACGACATCCTGCTGGTGCGCCCGGACGGCTCCGTCAAGCGCGGCGATGGCCGGCCCACGTCCGAGATCTTCATGCACCTGGCCTGCTACCGGGAGCGCCCGGATGTCCAGGCCGTGATCCATGCCCACCCCCCCCTGTGCGTGGCCTTCACCCTGGCCTCGGTCAGCATGGATCGCTGCGTGCTGCCCGAGGTGGTGCTCACCCTGGGCACCATCCCCACGGCTCCCTACAAGACCACGGGAACGGCGGATCTGGCCGAGCAGATCGGCAGCTACGCCCGCGACTACGACGCCATCCTGATGGACACCCACGGCGCCCTCACCGTCGGTCGCAGCGTGCTCGAGGCCTTCTGCCGCCTCGAGACCATGGAGCACACCGCCCTGATCATCCAGACGGCCCACGGCCTGGGGGGCGTGCGCAACCTGCCTCCCGAAGAAGCCGTGAAGCTGCGGCGCCTGGGGCTGTCTCGCTACGGCGGCCCCCCCGCGGCGGTAGCGCGCAAGGATCTGCCCGGCGCCGACTTGCCTGTCGCTGGAACACCGCGCCCCGTATCCGCGTCCGCCGAGGCAGCGCCGATGCGCATGCTGCGGGTCACCGCGGCCCCCTTGAGCTCCCTGGGCGATCTCCAGGCTCAGCTCCGGGAGCAGCGGGACCAGGGCGATGCTCCCCGTGACGGTCAGATCGAGAGCATGGTGGTGGAGGAGCTGGTGAGGCTGCTGGGCAAGTCTTCGTAGGCGGCCCGGGTCGAACCCTTCGGAGGGCTCCCCGTCCTCCTGTCCTCCCGCGGGAGAGAGTTCGTCCCTCGCAGCAGGCGGGTGCATTCGAGGCGCGCCCTATGCCCGCCCTTCGGCCTCCTCGAAGGCCTCGGCGATCCAGCGCTCGATCCGCTTGCCGTGGGCGTGCAGCCGACCGGGGAGCAGGCGCAGCTCGTCGCCGCCGTTGGCTCGAACGCTGGGGAGGCCCGCGGCGTGGGCTGCCTGGATCATCAGGCGGGCGTGCACGTCCAGCCGCCCGTGTACGTGGTCGAGCTCGGCCTGGAAGCGGTGGTAGGGACAGGCCAGCCCTGCCAGCAGGGCCGCGGGCTCCCGCCCCTGCCAGGCGTCGTCCTGGTGCAGGGGAAGCGCGGCCAGGGCAGGGTCTGTTGGGGCGTGGGCGCCTGCGGGCGGGAGCAGGCTCCAGCGGTCGGCCGGGGCCTCGCCGTCGAGCAGGAAGGCGAAGGGCTCGCCCGCGCGCAGGGGCGGGAGGATCCCGCTCGAGAACGACAGGACCCCCAAGGGGGCGCCCTGACCGAGCCGCCCGCGGACGGCGCGCAGGACCTCACGGAAGTCCTGGACGTGGACGCGGTTGCCCGGGGTGAGGGCTGTGGGCGCGGTGCTGCGGCCCGTGCCGCTGCGGTCGTAGCAGACCAGCGCCAGGCCCTGGGCCGTGAGCTGGATCGGGTCGATCCCGAAGGGGCGCAGCCCGGTGGTGACGCCGCCCTGTACGCCAGCGTGGGAGACCAGCAGCAGGCCCCGCGGCTCGGCTGGTCCCAGCCACATGGCGTGCAGACGCCGCTGGCCTGCGGCGACCTCGAAGGGGCCGGCCTGGCTGGGCCCCCGGCGACCCAGGCGCTGGCGAACGGGGCGGCTGGCCATGCGCACCCGGCGCGCCAGGCGGACTCCACGGGGTTCGGGGGGCGCTCGGAGCAGCTCGGCGCTGGCCACGGTGGCCGCCTGTTCTCCCGCCGTGACCACCCTGTGGCGCCGCAGAAAGGCCTCGAGGGCGTCGAGGGCCTGGGGGCGTGGCTGCAGGGAACCGCGAGCGCACAGGTTGTGTTCGTGCAGGGCGAAGGAGAAGTAGGGCGCGGCGCCGGCCGGCAGCGGGCGGGCGTGGGCGGCGTACAGGGCCTCGAGGAGCTCGAAGTGGGTGGCGCTCAGGTGGTGCTGGTGCGCCACCCCTGCGCCGTCCCTCTGCAGCAAGCCCCACGCGAAGGGGTCGGCGCTGGTCTCGAGCATCACCGGGCCCAGGGGAGGCTCGCCGGGGGTGAAGGAGGGGCCTGGCCTCCAGGCGAGCACACCGGCATAGGCCCATCGCCGCTGGGGAGGATGGTCGGTGATCCAGTCGAAGCCCAGCTCGAAGATCTCGCGCCAGAGTCCGCCCACCCGATCACCAGCCTGGACCATGCCCGGGGTCGCGCCCCGGTTGGCGACGCCGCAGGCGCTCACTGCCGCGTGGGCCCGCCGCAGGCCGCGCCCGTGGGCGTGGGTCCCCACCTCGTGGCCGGCGGCCTCGAGGGCGCGCAGTGGGTTGCTGGCCCCGCCTCGCGCGGCGGCCTCGGCAAAGCGGCGGCGAAAGCGGAAGCTCAGGCGCGCCCCCGCGCCCTGGGCGGCCTCGGCGATGGCCGCGACCAGCCGCTCGGCGTCACGCTGGGAGGCCCCAGCCTCGATGGCCAGGTCGTCCACATGGAGCTCCGCGATGACCGGCGCTTCGGTTGGGTGCATTCCCACCCCCTATCCGCTGGCTCCCCGGTGGTCTTTGCTTCGCCCTCGACGTTGAACGCGGGGTGCCCGGTGTGATAGTGTCCGGCCGACGAATTGCCTTACCAATTCCGGAGCCGCGTGGAGCAGCCGTGACCGAGCAGAGTACCCAGAACTTCGCCACCGGCGACGTCATCGCGAAGAAGTACGAGATCATTCGCTACCTCGGCGAGGGCATGTCCGCCTGGACCTACCTGGCCAAGCACATCGCCTCTGGCAAGGAGCTGGTCGTGCGGTTCCTTCGGCCCACCCTGGTGGCCGATCAGAAGGACCGTGAGCGGCTGCGCCAGCTGTTCGAGCGGGCCCGTGGTGTTCGCCACGAGCTGCTCACCCGCTACGGCGAGCTGGGCGTGCACGGCGACTACATCTACCACACGGAAGAGTACTTCGTCTCCGAGTCTCTGCGGGACATCATCGACGCCTACGTGGCCGAGGGCAAGGCCTTCTCCCTCCAGGAAGCCTGCCAGCTGGCCATCTCTGTGCTCGAGGCGGTCGAGATCGCGCACAACGCGGGCATCATCCACCGCAACCTCAAGCCCGAGAACGTGCTGGTTCACACCAAGCGCATCGGCCCGGCGGCCAATGCGAAGGTCATCCGCACGGTCAAGATCACCGGCACGGGCCTGGCTGGGGTGCTCAACCCCACCATCTTGGCGGACAGCTTCGTCAGCCGCGAGGATGCCCCCTACCTGGCCCCCGAGCTCACGGGCTTCGACGAGGACTGCGGTCCTCAGGCCGACATCTACTCCACCGGCGTGATGCTGTACGAGCTGCTCTGCGGCCAGCGGCCCATGGGCACCTACCTCTCGCCCACCCAGCTGCGCGAAGACCTGCCCGAGCATGTCGACGACATCGTCGAGATCGGCCTGGCCCACAACCCCGAGGATCGCTACCCCACCGCCCGCGACATGATCAACGATATCCAGCGCTCGTTCTCGCTGGAGATGCAGTCCGGTCGCACCAAGGTCAGCTTCCGCAACATCCTGGTCGGCCTGGGCGTCGCCATCGTGGTGGCCGTGGGCGCGGGCGCCTGGGTCATCACCTCCGACAAGCCAGACCCGGTGGCCGAGGCCCGCAAGCAGGACGATCTGGTCCGGCGTACGGTCCAGACCCAGAACCCTCCTCCCGAAGACGCGCTCATGATCGCCATGGGCAAGCGGCACCCCGAGATGCTCTACGTGCCCGGCGGCACCTACGTGGCGGGTCGCTACGGCTCCGAGGCCACCGACGCTGCCACCTCCTCCGAGCCTCTGCGCATGGTGATCAAGGTGCCGTCCTTCTTCATCGACCGCTACGAGTTCCCCAACAAGCCCGGCGCCAAGCCCGCCACCCGCGTCACCTGGGACAAGGCCGAGCAGGCCTGCACCGCCATGGGCAAGCGCCTCTGCTCCGCCGAGGAGTGGGAGAAGGCCTGCAAGGGCCCCGGCAACACGGTCTACGCCTACTCGGACGACTACAACCAGGCCTGCGGCGCCGAGGTCTCCGACGACTACACCCTGGGTGACCGCAAGGACTGCGCGTCCTCGTACGGGGTCTACGACCTCTCGAGCGGCCTGCGCGAGTGGACCAGCAGCCTCGACCCGCAGAAGGGCAACCGCAAGATGGTCAAGGGCGGCCTGCGCTCCAACGCCGTCCGCGGCACCCGCTGTGCGTTCACCGTCGATGAGAACTCGGGCTTCTCCGAGGCCTCCCTGGGCTTCCGCTGCTGCCTGAACCCCGACGGGAGCGCCACCACGGCGCCCGCCGAGCCGGCCGCCGCGCCCGCTGAATAAGTCGCGCTACCCCTGGCGCTGCCGCCACAGCTCCGAGGCCTGCTCGAGCTGCGCTCGCACCAGCCTGTAGACCCCGGCGTCGTGGGTGAGCTCGGTGTGTCCGACCCCCTTGACCTGGACGTTCTTCATGGACGTGTCCCCAGGCCGGGGCCGAAGGATGGAGAAGGGGTAGGGGCTGACCAGATCGTGCTTGCTGTAGATGCTGGTGAGGGGGATGTCCGGCGGGAAGCTGTCGCGGGAGAGCCGCTCCAGGAAGCGTGATCCCGGCATGAGCTCCCAGGGGGTGGCCGAGAGCAAGCCCCCCGCCATCAGGTAGACGCCAAGCACCGCGGTGGGGGTGCCGTGGTGGGGCGTGCCCATGGTGATCAGGGACTTGGCCCGCCGATGACCGCCGAACTGCTGGATGTAGTGGCGCGCCACCAGGCCCCCCTGGGAGTGCCCGATGACGTGGAAACGATCGAGATCGTAGCGATCACAGACCCGCTCGATCTTCTCGGCGATGCGCTCGGCGAGCACGCTCGAGCGCCTGGTGTTGAAGCGGTAGAACAGGCCGCCCAGATCAAAGCTGAACACACCGTAGCCGTCGTAGCGCAGCCGGTCCTCCATCACCTGCCAGACGGCGCGGGTCTGGAAGAAGCCGTGGAGCAGCAGCACGGTCTGGTTGTGCTGGGCGAAGTCCCCACGGCGCACGATGCGGTTGCCCCTCATGTAGACCTTGCGCACGCTGCCGAGGTTGGCGCGCAGCAGGTTGTAGAACCAGGTGGGCGGCGTGCGTGCCAATGGTGCTCCTGGGTGGGGCGGGGACGGGACGAGCGGGATGCTACAATGCCGGCCGTGTCCTCGTCCATCCCGGGAGCCGTCATGACCCTGTCCCGCCTGTTCTCTCCGGCGCTCGCCCTCGCGCTTGGCTGCCAGCCCGATGTGGACGAGATCGAGCCGCCGCCTATCCCCAAGGGTGGCGATACCGGCGACACGGCCGTGGATTGCTCGGGCGTCGCGCCTGTCATCACCAGCCTCACGGCCTCCCCTGACGGCCTGCATGAGGACGAGCAGGGCCAGACCTTCCCCGCCATGGTCTTCACCCTGGAGGCCGACGACGTCGACGGCGACCTGAGCTTCGTGAGCTACCGCATGTGGTGGGACGACGACCTGGACGGTGCCACGGACACCACCGGCTCCGCCTTGGTGCAGGGCCAGACGGCCATCAGCTCCACCCGCTGCGCCAGCTTCACCCTGGGCCTGAACCTCTCCATCTCCTCCCAGGGAAATCCGGCCTACAACACCTGGTACGACTTCGCGGTGAGCGTGGCTGACGAGGCTGGGATGTGGTCCGAGCCGGCCTTCTGCCAGGGGGCCATGCCCAACGAGGATGGCTCCGATCCGGACCCCATGAAGTAGACGGCCGCTACAGCTCTTCTTCGCTGCGGCAAGGGACGCCGCGCTCGGCCAGCAGGGCCGCGAAGACGCCAGGGCCAGGGACCTTTGCGCCGTCGATCCAGGTGGAGTGGACGCCGCAGGAGGGGGAGCCGGACTTGAGCAGGGCCCAGGCGGCCGCGGGGGCCTGCTGGGAGCAGGTGCGCGCGCCTTCGCGGAAAGCATCGCTGCGATCGGTCCCCTGGCGGTCCACCACCGTGGCTCGGCCCTCCCAGACCGCTGCGCCGTCGCCCCCGCGCAGCTCGCAGGGGATGCGGGGCGTGGGTAGACCCCCGGCCCGCTCTGGGCACACCGGAACCGCTTCGCAGCCAGTCAGGGCGGCCTCGATCCCCGGGTAGTGTCTGTGTGCGCCGTCGTAGCGGCAGCGTGCGCCCAGCAGGCAGGCCGAGACCAGCACACGGGGAGCGCGGTCCGCCACGGGCTACTTCCTCACGCGGTCCACCGAGAGCACGCCCTTGATCTTCTCGAGCTTGCTGATGAGCTTGTTGAGCTCGGAGACGTCTCGCACGCTGACCTCCATTTGGATCTCGCTCTGCTCGTCTTCCAGGGGGTTCGCCGAGGCGCGGGTGATGTTGATGCCCGACTTCTCGCAGGTGCCGGAGATGTTGGCGAGCAAGCCCGCTCGGTTGGCGCAGACGATGGTCAGTTCGCCGTTGTGCTGGGACTTGGCGCCCCGATCCCACTCCACCGGGATGCGGCGCTCTTCTTCGAGGGCCAACAGCTGGCGGCAGCCGGACAGGTGGACCGTGATACCCCGACCGCGAGTGATGTAGCCGGTGACCTGCTCGCCTGGCAGCGGCGTGCAGCAGTGGGCGTAGGTGACCAGCATGTCGCCCTCACCCGCGATGCGGACCGGGCTGGCGCTGCGGCCGCGGATGCGCTCGAGCAGCGCTGAGATGCCGTTCTTTTCCTGGGTGGCCGGGGTCCACTCGACCTCGGGCAGCAGCTCCTTGACGACCTTGGCCAGGGGCGTCTGCCCCCGAGCCAGGGCCAGGAAGAGCTGGTCGGTGTCCTTGAAGCCATGGGACCTCAGCAGCGCCTTGATGATCCCGGTCTTGGTGAGCTTGGCGATGGTCTGGCCGTGGCGCTTGAGCTCGCTGGTGAGCATGTTGCGCCCCATCTCGATGCCCTGATCCCGCTCGGCGTCTCGCAGGGCCTTGCGGATCTTGGACAGGGCGCGGCCGGTGGTGGCGATGTCCAGCCAGTCGCGGCTGGGGGTCTGGTCTTTCTTGGTGACGATCTCGAGGCGCTCGCCGCTCTGCAGCGCGTGGCGCATGGCCACCATCCGACCGTCCACCTTGGCCCCGGTGCAGGTGTTGCCCAGGTCGGTGTGGATGGCGTAGGCGAAGTCGAGCACCGTGGCGCCGGCGGGGAAGGAGCGGACCTCCATGGCGGGGGTGAAGACGTAGACCGAGTCGGCGAACAGGCCCGACTTGGCGGTGGCCAGGAACTCATTGCTGTCCTGGACCTCGTGGGCGGCCTCGAACAGCTCCCGCAGCTTCTCGAGGGTCTCGATGCTCTTGGGATCGAGATCCAGGTGGCCCTCTTTGTAGCGCCAGTGGGCGGCGATGCCGTTCTCGGCCACCCGGTGCATGTGGTGGGTGCGGATCTGCAGCTCGATGCGCTGGCGCTCGGGGCCGATGACCGTGGTGTGCAGCGACTGGTAGCCGTTGACCTTGGGCATCGCGATGTAGTCTTTGATCTTGTCGGGCACCGGCTTGAACTGGCCGTGGATGGTGCCCAGGGCGGCGTAGCAGGTCTGGATGTCCTCCACGAGCACCCGGAACGCCAGCAGATCGTAGATCTGCTCGAACTCGAGGCGCTGCTCGACCATCTTGCGGTGGATGCTGGGGAGGCTCTTGGCCCGGCCGTTGACCTCGCAGGGCACGCTGCGGTTGTGGAGGCGGTCGGCCAGCAGATCGGTGGTGCGGCGGATGTAGTCGTCGCGCTCGTCCGCCGTCGCCGCCACGGCCTCGGTGAGCTCCTCGTACACCTCGGGGTGGAGGTACTTCAGGCACAGATCCAGGAGCTGTTCCTTGATGCGGTGCAGGCCCAGTCGGTTGGCGATGGGCGCGTAGATCTCCTCGGTCTCCTCGGCGATGCGTCGCTGGGCCTCGGGCTTCATGTGCTCGAGGGTGCTCATGTTGTGCACCCTGTCCGCCAGCTTGACGATGACCACCCGCACGTCCTTGGCCATGGCCAGGACCATCTTGCGGAAGTTCTCGGCCTGGGCCTCGGCCTTGGACCGGAACTGCAGCTTGCCGATCTTGGTCACGCCGCTGACCAGCTCCGCCACCGTGGGGCCGAACATCGCCTCGATCTCCTCACGGGTGGTGAGGCAGTCTTCGATGGTGTCGTGCAGCAAGGCGGTGGCGATGGTGTCCACGTCCATCTGCACCTCGGCCAGGATGCCGGCCACGGCGATGGGATGGATCAGGTAGGGCTCGCCGCTCTTGCGGGTCTGGCCTGCATGCATCTTGGCCGCGTACATGTAGGCCCTCATGATGAGGTCCAGATCGGCGTCGGGTGCGTACTTGCTGACCGTGTCCAGGATGTCGTTGAGGCGGACGACCATGTCTCACCGGGGGCTCCCAGACGCTGGGGGCCGTGTGTGTATCCAAACAGCTTAGGGGAGTCGGGGCCGACTGGACAAGGCGAGCCGGTGACCTGTCCTACAGATAGTGAAGACCAAGGGGGGGAATCCTTCAGTGAGCGGCGGCGCGTCGGTCTGCGGCTGGCGGCTCACTCGGTGGTGCCCCCACCCTCGAAGCGCGCAACCCAGCTGTCCCGGCGGGGCCGTCGCAGCTGCTCGGCCACCAGCACAGCCTGGAGCTGGTCGGCGGCCGAGGAGAGCTGATCGTTGACCACCAGATAGTCGAAGCGGCCGCACTCCTGTAGCTGGAGCCCTGCCTCGCGGACTCGGCGCTGGATGACCTCTTCGGGGTCCGTGGCCCGGCCGCGCAGGCGCTGCTCGAGCACCTCGACGCTGGGGGGCAGGATGAAGATGCTGACCGCAGCAGGCCAGCTGGAGCGGACCTGCTCGGCCCCTTGGGTGTCGATGTCCAGGATGATGCTGACGCCCGCGTCGATGGCCTGCTCCACGGGCTCCCGGAGGGTGCCGTAGCGGTTGCCGTAGACGCTGGCATGCTCGAGGAAGGCTCCCTGCACGAGGAGCTGGTCGTAGCGCTCGGGCGAGAGGAAGAGGTAGTCCACGCCGTGCAGCTCGCCGGGCCGGATGGGGCGCGTGGTGGCCGAGACGGAGAAGGACAGGTGGGGCACCCGCTCGAGGGCCGCGCGGACCAGGGTGGTCTTGCCGGTGCCGGATGAGCCGGTCACCACGAAGAGTACGCCCTTGTCGGGCTTCTCCCAGCGGCTGAGGTCGAGGGTCATGGGCCCTCCTGGACGGGGTGGGCGATGGGCCCCCCTCTTAGCATCTTTTGGGTTTTTGGACAGTGAGGGGATGCTCGCGCGGGGCCCCGCCGGGCTCGCGCCCGTGCCTATTCCACGTTCGCCGCCTGTTCCCGGAGCTTCTCGAGGGCCGACTTCATCAGCACCACGGTGCGGCTGGCATGCTCACCGATGGCCTTGGAGCCCACGGTGTTGACCTCGCGATGCATCTCCTGGATGAGGAACTCCATCTTGCGCCCGACCGGCTCCTGCGCGGCCAGCTGATCCCGGAACTGGTCGCCGTGGCTGGCCAGCCTCGCCAGCTCTTCGCTGATGTCGGCCTTGTCGGCCAGGATTGCGGCCTCCTGAGTCAGACGCGCGGAGTCCACCTTGTCCTGGAGCAGGGCCTGGAGGCGCTCGTCCAGGCGCCGGTGCAGCTGGACGGTGATGCCCTTGGAGAGCTCACCCATGGTGACGAGGTGGCGCATCAGCTCGCCCAGGTGCTGCTGCAGATCGCGCTTGAGCGAGCGGCCTTCCCGGGCCCGCATGGTGGCGAGGTGCTCGGCGGCGCCGACCAGGGCGGGCTCGAGCAGCTCCCACTCGTGGGAGACGTCGTGCTCGGCTTCGGTGACGGTGAGCACGCCAGGCTGGGCCAGCACATGCTGCAGCGTGACCTTGGCTTCGTCGACCTGCAGGTGGCGGGCCACGTCGCGCATGGCCTGCCAGGTGGCCTCGGCCAGGCGCAGATCGGCGCGGACCGTGTTGGGCCCCTCGGGGCCGACGCGCCGGATGGTGCAGTCGATGCGCCCGCGCTCGAAGCGGTCGCGCAGCAGGTTGACCACCCGCGGTTCGAGGGCGTTGTACTCCCTGGGGATGCGGGTGTTGAGGTCGCGGAAGCGATGGTTGACGGAGCGGAGCTCCACAACCACGGTGACCACGCCGTTGGTCGCTTCGCCGCGGCCGAAGGCTGTCATGGAGTTCATGGGATGGTGATCTCGTAGTCTGCGTCGATGAAGGTGTTGGGCCACGGGCCATTGTAGCTGGCGTCATAGCAGGAATCGGACTCGCATGACGCCGCGCAGATGGGCTCGTTCAAGGGCATGAACATGCCCGTGCCGAAGTGCAGGTACAGGGAGTCCAGCTGCTTGCGGCACTCGTTGATGTCCCAGGCCACGATGTGGATGGTGCTGCCGACCTGGGCGTCGAACTCCACAGGGGGGTGGTTGTCCTGGGTGTGGTTGTTGTCCGCGAAGATGGGCACGCCATCGACGCTGATCTCCACGTCGTCGTCGGCGGTCCAGTAGTGGTAGACCGTGGCGCCGCCGCTGATGGTGTAGCGGACGGGTTCTTCGGCATCCCAGACCGTGACGCCGACGCTGTCGGAGCCGGTCTCGAGCTGGCTGTCCATGGCCACCAGCACCAGGTTGACCTCTCCCTGGGGGATCTGGTCGGTGATCAGGCTGACGTAGCCATCGGCGCTGGGCGTAGCGTTGCCCAGGAAGCTGCTGTTCGCGTACCAGGCACAGGTGAGGTTCTGGGGTGTGTCCTCGAGGTCGTAGACATAGCCGGCGAGCTGGGTGGGCTCGCCCAGCACCAGGTAGTTGCCATAGTTCGGATCGGTGATCTCGACCTCGGGAGGATAGTTCTCGTCGGGGTTGAACTCGGCGTTGCCCAGCAGGCGCACGGCGGCGGTGGGCTCCCTGGGGTCGTTCGAGTGGATGAGCAGGAAGGTGTCGTGCTCGGCCGTGGCTGTGGGCGAGTAGGTGACCTCCATCTCGAAGGAGAAGCCAGCCTCGAGGCCGTACGGGAGATCGTAGCACTCGCTGGGGAGGGTGAAGCTGAACACCCCCAGGTCGTCCTCGAAGGCGATGTCACTGATCCAGGTGGTGCCGGTGCCGGCCGCGGCGACCTCGACCGTGAGGGTCTTGGTGTCGGGGGCCTGCACCTCGCCGAACCACAGGGTCTCGGGGTCGACGTCGATGTCGGGCTCGACGCCGAAGCCGATGAGGTCGATCTCGGTGAGGGAGCCGTCGGGGTCGTCGGTGACCAGGCGGATGCGGCCGAAGTCCTGCCCCACCATGTCGGGGGTGTAGACGGCGGCCAGGGTGACGGCCTGGTGGGGATCGACTCTGTCCACTCCCAGGTCCAGCAGCTCGAAGTCTCCGCTGGTGGTGCCGTCGAGCGCGCACTCCTCGATGTGCAGCACGCCCCGGCCTTCGTTCTCGAGGCTGATGCCGATCTCGGCCTGCTTGCCCACCACGACCTCGCCGAAGTCGATGGTGGTGGTGGAGAGCTGCAGCTCGGGCGGCAGCTCCTGGCTGGTGTAGTCGGGGGTGCAGGCGAACCCGAGGAACGCGAGGAGGTAGGGCTTCATGGGAGCCTCGGCCAGGGCCTAGAAGTCGAAGGACACGCCCATCGTGGCGCCATCCTGGATGGGCACGACCGCGAAGAACCCGCCGGTGACCGCCAGCACTCCTGCGGCCAGGCCCAGGCTGCGGTTGAGCGTATACCAGCGCTTGTAGCGCGTGTAGACCGCGTCATAGCTGTCGCCTTCGGCTAGCTCCGCCTCCAGGAACACCACGCTCCGGAGAGGGCGGCCCCTACTGTAGGCGAACACGCTTCCACCCGCCATGATGGCGGAGGCCCCCAGGGTGGGCAGGGCGACGCCCCAGCGGCGGTGACGGTCGGAGCTGGCGGACTCGGGGGGCTGGATGGGGATGGGGGCGGGGACCGCCACCGGCTCCGGCTCTGGCTCCGGGGGAGGGGTGATCCGGCAGATGACCAGGCCCGCCGGGTAGTCGCCAGCCTCGGCCGGGTGGACGGCGTCCGCGCTGGCCTCGGGCACCCGGTCGATGACGAAGCGATGCAGCTCGCTGGCGGTGAGGATGCCATCTCCGGAGCGGTCGGCCTGGCCCTGGAAGGCCTGCACGACGATGGGGGCGAACAGGCCCTCGATGCTGGGCTCGCGGGGGGAGGAGGCCGAGAGGATCACGGTGTTCGCCGGCAGGTCGGGCCAGCTCTTGGCGTTGGGCCCCAGCAGGGCCAGCCCGCCGAGCTCGCCTGAGTGGGCGGTGTCGGTGAGCAGCACCAGAGCCTTGACCCCCACCACCGCACTCACCCGGTGGCCGAGCTCCGAGATGCTCATGGCCGTGTGCTCGATGTCGTCGGGCTGGGCGTCGTAGGTGAGCACGTAGGGATCGTCGAAGTCGGCGCCCATGCCGCGGGCTTCGATGTAGATCAGCAGGGTGTCGTCGGCGCCCACCATGGTGGGGAGGCTGTCCACCAGGAAGCTCTCGAGGGCTTGCCGGGTGGCGAAGCCGTCCTTGAGCTCCATGACCTCGAAGCCGGCATGCTCGCGCAGGGCCTGGGCTACCGCCTCGGCGTCGCCGCGGGCCTGCGCCAGGTGTAGCTCGGCGGGGAGGTGGGCATACTCACCGACGCCCACCACCAGGGCCACATACTTGCCCTCGGCCGCGATGGCGGGGGAGGCGGACGCCAGCACCCCTGCGAGCACGAGGGGCGCGGGACACCGCAGGGCGCGGACGAGGGGATGCTTGGACAAGGGGTGCTCCTGCGTCAGGGTCCGGCCACGCACGCGAGGCCGCTGCCTGAATCTTCGCAGACCCAGCCGCCCCTTTGAAGTATCTGAAGCCGGACGCTCTGCCTGCGGTCGTCGATCACCGCGCTGGCGGTACACTCACCCGGCTCCACATCCCAGACGTAGCAGCTGGGATCACAGGCCACGACCGGCGCGTGCTCGCAGTGGACCGTCGGTGAGATCCCGCTGCGGAAGACAAACTTGAGCTTGTCGATGCGATCGCGGGAGCCGGCCTGGTCGCCGAGGTCCAGGGCGGCCACGACGATGGTGGGGTCATGGCCAGCGCTGACGGTGGGGTGCTGGCTGTCGCCTGTGGCGCTGGGCACTGTGCGCACGAGGTGGCGGTAGAGCTCGCCGGTGGTGACCACGCCGTCAGCGGAGCTGTCGGCCCTGCCCGAGATGGCGCCGGCGAAAGCCTGAGCCAGGGCGCCGGCCACCGCGGGTTCGCGGGGGCCAGAGGCGGAGATCACCATGGACGGACGGTCGAAGGCCGGCCACTGCTCGGGGGAGGGGCCCATCAGCGCCAGGTTCTCGAGGGAGCCGCCGTGGGAGGTGTCGGTGATCACCACGATTGAGCCGGCCTTGGTGCCGCCGGAGATGGAGGCCGCCAGCTCGGCGACGGGCCAGGCGCTGCGCTCAACCGTGTCGGGGTCGGAGTCGTAGGTGAGCAGGTGGGGCTCGCCGAAGTCGCCTCCGATGCCATGCCCCACGAAGTAGAGCAGGAAGAGATCCTGGGGGCCGAGCCCCAGGCTGTCGGCGAACAGGGACTCGATGGCCGTGCGGGTGGCCGAGGCGTCGGTGAGCAGCCGCACGTGCTGGAAGCCGCCGCGCGTCTCGAGGGCTTCGGCGACGCGCATGGCGTCATCGCGGGCGCCCTGGACGCGGTGCTGCTGGTCCAGGTGGGCGTAGGCCTCGATCCCTACCACCACGGCGGTGCGGCGCGGCGCCTCTGCGGCGGCCGGGCCCACCAGCGTGAGCAGCAGGAACGAGGCGGTGGAGATCATGGAGTGGCGGGCTCGGCCTCGTCGGCCAGCGGATCGTCCTGGACCGGCACGCTGTCGGTGGCGGTGGGCTCGTACTCCACCGTGTTCTCGCCTGCCTCCGGGGGCAGTTCGCCCGTGGTCGCGGCGGCGTGGGCCTGCGCCAGGTAGGCCAGGACCTCGGCCATCGGAGCGTCGAGGGACAGCTCCTGGGCCTTGGCGATCATGGCGGCCTCGTGCTCCAGGGCGGCCTGCTGGAGGCCCTCGGTGCCGTCGGGGCGAGAGGCCTGGCGCAGCTCGCGGGACAGCTCCCGCATCTCGGTGGCGATCTCGGTCTCACCGGCCGGGCCGATGGTGTTGGCCATCACCAGCCAGCGCTTGGCCACGGCCTGGGTGTGCTGGTAGTACGGGGTGGCCTTGCGCGCCTCGTTGCGCTCCTGAGCGGCCTGCTTGGCGCTGGGGGATGGCGCCTCGGTGACGTCGTTCATGCCGCGCTTCTTGGTCTTGCGCGCGGGCTTGTCCGGGTCGGCGTCGATGGCTGTGGGCGTGTGGTCGTGGCCCACGGCCACGTCGGCATCGACCTTGTCACGTGCGGGGAAGAGCAGGATTGCGGCACAGATGCCCGCGACGGCTGCCAGTGCGATGAGGATTCTGCGGTCCATGTGAGGCTCCGTCGTGGTTCGCCACGAAGACGGCGGGATTGGAAGAACCCGCCCAGTAACCGAGTCTATCCGTATCCCGCGACCTGCTCCTGGTCCCATCCTCGTTCTTGGCCCCCAGCACAGCCGTCACCGCGTGCCCAGGCCTGCTCTAGGAGGTGCGCGGGATCCCGATTCGACGCTACCTTGGAGGTGTCCCCTGGAGCTCCCATGATCCGCAAGCTCATCCTGCTGGCCCTGTCCTCGACCCTCGCGGCCTGTGAGAACGATCCTGATCGGCCGCCCCCCGGCGGTGACTCCGACACCGGGCCGACCCGTGAACTGCCGGCCTGCCCAGGCTCTTGGAGCGAGCACGACGACGGCGTCTGGCTCCAGCCTTCGGCCTGCCTGGCCTGGAGCCCCCGCGCCGATGCGACCATGGACTGGTACGCCGCGGTGAGTCCTGACGAGGCGGTGGCCGGTGGGTGCGGTCAGCACTGCGACGACGATCCCGGCTACTGCGCTGAGCTGGGCCCCTTGGGGGGGATCGCCGACTGGCGCCTGCCCTCGAGGCGCGAGCTCGAGGATGCAGGGGAGTCGATGCCGCCCCTGGAGCCGGTGGAAGAGGCCCTGTGGTCCCGGGACAGCAGCACCGCGGTGGAGAGCATGGCCCACCAGGTGAAGCTCGCGACGCCAGAGCTCGAGCTGATTTTGGGCAAGGACCAGATCGGCTGGGTTCGTTGCGTGGCCGACCTGTAGCCAGCGACCGTCAGGCCGAGCGTGCCTCACGGAAGATGCGCTCGACCTCGGGGTGGAGCTGGTAGAGCGTGATGACCTGCCCAAAGGTGTTCTTCCACTGCCGCACGCGCTCGCGGGAGACCCCGAACTCGTTGGCGATGGTCTGGCCGCTCTCGCCGGCCTCGAGAGCCTCGATGAGGCGCCTGAAGCGGGTTCGACCGTAGGACTTGATGAAGTTTCGCGCGACCCGTTCGCGGCTCTTTGCCGATACGACTGTCATGGCCAGCTCCCTGCACCGTTCTGCGGTGGCCCTGTGGGTTTCCCGTTCTCCTTCGGGGATAGGCTGAAGAGCATACCAGTATCCGTTGACGTGTCAACCCGACGGGGCTCTGTGTGGCTGAAAGACAGCCTTGTTGGCAAGGAACCGGTCGATATGCCGCTGGGCGCGAGCATGGGGGTGGGGGTGGCGCGTTCAGGCGTCAGGGGAGCTTGGCGGCAGCCTTCGCACGCGCCAGAGCTCGACGGGGGCGCCCGCTTCGACCAGCGCGTGGAACCAGGCAGCCTGGGCGTCGCGCACCTGATCGCCTGGGCCCTTGACCTCGGCGAGCATCAGGCCTGGAGCCAGGCTGCCAGCGCAGGGACCGGGGGCTGGGACGGGCTGGCCGGGCAGGATGACCAGGTCGGGCAGCCCCCTGGCGGCCTGCCAGCCCTCGGTGGCCAGCCTGGAGATGATGCAGGCCAGGGCCGAGCCCCCCAGGGAGGCGGCGATGATCTCGAGCTCGGCGGCGCTGGCCAGCTGCCAGTGGGCTCCCGCCAGGGCTTGGCCCACCAGCCGAGCGTGGTGCTCGCGCACCATCGCGGGGGCTTGCCCCGAGCGGATCCGTTCGAGCATCCGCTCGAGGGGGACCCGGCGCTGCTCTGCGAAGGCGGGCCGCCCGATGTCGAGGGGGCCCGAGAGCCAGGGTACGGGCAGCATGCCGGGCACAGGCAGGAAGTACAGCGGGTGTAGCAGCAGGGCGAACAGGGTGGTCCAGGGCGCGGACTCACCGTGCAGCACCCGCCTGCCCGGAAGGGAGGCCACCAGCGCTTGCTCGACGGCCAGGGACATGGCTTGGCCGCCGACCCGCACCCGGTACAGGGGGCGTGGGCCCGCGGCGGGAGCGCCGGGGAGCTCGAGCTCGCGCTGGGGGGGGCGGCGGAGGATGGGTGAGCGCCAGGGCTGCCCGAGCTTGCGCGCCAGGCGCCGCCCCGTGCGAGCCACCGCCACCGCGGCGGCGGGGTCCACCTGGGGACGCCAGGTGCGCGCCAGATCGAGGGCCTGCTGGGCCTGCCCGGCGGCCTCGTGGGCGAGGATGGCGCGAGGGGCCAGGGTGCCGGGCTCCATGGTGCCGTCGGCGAGCAGCCGCAGGTAGAGGTCTGCGGCCTGGGCGTGAGCCCCCTGGCGCTCGAGCTCGCGGGCGGCCAGGCTGGCCAGGACGGCGGCCACCCGGCGGGTGGAGAAGTGGCGCTGCCCGGGACCGGGGGCCGGTGAGCGCTCGAGCCAGCGCAGGGCCAAGGGCAGGAAGGGCAGGGCAGGCAGGCCCTCGCGGCAGGCGTCGAGCACCGCGCGCGCCCGCTCGAAGCGGAGCATGAGGCCCCGGCTGGCGAAGGGCGACGGGCCAGGGGCGAGGGTGTAGCTCGGCTTGGGCATGACCCCCAGGGCGTCGAGCACCACCACCCGGTAGTCGGCCCGAGGGTGGCGCAGGAACAGGTGCTGCAGGCGCATGAAGAGGCCGCGGTGGCGCACGCGGCCTGCGCGCACAGGCAGCTCGCAGCGCTGCTCGGCCAGGCGCTCGAGCAGCTGGGCGCGGCGGCCGCGGTGGGGCAGGCCCAGGGCCTGGCAGGTGCTGGCCAGCTCGGGCACGCGCAGCAGCTCGAGCCGCTGCGCCCAGGGCACCGTGGGGTCGATGAGCCGGTGCTGCTCGAGCAGGGGGAGGCAGGCCTGGTCGCCGGGCTCGAGGCCGTCGTGGCGGAAGACATCGCGCACCCGGTGCAGCAGGCGGGCGTAGAGGTGGCCGGCGTCGTGGGAGAGATCGAGGTAGCAGCGCACCACCGCGCGCTCGTCGGCGGTGAGGAGGTGGCCGTGCTCGCGGAGGGCGGCGTGGATGACGCGGTGGAGTACGGGGCCTGTTGCGGTGGGGTCGACGGTGGGCATGGGCTCGCCCCTATCGCGGGACCCGGACAATTTTGGACCGGTCTGCGCGGCCGTGCCTCGGGAGATAGGCGGTGTTCCCCGTCCTCCGGAGCCCGCTATGCCCCCGTCCACCTGCGTCACCCCACATCGCAGCACCCGCATCGTCGCCACCATCGGGCCTGCCTGCAGGTCGCCGGAGCTGTTGGACGCGCTGATCGAGGCCGGGGTGGACGTCTGCAGGGTCAACTGCAGCCATGGCGACCCGTCCAGCATCCGCGCGGACGTGGACCGCATCCGGGGGGCGGCGGCGCGGGCGGGGCGGCGCGTGGGCGTGCTCTTGGACCTGCAGGGCCCCAAGATCCGCACGGGTCCCGCCAGGCAGCCCATCAGCCTGGCCGCGGGCGAGCGCCTCGATCTGGTGATGGATGCAGAGTTCCAGGCCGTTCCCGGCCGCGTGGGCACCACCTGGCCCACCCTGGTCCACGACCTGACGCCCGGTGCCCGCGTGCTCTTCGCCGACGGCGCCCTCGAGGCCGTGGTCGAGGAGGTACACCCCGCGGCCAGCCCTCCCTTCGCTGCTCTGCGCATGGTCTATGGGGGCAGCTTGGGTGCCCACAAGGGCATCAACCTGCCCGACCTGGCCCTGTCGGCCCCCTGCCTCACCTCCAAGGACCTGGTGGATCTGGCCGCCGGAGTGGAGGCCGGCGTCGACTATGTGGCGCTCTCCTTCGTGCGCCGATCCGAAGACATCGATCAGCTGCGGGACGAGCTCGAGCGGCTGGGGCGCCCGGACATGCCCGTCTGCGCCAAGATCGAGAAGCCCCAGGCCCTCGAGGGCTTGCCCGCCATCCTCGAGCGCGTCGAAGCGGTCATGGTGGCGCGGGGTGATCTGGGGGTGGAGATCGAGATCGAGCAGGTGCCCATGGTGCAGAAGCGGATCATCGCCGCCGCCAACCGGGCCGGGGTGATGGTGATCACGGCCACCCAGATGCTCGAGAGCATGATCCACGCTCCGCGGCCCACCCGGGCCGAGGCCACCGACGTGGCCAACGCCATCCTGGATGGCACCGACGCGGTGATGCTCAGCGGCGAGACCGCGGCTGGCCGCTGGCCTCTGCTGGCGGTGCAGGCCATGGACCGCCTGGCCCGGGCGGCCGAGGCCAGCATCTACCTGCCTCGCCCGCCCCTGGCCGATCTACCCAGCGTTCCCGGTGTGGGTACCACCGTGGCGCGGGCGGCCTGCTTCGCTGTACGGGAGCAGCCCCGGCCCCTGGTGGTCTTCACCTGGTCAGGGTTCTCGGCCATCGTGGCCAGCAAGTCCCGGCCGTCCTGCCGGTTGTTCGCGCTCACGCCCATCGAGGCTACGGCCGACAAGCTCACCCTGGCCTGGGGGGTGACGCCCCTGGTGGTCCCCGAGGTGCGTGGCGGAACCTCCCTGATGATCGCCGCCGGCGAGCAGGCGCTGTTGAAGGCCGGCCTGCTCCAGCCGGGCGAGGAGGTGGTGATCCTGGCGGGGCGCACCCACACCCGCGGCTCCACCAACATGATGACGGTGGAGCGGCTGGGGGTCTGAGGCCTTCGGGCTCAGGGCCGGAGCAGCAGCAGATCCACCGCGTGGCCTGCCGCCAGGGACGACACCCCCGCTGGCACCGAGATGAAGCCGTCGGCGGCGCCGTGGGCCAGCAGGTGGGCGGTGCCGTGGGTGGGCAGCAGAGCGGCGCGTCCCTGGGCGTCCAGGCGCACGGGGATGTACTCGAGCCGGTCCACCTTGCGCCGGCCGAAGTCCTGGGCCAGGGGCACGCGCAGGCGGCGCACTGGCCAGGCAGTGCCCTGCAGCGTGGCCGCCGCGCGCAGCACGAAGAGGTGGAACATCAGGTAGACGGGCACGGGGTTGCCCGGCAGGCCGAAGACCATGCCCCCCGGACCGTGGGCCAGGGTCATGGGGCGGCCGGGCTTGACCGCCAGGCGGTCGAAGGCGATGTGCAGGCCGCAGGCCCGCAGGGCGTCCTGGACGTGGTCGAAGACCCCCGCCGAGACGCCACCGCTGATGGCCACCAGATCGGCCTGCTCCAGGGCGGTGGCCACCGCGTGGCGGGTGGCCTGGGCGTCGTCGCGAGCGTGGGTCTGGGAGTGGAGATCGAGGCCCCAGGTGTGGGCCAGGGCGGCGAGCAGGGGACCGTTGGCGTCCAGGATGCGCCCGGGCCCCAGCATGTCAGGGTGAGAGACCACCTCGTCGCCGGTGGAGATCACGGCCAGCCTCACCCGCCGCGCCACAAGGACCTCCCGCAGTCCGCAGGCCGCCAGGTTGGCCAGGTCCACGGCGGCGAGGCGCTGTCCCGTAGGCAGCACGGCCCGGCCCCGCTGGATGTCCTCGCCCTGGGGACAGATGTTGGGTGGGCCCGCGGTGTTCAGCAGACGAACCCAGCCGTGGCGGAGCTCGGTGTGCTCCTGCATCACCACCCGGTCTGCTTCGGCGGGTACGGGCGCGCCGGTCATGATGCGCACGGCCTGGCCCTGGGCGAGCGCGCCGGTGGCGACGCTGCCCGCCGCGACCAGCTCGCTGACCTGGAAGAAGGGGCCCGGCAGCCCGGGGAAGGCGGGACTGCTTGGCAGTCCTGGGTCACCAGCCCGCAGGGCGAAGCCGTCCATGGCGGACTTGTGGAAGGGGGGCAGGTCCAGCCGTGCGGCGGGTTGTTCGGCCAGCACGCGCCCCAGGGCATGCTCCACGGCGACTCGCTCGGTCTCCCAGGGGTGGGCGCGGGCGGCGATGGCCTGGTCCATCAGGGCCAGCGCTCGCTCGAGATCCATGGGCGCGGGGGTGCTCACTCGGTGTCCTCGCCGGAGAGCAGCTCGGCCAGCCGGCGCTGGGCGAGCTCTGCCAGCTCGCGATCCAGGGTCTGGTAGCAGTCGATCAGCCGGAGCCCCAGGGCGGTGAGGGAGGTGCCGCCGCCCCCCGCCCCGCCCGGCCGCGAGATGATCAGGGGGGCGCCCAGGTGGTTCTCGGCTGTGCGGATGAGGTCCCATGCGTGGCGGTAGCTGATGCCGGTGGCCTGGGAGGCCTTGCGCAGGGTGGCGTGGGCCCGGACCTGGAGCAGCAGCTGCGCCAGGCCCTTGCCCATGCCGTGGCCGCCGGGCAGCTCGAGCCACACCTTGGTGCCCGCGGCCATGGCGGGCCCTGGCAGGCGCGCGGCCTGGTCCAACAGCAGCTGCAGGATCCCAGCGCTCGCGGGGCCGGACCCCAGGTGTTCGTCGAGGATGCGGCTCCAGGCGGAGATCGGCTGGTCGAGGTCCACCACGATGTGGGCGGCCTGGCGCAGGGCGTCCGCGTCGTCCCGGCGCGGCAGGCCTCGGGGCTCGCCCTCCACGAAGATCACCACGTCGCCGCGCCCATCGAGGGCCAGGGCGTTGCTCTCGACCACCAGGTGGCGACGGAGGGAGCCTCGAGCCAGGAAGCGGTCCACCTGGTGCAGGTGGTGGAGCAGGGTGGTCGGCTTGTCGAGCTGGGGCTCACCGTGGCCGTGCTTGGCGTAGACGGCGTCGGGCAGGTGGTCGCAGAGCCCGCGGGCGATCCAGCTCTTGCCCACGCCCCGGCCGGCGCCGCAGACCACCCACAGCAGCGGCATCTAGAAACACCCCAGGGAGCAGGACCCCACCTTGATCTCCAGCTCGTCCAGCAGGGCGCCCAGGCCCAGGGCTGGCAGACCCAGGCGCTTGGCCATGCCCAGGGCGACGGGGCAGGAGATGCGGCCGCCGGCCACCAGCAGGGTGGGCTCGCACCGCTGGCTGCGGTCGCCTTGCTCCACCCTCACCCAGGGCTCGTCCGATGCGGGAGCCCCCGCCAGGACGGCGACGGGGAGACCCTGCTCCGCCACCCATCTCTGGAGGGTGGGGAGCCTGTCGAGGGGGACGACGAGGGTGGAGGGCATGCGGTCTCCTGAGGCCCCGGAGGGGGGGACGAGCATATATCGTCGCGGCCCCGGGGCCGACGAATCCGGGCTATGCTCGCCAGCCCCTGGTCCCTGGTGATCCATGGCCCGCCGCCGCACCTACACGCCCCCCTTCGATCTGCGAGTGGAGCGCCTCGAGCCCAAGGGCATGGGCGCGGGTGAGCACGAGGGCCGCACGGTGTTGGTGCGCGGGGTCGCGCCGGGCGCCCTGGTGCTGGTGCGTCCCTTCCGGCGCAAGCGGGGCGTGCTGCACACCCGCCGGGTGGGGCTCGTCGAGGCGGCTCCCGATGCGGTGCAGCCCCGCTGTGCGGCCTTCGGGACCTGTGGCGGCTGCGTGCTTCAGGAGGCTCCTCTGGAGGCCCAGCGTGCCGCCAAGGTCTCCCTCGTGCACCGCAGCGTGGGGTCTCTCGAGGGCGTGCTGCTGCACCCGCCCGTGGGGCGCGACGCGGCCTACGGCTACCGCAACCGGGTGGAGCTCACCTACGGAAACCGCCGCTACCTGAGCGACGACGAGGTCCGCGAGGGCGTGTCGAACCAGGGCCGCTACATCGGCTTCCACGCCCCGGGGCGCTTCGATCGCATCGTCGATGTCGACCGCTGCGAGCTGGTGTCCGAGGGCATGAACGCCCTGATCGCCGTGGCCAGGTCTCACCTGCTCGCCTCGGCCTTCGAGCCCTGGGACATCCGGGAGCACACGGGCTTCTGGCGTCACCTGTTGCTGCGCGAGGGCCAGGACGGCGATCGGCTCGTGGTGGTCTTCACCAGCCCTCCCGACGACCCGGCCGCGGCCCAGGCCGAGCTCGAGGCTCTGGCTGCGGCCCTGCCCGAGGTCGGCGGCGTGGTCTGGTATGTCAACGATCGGGTCGCGGACGCGGCGGTGGGAGAGCAGCGGGCCGTGCTGACCGGCCGGAACTGGCTCGAGGAGCGCCTGGGTCACCTGCGCTTCCTGTTGGCCCCCCAGGCTTTTTTTCAGACCAACTCACCGGGCGCCGAGCTGCTCTACGACACGGTGGCCACCGCCGCGGGCTCGGGGCATCGCCTCCTGGATCTGTACTGCGGCTCGGGCAGCATCGCGCTGTGGTTGGCGTCGTCCTTCGCCGAGGTGGTGGGGGTGGAGCTGCACGCTCCCGCGGTGCAGGATGCCTGCGAGAACGCCGTGCGCAACGGTGTGACCAACGCTCGCTTCGTCCAGGGCGAGGTCGAGAAGGTGGCCCTGGACCTGCAGGGCGATGTGGTGGTGGTGGACCCCCCGCGCGTCGGCCTGCACCCCAAGGCGGCGGCGTGGCTCGCGTCCCTGCCCGCCACACGCCTGGTCTACGTGGCCTGCAACCCCACCAGCCTGGGTCGGGATCGGGAGATCCTCGAGGCGGGTGGCTGGGAGCTCCAGGAGCTGTGGACCGTCGACATGTTCCCCCAGACGGGGCACGTCGAGGCCGTGGCGCGCTTCGATCGGGTGCGAGGCTAAGGCTCCAGCAGGCGGCCGCAGCTGTCCCAGCGGGCCACGCGGCTGCCGAGATCCCGCTCGATGGGCGGAGCCTCGGGGGCCTGGGTCACCATGGCGGCCTGCAGGGCTTGTGTCAGCTCCCCTGCGCGCTCGCGATGGTCGCGCACCACCAGCACCAGGTTGCCGTCTCGAAGGATCACCATGCCCATGGCGTCGCCGACGGCCTGGATGTCGCGGTCGGGGCTGTGGGGCCAGTCCATGGCGGGCAGGGAGCGTGTGGAGGCGCTGAGCTTCTCGAAGGCGAAGCCGGTCTTGGCCTGCCGGTCGTCGGGAAAGAAGATCAAGCGCACGAAGCCACCCTCGGGCAGCGGAGCGCGCCAAGCCGAGCGATGGGCGTCCAGCTGCGGCTCGCTCAGGCCCAGGGCGGGTAGCTCGGCCAGGGGGATGCCCGCCCAGGGGGTCTGGCCGACCACTGGAGGCGGCGCCACGGGGGCTTGGGCCTGGCTGTGGGGGCAGTCGGCGCTGTGCTGGTGGTCGGGGTCGGCCCAGGCGTTGGCGCAGATCAGGGCGACGAGCAGGAAGGACGTCATTGAAGCAGGGTCTCCCCTTCGTAGTTGATGGTGGCCCTGCCTCGCATGACCAGCCGGTCCAGGTACTCCTGGGCGTCGATGTGCTCGACCATGAGCAGATCACTGGGCGGGTTGGAGGGATCGGCGTCTCCGTCCAGCGCCAGGGTGGCGTCCCAGATGGTCTCGCCGCCGTCGTTGCTGGCGACGGCGTGGTAGCTGAACGAGCAGCCCCAGCTGCCGAAGGGGCAGTGGGTGAACTCGTCGCCGCCGATGGCCTGGATGTAGTTGAGGTCGAAGTTCTGCAGCACGATGTTGTAGGCCATCGGCGCGCCGAGCATGGTGGCCCAGGCAGCGAGGATCGAGGCGCAGTCGGAGCAGTTGACCGTCTGCCCTGCGCCTTGGCGCAGGAAGCTGCTGAGCTGGAAGACGGCCGGGGTCCAGCCGCTCTGGTAGCTCGTGTAGTACGACGCGCCGTAGCGGGTGTCGTAGCTGAGGCCCAGGTCCTCGTAGATCCACCGCACCAGGGCGTCGATGACGGCTTCGTCGGTGGGCGCCACCCCCTGGATGGCGCGCAGGGCGGGGTCGATGGCGGCCACCCAGGCGTTGTAGGTGATCTCGGGCCGCTGGAAGGCCGGGGCGTCCAGGAGCAGGTACCAGCGCACCGGCAGGGCCTGCTGCCCGATGGTCCAGCTGGACCCCTGGTCGTCGTCCACCAGGAAGCTCAGGGTGAGGTCCTGGTCGAGCACGCCGGGCCCCGTGCCCAGGGCTTCGTCAGCCTGCAGCACCACGGGGACGCTGGGGTCCAGGCTGTCGCCGCCGCTGATCACGGTCCAGCCTTCGAGCTCGAGCCGCACGCCCACCCCGGTGAGCCCCGAGGAGCCCAGCACCGTGCTGTCCCCGAGCTCGAGGGTGAGGATGGGGCGTGAGTCCCAGGTGAAGGCCGTGGGCAGCGAGCCATCGGTGGGGAGGAAGTCCAGGTCCTGGGCGGGGGCCGCGAGCTGCACCGGCTGCTCGTGGGCGTCCTCGAGGGAGTCGGCCTGGGCGATGGGCAGATCGGGCCCTTGGAGCTCGCGGCTCATGTGCCAGTACAGGGGCACGTGGGTGGCGCTGACGCCGTCGTCGCCTTCGGCCCACGCGCCCACCACGCCGCAGCGCACCACCTGGACCGGTGCCTGCTGCTCGACCAGGGCGCTGCCCAGGGTGGCCTGCAGGTGGACCGTGTAGGCGCCCGCCTGTGCCCAGGCGCCGCTGTCGTCCCGGCCGTCCCAGCTGTCGGTGACGGTGGCCACCAGGGCGCCGTCGGGGTCGAGCACGGTGACCGTGGTGCTGTCGGCATCCAAAGCGACCGCGCGGATCGCCAGTGGGCCTCCCAGGATGGGGTCGAAAGCCGGGGCGACCTCGAGGAGCGCCTCGAGGGGAGGTGCGGTGTCCCCCGTACCGCTGCTGGTGTCGTCTTTGCCGATCACGGCGGGAGGGTTCACACAGCTGACGAGGAGGGCGATCCAGAGCATGGGGGAAGTATAGGGCCTCTCCGGGGCCGCGCCCACCTGCACGAGGCCGCGTTCGCTCGCTTCGGAGGCTACCCTGCGGATTCGTCGCCTGGAGCCTGGGCGACGGTGGAGATAGGCGGGGGATGATCTCTGGGACACCGCACCACCGAAGGAGCGTCGTGACGTCAGCAGCGGCAACTCCCGTACGAGCCGGGCCCGGGCGCGGCGCCGCGTGGGCGGCCCTGCTGGCGATCCAGATCGCCCTGGGGCTGCTGCTCGGGCTGCTGGCGGCCGGCGGCGTGGTGGGCTCGCGCTGCAAGGTTCCGCCCCCGGGCTGGTCCATGCTGCAGGTCTCGACCCCCCACGGGGAGTACCATGGGCAGGCCCGTGAGCCTGGCGGTTGGAGCCGCTATCTGCTCCCGCCGGGCCAGCGCTGGACCCACCCTGTGGATGGTGAGCTCGCGCTGCGGGTGACCCTGGCCGAGCACAGCCCGCTGCACGTCTTTCCGACCTCCTCGCCTGCCGAGCGCCCAGCCTCGGGCTGGGTCGAGCTTGGGTACGACTCGGCCGCGGGAGGCCTGCGGGTCTCGGCCACTGCGGCGCCATGCGCCCAGGGGCCCGCGGACCCGGGCCTGCCTCACGATGTCGTCCGCTTCGACGTCGATGCCTCGGGCTGGACCGCCACGGCGGCCAGCAGCGCCTGGCGCTGCGCTGCCCCCTCGGACCCCTCCGCCCTGTGGGCGCTGGAGTCCCAGGGCGCCTCGGCTGGGATCGTCGTCCACAGCCAGGCGGGCCGGCGTGGGCGCCCACCCCTGCCGGCTTGGGGGTTGACCGCGCTGCTCGCTCTCGGCGTCGTCCTGGGGTTGGCCTTCCGGCGCCTGGCCGCGGCCGTGGGCTGGTCCATGCGCCGCACGGTGCTGGTGCAACTTCCCTTGGTCTTGGGGGGGCTGCTGGCGTTGGCGCCGGCCGAAGCCTCCATGCGGATCATCCGCCTGGAGCAGGGGGGCTCGCCCTGGGCGCCCCTGGCGCTGGCAGCCCTGGTCTGCCTCGGGCTGGGCCTGCTGGGTCCGGTGGTGGCCTTGATGCGTCCGCCCCCCCGGCCACCGCGGGCTCGCGCGGTCCTGGCCCTGCTCGGCAGCGTGGCCTTGGTCCTGGCGGCCGCGGCTGGTCTCGCCACGGGCTCGTGGTGGACGCTGCTGGGCTGGCTGGTGGTGGTCCTGGCCGGCGGCCTGGTCCTCGCCTGGGCCCACGGTCGCTGGAGCGGCCAGTCCTTGCGATCCGGCGCGCGAGCCGTGGCTGGGGCGCTGATGTTCGCGGCCTACGGTGGGGTCCTCGCCATCGTCTTCGAAGCCGAACAGGCCAGAGCCGTGGCGGCGCTTCAGGGTGCCGGCTTGACCGCCGCGCTGGTGCTCTGGTGCAACCTCGAGGCCGCCCGGGTGCGGGGCTACAGCCTGCTCTCCATCGCGGGCTTCCTGGTGGTCGTGGGCCTGCTCGAGGCCGGGGTGCGCAGCCTGCCCCTGGCCGAGGGCTGGTACTACTCCTTCGAGCTGCAGCAGGGCTGGCTGGAGCAGCAGGGGGTGCAGGGCTACGACGAGACGCCTCTGTCCAACGAGATCACGCGGCTGCTCTTGCTCGAGCGGGGGGTGCACACCGACTACCCCTACACGGGCTACCCCGTCGCCTACGGTCCCAAGCGCAGCCAGCGAGTGGTGAGCTTCGGGGGCTCGTCCACGGGCGGGGCGTTCACCAACGAGCGCCTGGACGAGTTCTATCCGGCTCTGGCCGGGCAGCTGCTGGGCCCCTCGGTCGAGGTGGTGAACCAAGGTGTGGGTGGATGGACCACCTTCCACATCCTGCAGTACGCACGGCAGCACCTCGACAAGCTGCAGCCCGATGTGGTGACGCTGTACGCGGGCGTGAACGACTGCGGCGAGGGCCTGCCAATGAGCGTGCCCGAGCTCGATCGGCTCTACAAGGAACGCCGCTGGGCGATCCAGCTGGCGGGCCCCCTGCGCAGGCTGCTGCTGTATCGGGCTCTCAAGACCGCCCTGTTCGAGCTGCGCTCGGGGACCGCCATCTCCGCGGTGTCGGAAGAGGAGGCCGAGCAGATTCACCGGGACTTCATCGCGCTGGCCCGCGGCCAGGGCGCGCGGGTGCTGTTGTTGTCCGAGGG
This sequence comes from uncultured Pseudomonadota bacterium, assembly GCA_937912125.1. GTDB lineage: Bacteria > Myxococcota_A > UBA796 > UBA796 > JAFGLY01 > CALDOK01. Next base: position 36,841 of record CALDOK010000392.1, read on the forward strand.
CACCACCCTGCCCAACCCCACCTGCGCCTGGCGTCGCGCCGAGCTGATGGCGGACCTGGCGGCCGAGGACCAGGGGGTGGCGTTCGTCGACACCCGGGCCATGCTGCGGCAGGCGGGGCCCGGCATGTTCATCGACTTCATGCACCTGTCGGACGACGGCCACCGGATGTTGGCGCACACCATGGCCGCGGCCCTGCGCGAGCAGGGGTGGCTCGACGGCGGCTCCGTCGGCGCGCCTTCCCTGGGCATGGTGCCCGCCTCGGGGTTATCGGGCCCGCCATGAGTGCCTCTGACGATCACCTGGATCAGCTGCTCGAGTTCCCCTGCGAGTTCACCTTCCGCGTCGTGGCGAAGCACCGCGACGATCTGTCTGAGTGGTGCCAGCATAAGGTCGAGCAGGCGCTGGGCCGCCCGGTCGATCGGGTGCAGCTGCAGCCCTCGCGGGCGGGTGCCTACAGCGCGGTCCGCGTGGTGGCCACCGTGCACGAGCCCGCAGAGGTGCGCCGAGCCTATGGCGCCCTGGGTGCGCTCGAGGGCTTGAAGATGCTGCTCTGAGCTACTGGACCGGAGGCGTGAACACGCGCACGCCCAGCTCGCGATCGATCATGAGCATGCCGTGGCCCGACTGGCCCACCATGCGCAGCTGGCTGACCAGCTCGCCCGCGATGGCCTCTTCCTCGACCTGCTCAGCGATGAACCACTGCAAGAAGTTGAGGGTGGCGTGGTCGCGCTCGTCCATGCACAGGCTGGCCAGCTCGTTGATCAGGCTGGTGACGAACTGCTCGTGGCTCAGGGTCTTCTCGAAGGCGTCCAGGGCGCTGGCCCACTCGGTGGGAGGGGCCTCGATGGCCCGCAGGGTGACCTTGCCACCGCGCTCGAGCACGTAGTGGAAGAACTTGTCCACATGGAACATCTCTTCCTGGTACTGGGCCTTCATCCACTTGGCCATGCCCGGCAGCCCGGCGGCGTCGAACCAGGCGGACATGGAGAGGTACATGTAGGCCGAGTACAGCTCGGCGTTGATCTGGTCGTTCAGGGCCTTCTCGAGGGACGGCTTGAGCATGGGGACTCCATCGCAGGGGCAGGATCGGAGGCGGTCCGATCGGGGTGGAGTCGAAGCTATCCACCAGGCAGCCCTTGGAAAGGGCCATGGGCCACGGGCTAGGGCCCGAAGGCGGTGGCCACGGTGGGCTCCTGCAGCAGGGGGTGCAGGTCGGTGACCAGCTTGCGGGCCAGATCGCGCCCGGCGCGCAGGGCGGTGTTGCTGCCGGTGATCACGAAGCTGTAGCGGTCCTCGTAGCGCAGGAAGACCTCGCCGTCGGCGGCCACCAGGGCCAGGCCCACGGTGGCTTGGGCCAGCACCGGGTCCGTGTGCTCGTCCACGTAGACCAGCCGATCCGCCGCGCGCAGGGTGGTGCCCGGAGCGGTGGTGGTGGCCAGGGGCTCGGCGGTGATGTCGGAAATCCAGCGGAACAGGACCACCTCGCCCGGGAGGCGGTCCACCGCGAGCTGCAGGGCGCTGTCGAGGGAACGGCGACCGTCCAGCCCCGCGGCGAGCTGGGTGCGGGTGCTGGCGGTGGTGCGGGCGTCGCTGAAGTGGCCGTTCCAGCCGTCGGGCAGCGCGCTGGCGAGGGCGCCCGGCAGGGCGTCGGAGAAGGACTCGGTGACGGCGGCTACCTGGGAGCCGCGCAGCTGGCGCAGGTAGGCGGCGTTGCCCTCGAGCTGCTCGCCGAGGAAGCCCACGGGCTCGAGATCCGGCAGGGGGCCCATCACCACCAGGGGAGCCACGCGGATGTCGCTGCCCAGCTCGAGCGGGGCCCAGGCCCACTCCAGTTCGTAGCTGGGGAGGCTGCTGGGCAGGGTAGGGCCGGCCTGGACCGTCGAGCTGATGGCGCCTGTGAGTAGAGCTGCGACTGCGAGCATGGTGAGTGAACGCAGTGGACGATGGGGCATGCTCGATCCGGAGGCGCAGGGAGGGAAGGTGACGGCCGCACGGGTGGCTTCCGTCATTGTGACATCGAACGCGGCGGTCGGTTCCCCACAGGGACGAATTTTCTGTCAGGCTTCTTCGAGGCGGGGGCGTTTTTTTCCTGCGCTCCCGTGGGCGTCGCTTGCTGGGCCCCTCCTCGCCCTGTAGCCTGCGGCCTATGAGCTCGTCGCTGCGCCCCTGGCTGCTGTCCACCGCGCTCCTGCTGGGGCTCGTGCTGCCCTTCGCGGGCAAGCCGGTGCACATCGACGACGCCAACTTTCTGCTCCTGGCCCGGGGCGCTCGGCTGGACCTGTGGCGGCCCCACGCCGTGCCTGTCAACTGGCAAGGCAGCACCGAGCGGGCCTTCGACGTGCTCTCCAATCCCCCCGGCATCGGCTGGTGGCTGGCCCCCGTGCAGGCGTCCCCCGAGTGGCTGATGCACCTGTGGATGTTGCCTTGGTTGCTGCTGGCCACCTGGGGCGCGTACCGGCTGGGACGGCGCTTCGGTGGGGACGGGGCCGCCGGCGTGCTGCTCATCGGCACGGCCCCGGTGGCGCTGCTGGCGGCGCAGGCGCTCACCCCGGATCTCCCGCTGTTGGCCCTCACCATGGTGGGCCTGGGGGGCTACCTGCCCGCCGTGGACGGTAGCCGCCCTCGCGCCGCCGCGGGCTGGGCGCTGGTGGCTGGGAGCGCGGTGATGTTCCGCTACAGCGGGCTGTGCCTGTTGCCCCTGTTGCTGCTCTACCCGCTGCTCGTCCGGCGCAGCTGGTGGCCGGCCTTGGCCGGTGGTGTGCCCATCGCCTTGCTGCTGCTGCACGATCTACATGCCTACGGGCAGCTCCACCTGCTCGCCATGGGGAGCTTCCAGGCCACCAGCACCGGCGGCTGGGAGCTGTACCGCAAGCTGGTGGCGGCCCTGGCCATGCTGGGGGCCGCGGGAGTGCTGCCCTTCGTCGCCCTGGCGGGCAGCTGGCGGGGGCAGCTCACAGCCCTGCTGGGGCTCGCCCTGGGGATCACGGCCGCCGTGGTCTCGGGGCTCTCCGTGAGCGCGACGCTGTGGACCGGGGCCTGCGCTGCTGCGGGGGCGGTGGTCCTGCTCGGTCACCACCTGGCCCCTTCGCGGCGGAGCGAGCCGGGGGCCGACGGCCGCGAGCGCCTGTTCTTGGCGGCCTGGGCCCTGGGGGGGCTGGCGTTTCTGCTGGCCTTGCGCTTCACGGCCGCCCGCTACTGGCTGCCCTTTCTGCCCGCCGTGGCCCTGGCTTGGCTGCGCCTGCGGCCCAGCCGCAACCAGCTGATCCTGGCGGTGGGTGTGCAGGTGCTCGTGGCACTGGGCCTGTCGGTGGACGACTTCGCCATGGCGCGGGTTGGCCGGGACGCCGCCGTGGAGGTGGCCGCGCGCTCGCTGGACGCCGCGGCGGGTCCGCCTGGCTCGACGCTCCGCGTCTTCGCTGGCCACTGGGGCTGGCAGCACTACCTCGAGGCCCAGGGCTGGCGCAGCCTCGAGGACGAGGAGCGCCTGCCGCCCGGCGCGCTGCTCGCTGTGGCGGACTCACCCTGGCCCCAGGAGCCCGCGGATGGCAGCTGCCTCGAGCTGCTCTGGGAGCGCAGCTTCGAGGATCGTTTCCCCGGGCCGCGGGTCCACACCGCCGCCGGCTTCGCCAACCTGCATGCCAGCGTGGTGGCGGGGCAGCCGCCGGTGCCCACCTACGCACCCTGGACCCTGGCCAGCGACCCCCGGGACCACGTGGCCCTGTACCGGATCTGCGACTGACTCATCCGCCCAGGGGCAGCCCCCGGCGTCTCCAGCCCCTGCGCAGCTCATGGGTGCAGCCCAACAGGCACAGCAGGTGGTGTCCCAGCAGCCAGCCCCAGCCCCGGAGCCCCAGCACCGGTCCGAAGACCACGGTGAGCCCCACGGCCGTGAAGAGCCAAGCGAACGCCACGATCACGCCCAGGTCGAGCACCCGGTCGCCCCGGCGCACGCGAGGGTCCAGCGTGAAGGCCAAGGCGCGCTTCATGGCGATTCTCCCTGGTGTTCGAAGAGCAGGTTGCCGCGCCCGAAGTTCCAATCGGAGATCGCCAGGTCGGGCGCGCCGCTCACGCGGCAGGTGACCTGGACCGGCTGGTCGGTGGGCGCGCTGAACCAGCCGTCGCCCACGGCCCCGGGGACGCTGGTGGCGACCACCTGGCAGGGACGGGGCAGGGCCAGCAGAGGGCCATCGCCCTGGATGTCTCGCTCCCAGGCCGAGCCGCCGTCGAGATCGTGGAAGGCGAAGGCCTCCATGACCGGCAGCGCGCTGGCGCTGGTGTAGCTGGGCTCGCTGTCGAGGCCCTCGCGGTTGCGGTACAGGCGCAGCGCGCCCCACCAGGAGCCCGCGGCCAGATCCAGGTCGCCGTCGTCGTCCAGGTCCACCAGGCCCACGGCGCTCTGGTAGGCGGGCTCGTCCGCGCTCTCCCAGCTGCGCTCCAGATCAGGGCCGCTGTAGAGGCTGACGGTGCCAGGCCCGCCCAGCTGCATGTTGTCTGAGATGACCAGGTCGAGCCAGCCGTCGCCATCGACGTCGCCGAAGTCCACGGTGTTGCCCTCGTAGCCCGTGCCCTCGGACTCCCACGCTGGCGAGCTCTGTGGCAGGCTGGCCGCCAGCCCGGAGCCCTGGTTCAGGTACAGGGCGTGGGGGCTGTCCTGGCGGGCGAAGACCAGATCCATGGCGCCGTCGGCGTCGGCATCCAGGAAGGCCACGTCCATGGACCAGGAGGCATCCTGGCTCTGCCAGGCCGGAGGATCGTCGAACCAGCCGCCCTGATTGAGCCAGAGCAGGTCGGGCTCGGGGTCGTGGTAGTAGGGCTCGCCGGTGGCGGCGGCCAGGTCGAGATCGCCGTCGTTGTCGATGTCGCCCAGGGCCACCGAGAAGCAGTAGATCTCCTCACCGGTCTGCCAGCTGGGGTTGTCGGGCAGGGTGCCGCCCTCGTTCAGGTATAGCGCCAGGCCCCCCGGGGAGTCGAAGCCCGCCGGGCCGATGAACAGGGCGGTGACCACGTCGGTGAACCCGTCGCCGTCGACGTCGCCCACGGCGATGTGGCCGTGGTAGGCGTCGCCCTCGCTGGTCCAGTCCGCCCGCTCGGCGATGGCCCCGTCGACGCTGTAGTGGACGGCCAGGGGCCCTGGCTCCATGTCGTTGCCGTAGGCGATCACGAGATCCAGGGTGCCGTCGCCGTCGATGTCGGCCCACGCGGCCCCCGTGCCGTAGCCGTCGTCGCTGGACTCCCAGCCGGGATCCCTGGAGTAGGGAGGCCAGGCCGCGTCGGGCGGCAGGCTGTCGCCGGTGTCGCTGTCGCCTGGGCCGGGCCCCTGGGTGTCAGAGTCCGGCGTGGCGCTGTCGCCGGCGGGGCAGCCAGCGGCGAGCAGCAGCAGGAGTGGGAGGGCGCGCATGGGGGCAATGTACCCGCTGGCTTCGGGCGGGGATAGCCTGACCCCCATGGACGAGCAGCAGGCCATGGTGGAGCTCCCGCCCGCCCCCGAGGGCTACCAGTGGGAGGAACTGTGCGTGAGCGTCAGCGGGAACAACCGACGCGCTGACGTGTGGCTGGCGTCGCACTTCCCCCACTACTCCCGGAGCGCGGTCTCGCGGCACTTTCGCTCGGGGCGCATCGTCGGCCGTGACCGCTCGGTCAAGGCCAGCACCCTGCTCCGCCAGGGGGAGAGGCTGTGCTTCTGCCGGCCCGTGCTGCACACGCTCGAGCCCCCCCCTGCGCTGCCCGCCGTGCTCTACGAAGACCACCGCATGATCGCCCTGGACAAGCCCGCAGGCATGCTGGTGCACCCCGCGGGCGGCGTCTTCGTCTGGTCGCTGATCGCGCTGGCTCGGCTGGCCCGTCCGGGCGTACACCTGCACCTGGTGCACCGCCTCGACCGCGACACCTCGGGGGTGGTGGTGCTGGCCAAGGATGCCGAGGCCAACCGGCTGCTCAAGGACGCGTTCCAGCGCCAGGCCAGCGACAAGGTCTACTGGGCCATCTGCCGGGGCGCGCCGCGCTGGGACACGCTGCTGGTGGACGCTCCCATCGGCGACGACACGGCCAGCGAGGTGCGGGTGCGCATGGGCGTCCGCGACGACGGTCAGGCCGCGCGCACCCGCCTGTTCGTCCTCGCCCGCTGGCGGGATCGGGCGCTGGTGGCGGCCCATCCGCGCACAGGGCGCACCCACCAGATCCGCCTGCACCTCGAGCATGTGGGCCACCCCATCCTGGGGGATCGTCTCTACGGGCAGCCGGACGAGGTCTTCCTGCACACCATCGATCACGGCATCGACGCCTGGACCCTCGGGCGCATCGGCTGGGCGCGCCATGCGCTGCATGCCCGCATCCTGCGCCTGCCCCACCCCGAGGGCCACGCCGTGGAGCTGCGCGCGCCCATGCCCACGGACATGATCGCGATGCTGGGCGGTCCCTGATCTCTCAGGGTCTTTGGCGTCCCAGCATCAGGCTGGCCATGACCGCCAGGATGGCGGGCAGCCAGGGGGCCTTCCGGGACGGGCCGGAGTTGCAGCCCGTGGGTGCGCGGTGGAAGCCGCCCCCCGTGTGGCTGTCGTCCAGGTTGGGCTCGGGGTCATTGCTGGGGATGGCGCCGCCCTGCTGGGGCTCCTGCCCGCCCTGCTCCTCCTGATCGTCCACCCAGCCCGTGTCGTCCTGGTCGTCGTCGTCGCCCTCTCCACCCTCCTCGTCGTCCACCGGCTCCTGGTCCTCGCCGTCGTCCTCGGGCGGCTCGGGGTCCGCGATGACCACCAGCTGCATCGGCGCCTCGCTGGTGAGCCAGTCCAGGTGGGCGTCGATCCGCGCCGCGCCGCTGCTGCCGCCGGTGCAGGGGGTGTCGTCGTCGTCCCAGATCCAGGACTGGACGCCTACCAGGGCGAAGCCGCCCCCCTCGAGAGCCAGCATGGCGGCTCCGCCGGAGTCGCCCCAGCACAGGTTGGTCTGGCCGTCGGGGTCGGCGGCCATCAGCCACTGCTCGTCCCAGTCCTGCAGGGGGATGTCGGCCCGGCGCTTCACGCCAGCGTCGTCCTCGTCCTCCGAGCTGACCCCGTAGCCGACGTAGCGCAGGGGCACATCCAGCCAGTCCTCGCTGGGGGTCCAGGTGCCCACGGGCTGGGTGACGCTGTCCAGGCCGTGGGCCAGCTTCACCAGGCCGATGTCGTGGTCCAGATCGCCGTACTGAGGGTGCATCCGCCCGCCGCTGACCGCCTCCATGGCGTCCCGGCCTTCATCGTCGCGGATGTCGGCGCCGGTGGCGAAGGCGACCTCGAGACCCTGGTAGTCCTCCAGCATCGCCTCGACGCAGTGCCCCGCGGTCAGCACCCAGCTGCTGTCCACCAGCGTGCCGCTGCAGAAGCTCGCGCAGCGCTGCCCAGAGCAGACCACCAGCGCCCCCACGGCCGGGTGGGCCGAGGTGGTCTCGCCGCCCACCATGGGGACGGGCGGGGTGGCCTGGGTCGGGGCCGCCAGCAGCAGCCAAGGGACGAGGAGCAGGGACACACGAGCCTCCTGTTGGACCCATCGGTCAGGGGCCGGGACCGCTATAGGGGAGAGACAAGTCGCGACGCGCGCCCAGCCGCCCCCTGAGGCGACGATGGCCACCCTGCGCTATGGCTGCTTGGTCGGGCGACCTTGGTGCCCCCTTGCCCGCGGCGGCAGCTTCGTGGCACCATTCGCGTTTCCGGCCCCTCCCATGTGCCCCGACCGGGAAGAAGCGATGTCACTGCTGCCCTTGGTTCTCCTGGCCTCCATGGCCTTCGCTCGAGACTCCGACGCCACCGAACAGGAGGCTGCGTCCCCTGCGCCCTCCGAGTGGGTGGCCCCCTCGGTGGACAAAGCCATCCAGACGGGGGCCAAGGCCAACAAGGACGCCGCCCTCATCATCGGCAACCAGTCCTACCAGGACCTACCGGATGCCCCGTACGCCCGGAACGACTCCGCGGCGGTCTACGAGCACCTGCGCTACACCCGCGGGCTCGGGTCCTACCGGCTGCGCACCCTGAACGACGCCACGGTCGCCGACATGGAGAAGGGTGTGCGGCGGGTGCGCGGGCGTGTGCAGCGCAACGGAACCCTGTGGATCTACTTCTCGGGGCACTTGGCTACCACCCCAGACGGCCGTCGTGTGCTGCTGGGCTCCGAGCAGGCGGGCGAGGAAGGGCTGCTGGCCCAGCAGGGCTACCCCTTGGACGATCTGGTGGCCTACCTGGCCAAGGGTCGGCAGCGCCAGGCCATCGTGGTGCTGGACGGCTCCTTCGGACGCCAGGGCCGCGACGGCTCCTACCTGGTCATCGGGCGGGACGAGCTCCAGGTGGCCCCCTTCGCCGGTGTGGACAACACCAACGTCACCGTCTGGGTGGCCACCACCGGCGATCAGGTCGCCGGGATCTACGATCCGGTGCGCCACGGCCTGTTCACCTGGACCATGCTCGGCGCCCTGCGGGGCTGGGCCGACGGCGCCCAGGGCGATCTGCCCGACGGCATGGTCACCCTCGGCGAGGCTCAGACCTACGTCTCCGACGTGATGCGCCACATGGGGCGCTACCAGGTGCCCACCCTGGACGATCGCCAAGAGATCCAGGACTGGGTGTTGGGTGAGTTCGACGGCATGGAGATGGGCCCGTCGCCTCAGCTGCTGGACGAGTTCGCCCATCGGGAGCGTGCCGATCTGCTGGCGCGCACCCTGCTCGAGGCCGACGAGCGCGCCTCCATGGACTGGATGCGCGTGCAGTCCATGATCGAGCGCAACGACCCCGAGGCCAAGCAGGCCCTGCTCGACTATGTGCGCGACTGGGAGCGTCCGCTGCTGTCCATCGACTGGGTGCAGTACGTGCCCTATGTGCGCGAAGCCCAGCGCCAGCACGACCACTGGGACGAGCACATGGCCGCCCTCGAGGCCGATCGGGCTGCCCGTGAGGAGGCCTCTCGCGCTCAGGCCGCCGCCGCCGCCGCCGCCGCCGCCGCTCGCGCGCAGCAGCCGGACACCGGCGACCCGGGTCCCGACACCCGATCCGATCCGCAGGACACCGGGCCTGGCCCGGACGACACCGGCCACGCCGTGGTCGAGGCCCCCGTGGACGACAGCTGCAGCGACCTGTTCAAGCTCCAGGACCAAGCCCTGGCCGGCACCCTGCGCGACGGGCAGATCGGCTGCCTCGAGACCCGGATCGTCGAAGACAAGCTGATGACCGACAAGGAGAAGGTCTCGCGTGTGCTGCTGGTCGACGCCGAGGCCAAGAAGGATCTGGTGCGCTGGGAGGCGCTGATGAAGCGCCACCTGAGCGACATCGACCAGAGCGACCCCGACCTGTGCTTCAAGTACACCATCTACCTGTCCAAGAAGGGCATGGAGAACGCCGAGGAGGTCATCATCTGGGGTTCGCGCGCCCTCGAGCGCAAGGACAACTGGTCGGGACGCCTGTACGAGAAGAAGGTCTTCGCGCTGCATCAGCTGCGGGCCGAGGCCGGCATGCACCTGTGGCAGCAGGCCGAGCAGCACTACCTGGAGGAGCGCTCCATGCAGGCCGAAGACTCCTCCAACCAGGCCCGCGGCCGGGCCAAGGAGTTCGCCCGGGCGTGGCTCGACTACGCCAGGGCCAGCGACCAGGACACCGACATCGCGCTGAAGCTCTGCCTGTCCGCGGCCGGCGCCATGGAGTTCTGCGAAGAGGAATAAGGTCGGGGCTACACGGCCTCTCGCTTGTCCTGGCCCAGGGCCGGCAGGGGCTCGACCTTGTCTGCCCAGCCCACGACCTGCCAGACCTCCACCTGCCCCACGCCCTTGATGCTCTGCATGCCTTGGCTGGCGCAGTCGAAGGCGTGGCGGATCAGCTGGTGGGTGGTCTCGGTGACCCGCACCTTGCCCTCGGCGCCATGGGACTCCATGCGGCTGGCCAGGTTCACGGCGTCGCCCCAGAGGTCGTAGATGAACTTGCGCTGCCCGATCACCCCGGCCACCACCGGTCCGCTGCTGATGCCCACCCGGACCTGGAGCTTGTGGCCGGCCACGGTGGTGCGCTGGGCGGCCTGGATCATCTCGAGGGCCATGGCGGTGAGCAGCTCTGCGTGGCGGGGGTCTGAGCGCGGCACGCCCGCCGCGACCATGTAGCAGTCGCCGATGGTCTTGATCTTCTCGACGCCGTAGTGGGCGGCCAGGGAGTCGAAGCGAGAGAAGACCTCGTTGAGGACCTCCACCACCTGGGTGGGCTCGAGGGCGCGGCACATGGGGGTGAAGCCCACGATGTCGGCGAACAGGATGCTGGCGCCGTCGTGGTGCTCTGCGATGGTGCCCGGGCTGCGCTTGAGGATCTCGGCGATCTCGGGGGGCAGCATGTTGAGGAGCAGGTTGTCGGCCCGCTGCTGCTCGGCCCGCAGCTTGCCCAGGAAGTAGCTCAGGGTGAGCAGCGCCAGCATCGAGCCGCCGGCCAGGTTGGCCGCCGTGAAGGGAGCCACGAGCCCGGGCGCGAGGGGCGTGATCCAGGCGCCGGTGGGCGCCGCCAGCCAGCTGCCGCCCAGCAGCAGGATGTAGATGATCGAGCTGCCCAGCACCGCCCGCCGCTCGAGGAACATCATGGCTGCCAGGGGGGCCATGATCCCCCAGATCATGAAGCCGCCGGAGGCCACCAGCCCACCCAGGCTCCAGGTGACGGTCGTGGTGACGGTGAAGACCACCGCCACCTGGAAGGCCGCGACGGACTGTGCGCTCTGGGGGCGGGCCCTGAGCCAGGCGTAGGTGAGCGCGAGGCTCACGGCGAAGCCGGTCTCCACCAGCGCCGGCATCCAGAGGCCCATCACCCAGAAGGTGGTGGAGAAGACGAGCACCGCTGCTCCGCCGGTGAGGTGGAGGGTCTGCAGCAGATCCAGGTGGGGGTGGGCGCTCGCGCTGGGTTCGGTCATGGGTCGCCGGTCGCCGGACAGGGTACTGGGCAGGGCTTAACGGGGCGGGGTCGCGCTTGGGCGAGGCACCAGGTTGACCACCATGGGGACGCCCTCGCTGGAGGTGATCAGGTGGTACTCCGGGGTGTAGGTCACCGCCTCGCCCTGGTCTTCCACCGCCAGCCAAGCGCGGCGGGGGGGCTCGGACCAGTGCGACTCGCGGTCGTCGCCATGCACGTCCCACTCCCACGCCACCATGTAGGTGCGCAGGACCACGCGGGAGCCGTCGGCGCTCCAGTCGCCGCCGGTGACCTTGAGCATGGAGGCGGTCAGCCCGTCCAGCTGCAGGCGGGTCACCAGCGTGAGCACGCCCGGCGCTTCGCTGGGCACCGTGGGGAAGCGGTAGATCTCGCAGGGACCGCTGCCTTCCTTGGTGACCAGGTAGAGCAGGCCGGTGACCGGATCGCGCAACAGGGCCTCGGCGTTGCGGGCTCCGTCGGGGTAGCGGGCTCGCCAGGTGGCGACGATGCCGGCGGGCTCGTCCCCGCTGGGCTCGCGCACCGCGTAGACGGCGACCCACTCGTATTGTTTCTTGTTGTCGCCGATCTCGGCGATGTAGATGCAGGGGCCCTGACCATCTGGGCAGGAGCCCGCGGCCAGGTCCTCCCAGTCGCGGTTGTCCACCCCTGGCACGGCGTGGCGACCCAGCAGGCGGCCCTCGAGATCGAAGTGGAACAGCTCCGCCGGGTTGCCCGAGTCGTTGTGGGTCCAGTAGGTGCTCGGCTGGAGCCCCGATGGCGCCAGCCCGGAGGACTCGCTCAGCCGCGGGGCCAGCACCCTGGTGAGGGCCTGCGGGGGCTCGAAGGGCAGGGGGGGGCCTTGGACCTCCACCTCCGGCACCGCCTCGGCGGGCGCCCGATCCGGCTCCGAGGCGGGGCTCTCTGCGCCGCAACCGAGCGCGATCACCAGCGCGAGGGGTAGGAGCATCAGCCCTCGACCAGCTCCGGCGCTCCGCCGGCGCGGCGCTTGAGGTAGCCCCCCATTCCGGCGCTGCCCTTCCACTCGCCGTGGTCCCACAGCAGGCGGCCGCGGGAGAAGACCATGTCGAAGCTGCCGTAGCCCTGCATGCCTTCATAGGCGTTGTAGTCGCAGTTGTGCTCGGACTTGTCCACGCCCATGGTGTAGGCGGTGGTGGGGTCGAAGATCACGATGTCGGCGTCGGAGCCCACGGCGATGGTGCCCTTGCGGGGGAACATGTCGAAGAACCTGGCCGGGAAGGTGCAGCAGGTGTCGATCCACTTGTGCACGTCGATGCGGCCGGTCTTGACGCCGAAGGTGTACATCACGCCCATGCGGTCGCCGATGCCCGGGGCACCATTGGGGATCTTGGTGAAGCTCTCTCGCCCCATCTGCTTCTGGGTCTCGAAGTTGAAGGGGCAGTGGTCGGTAGCCACCGCCTGCAGCGAGCCATCGGCCAGCCCGGCCCACAGGTAGTCCTGGTGGCCTTTGGGGCGGATGGGGGGCGACATGACCCACTTGGCGCCCTCGAAGTCGGGGCGGCGGTAGACCTCGTCGTCGAACATCAGGTACTGGGGGCATGTCTCGGCGTAGACGGCCTGACCGCGCTGCCGGGCTTCGCGCACGGCGTCCAGGGCTTCCTGGCAGGTGAGGTGTACGATGTAGAGCTTGCAGTCGGCGTAGCGGGCCAGGGCGATGGCCGAGGCGGTGGCCTCGCCTTCGACGCCCGAGGGGCGTGACAGGCCGTGGTACTCGGGCGTGAGCTTGCCCTGCTCGACGAAGGCCTTCTGCATGGACTCGACGATGGAGCCGTTCTCGGCGTGCATGGACACCGGGATGTTCAGCTGGCCCATGTCGCGCATGAAGTCGAACAGCTCGGGGTCCTCGACCCCCAGCACGCCCTTGTAGGCCATGAAGGTCTTGAAGCTGGACACACCCCGCTCGATGCAGGACAGCACCCCGGCCTTGGCATCGGGGGTGTCGTACCAGGTCATGGCCATGTGCAGCCCATAGTCGAACACAGCCTTGCCCCTGGCCTTGGCCATCCAGTTGTCGAGCACCTCGTCGTAGTCCTGGCCGCGGAAGCTGATGGCGAAGTCCACGATGCTGGTGGTGCCGCCGTGGGCCGCGGCTCGGGTGCCCGTGTAGAAGTCGTCGCTGGACATGGTGCCCATGAAGGGCATGTCCAGGTGGGTGTGTACGTCGACGCCGCCGGGGATGACCCAGCGTCCCGCTGCGTCGATGACGGTGTCGACCTCGGTCACGGGCAGGTCGCGCCCGATGGTGGTGATCACGCCCGCGTCGATGCGGATGTCGGCGTGGTAGCGGTCGGAGGCGGTGATGATCTCGCCGTTGGTGATGATGGTGGCCATTGGGTTCTCCGGAGGACGTTTACGGAAGCAGGCGGACCATGTCGCCGTAGGTCTCGGGTCGGCGGTCGCGGTAGAACTGCCAGACGCGGCGGACGTCGGTGATCTGGTCGAGGTTGCAGTCGGCGTGGATGAGCTCGTCGTCCAGCTCGCCGGCTTCGGCGAGCATCTCGCCGCGGGGGTTGCAGATGTAGCTGGAGCCGTAGAAGCGGCCGATGTTCCAGGGGGCTTCGGTGCCCACGCGGTTGGATGCGGCCATGAAGTAGGTGTTGGCCACGGCGTGGGCCGGCTGCTCGAGCTTCCACAGGTATTGGGACAGCCCGGCCACGGTGGCGGAGGGGTTGAAGACCACCTCGGCGCCGTTGAGCCCCAGCAGGCGGGCGCCCTCGGGGAAGTGGCGGTCGTAGCAGATGTAGACGCCGACCTTGCAGTAGCGGGTCTGGAACACGGGGTAGCCCAGGTTTCCGGGCTTGAAGAAGTACTTCTCCCAGAAGCCGGAGGTCTGGGGGATGTGGTTCTTGCGGTAGACGCCGACCGTGGTACCGTCGGCGTCGAGGACCACCGCGGTGTTGTAGTACACGCCCGGGATGGCCTCTTCGAAGATGGGGATGACGATGGCCATGCGGTACTTGCGGGCGATGGGCCGCAGTCGCTCGACCGTGGGGCCGTCCGCGGGCTCGGCCGCGTCGTACCAGCGGGGGTCCTGGCTGGGGCAGTAGTAGGGGGTGTTGAAGATCTCCTGCAGGCCGAGCACCTGCACGCCGGCCTCACCGGCCTGCTCGATCAGGGGGAGGTGGTGCTGGAGCCCGGCTTCCTTGACCTCGGCGATGGGAGTGGTGTTGTCATTGATGGGGTTGGCGGTCTGAATCAGGCCTACGCGCACCGTGCGGTCCATGCTCACCTCCTGGATGCCTCGAGTGGAACGGAAACTCGGGGAACGTTGGTGCATAGCCCCTCTGCGGGCCCCCTGCATGGACTCCCGGAGGGCCCGCCTCGGCACCCACGGGCCACCCTGTGTCGAGCGGTGGCACGCCACGTGTCGTGACAGGGATCAGGCTCCGTCGTTTGCTCCGGGTGGTTCTTGCGCGAGTGCTCCGGTGGAACGGATAGTGTCTGCGTACCATCCACTTGGCGAGTGAACGATTCATGAGCACCAAGCCTGCATCTCTCAACAGTCCTGCCCACCCCTGGCCGGCCCTGGGCATCGAGGAGCGGATCCTCGACAACCTCGCGGACGGGATCATGGCCGTCGATGCTGACTGGCGGATCGTCGCCGTCAACGAAGCCGCCGTGCGGCTCACCGGCTTCAGCCGCGAGCACGCCGTGGGTAGGCACTGCTACGATCTGCTGCGCTCCACGCGCTGCGGCGATGCCTGCCCGGTGCGCATCGCGATGCACACCGGAGAGCCCCAGCGCAACGTGCTGATCTCCGCTCGGCATCGCAGGGGTGATCGGCTCTGGCTGTGCATCTCCGCCAGCCCCGTGTACGACGACAAGGGCACCGTCATCGGCGGCCTCGAGGTCCTGCGTCGGGCGGCGTGCATCGAGTCCACCTGCTGCGAGACCGAGGCCGAGGCGGAGGGCGCCGGTCACTGTGAGCATGCCGAGCGCGCCAAGTTGATCCGGCAGGCCGAGGCGGGCCACAGCCGTCCCTCCCATCGCGCCATCCTCTCCGCCGAGCTTCGTCCCGAGGTGGTCGATTCCCGCACCGCCGAGGCCGAGAAGCTCATGGGGCTGCTTCAGGCCAATGGCTGGAACCGGCAGCGCACCGCCGACGCGCTGGGAATCAGCCGGTCTACGCTGTGGCGGCGCATGAAGGAGTTTGGGCTGATCGGCTAGGGCAGGATGCAGGCCGCGCCGGGATCGTGCCCCGCGGCGCGGCTGCGAGCGGTGGCCCGGTCGCAGCTGCCGTAGGAGTAGCGGCAGCCCAGGGTGCAGGTGTCGTAGACGCCGATGTCCACCTCGGCACAGCAGGCGCAGGCGGGCCGGGTGGGCTTGGCGCGGGGGCCGCGGATCGCCGCCAGATCCGGGTAGACGCGTGCGGCCCAGCCGTGCTGGTCGCAGCCCGCCGAGGGCGCTCCGAGCGCCTGCTGCAGCCCCGCGTCGGCGCAGACCACCAGCGCCAGATCGCGCTCATGGGCCAGATCTCGCAGGGCCAGGGCCAGCGCGATCCCGCCGGGGTCCTCCGGTGGCACCAGCCGGTCGCCCTGCTGCTGGGCGTAGCGCCGCAGATCCGGCGCCACCCGGCGGCCGTAGGGCAGCACGAAGGAGATGGCCACCCGATCCACCCGGGGCGCCAGGCTGTCCGCCAGGCGGGCGAAGCGATCGAGGTGAAAGGCGTGGTCGTAGCGCTCCGAGAGAAACACCGGGTCGTAGCGCCACTGCGCCGCGCCCGGCGGTAGCCTGTCCAGCAGGGCGTGGGCGGCGGCCAGGGCTCGGTCCAGGGGCGGGCTGCCGGGCTCCACCGGCGTGCCCCCCAGGCCGGTGATGGTCAGGTTGCACAGCACCGGGAAGCGACGGCGCAGCAGCTCGTCCAGCGCCGCCTCGAAGGGCCGGGGCCAGCGGGTCCACAGCACGAACCAGAGCACGTCCTGGGGGAGCAGCGACACCCGGCAGCGGCGGGGCGGGCCCGCGGGGATGTACTCGGCCCAGCCCGCGGCCAGCCGAGCCTGGAACCAGGGCGCGTACAGCGCGGGGATGTCCGTGCGTCGGCTGGCGCTGATGGCGCGTGCGGAGGGCGAGAGCTGGGATGGGCGCCAGGTCATGGGTGCATCGTATTGACTCTCGAGGCTCGAGGCGGCATCCTCGATCTGACTCGGGAGAACGCAACCTCGGGGATTCCCTTGCTCGCAACGCTGCTGCTCGCTGTCTTGTCCGTCTCCGCCGCCACCTGCGACGAGCCCGTGAGTGCCTCCGAGATTCGGCGCGTGCTCGACGTGGCCGGGACCGCGTGGATGGTGATGGACCGGACCTCCTTCGAGGCAGCCACCGCCGAGCGCCGGGAGGCTGTGCCCTGTCTGGCCGACATGGTGGACCCTGAGCTGGCCATCCAGCTACACCTGCACGAGGCCCTGGCGTGGTCCATCCAGCGCCGCTCCGACCTCAGCCAGGGTGCCTTCCGGGCCATCCTGGCGCTGCAACCTGGCTGGGAGCTGCCCCTCGAGATGGCCCCGGAGCGCCATCGCCTGCGGGCGGACTTCGAGCAGGTGCGGGCGGGGGGAGAGCTGGGCGAGCGCAGGCCCTTCGCGCCTCCCGGTGACGGCGCCTTGATGGTCGACGGCCTGCCTTCCCGGGACGTACCTACGGATCGGCCCTTCGTGGTGCAGATGCTCGACCGCCGTGGCGACGTGGTGCGCACCCACTACTTCACACCCGGGAGCGAGGCTCCGCAGCAGGACGATGGGCTGGCCTGGTGGCTCTACGACGGCGAGCAGGGCGGGGCTGGGGGCTTGGGCGCGGCGCCCGAGCATGCGGCCGCCGGGAGGCTGCTCCTGGGAGGAGCGGCGGGCGCAGGCCTGCTGGCGGGCGGCATCTACGTCCTGGCAGCGTCGCGCGCCAATGCGCTCGATCAAGGCCAGGTGGCCTGCGAGGATCTGCCTGGCGCACGCAGCCAGGTGAACCAGCTCGTGGGTGCCTCGGCGGGGCTCGGGGCGGTCGGGCTGGGCCTGGGCGTCACTGGCCTTGTCATCGCTTTCTAGGCCTGGATGAGCCCGTCTCGAAATCAAGGCGGGCCGAGGCGCGTAGGGCCCTCGACGGTTAAGCCCACGTCCCAACCTCCAAGGAGAACCCCACCATGAAGCGGAACCTTCTCTCCCTCGCGGCCCTCGGCCTGTTCACCGTGCTCGCTTTCGGCTCGAAGCAGGACAGCTTCGACGATGACGACTTCGAGGACCTGTTCGGCGACGACTTCGAGGCCGAGCTCGAGGCCGCCATGGAAGAGGCCCTCGCGGACCTCGAAGAAGACGGCGCGGCCGGTGGTGGCGGCGACGGCAGCTCCTACGGCGACAACGTCGAGGCCTGCCACGGCTACGTCGAGAAGTACAACAGCCTGTCCTGCCTCAAGTCGGCGGGCGTGCAGCTGGCCGCTGGTGACATGTGCCCCGTGGCCCTGAACAAGAGCCCCCTCGACATGCGCGACTACTACGCGTGCATGGCCGCGGCCTGCAAGTGCAACGGCAGCATCCCCGATCTGGCGGGTGTCTCCGACTGCAAGATGCCGAACCTCTAGCCGCGAACGGCGGATGGCTCGGCCCGCGCCGGCGGGACAAGCAGGCATCCCGGGTCCAGGCCTGGGATTCCTGGCGCTGTACTGCGCACTGCCCATCCTCGTGGGCGGGCTGATCTATCTCGCCTTCCGCGACACCTCGCTGCTCATGTTCCGCTGGGCGGGGTGGGTCGGCCTGGACGTCGTCATCGACGCCATGCGGGTGTACACGCTGCCCCACCGCCCATCCGTCCCGGACTGGATCTTGTTCAGCGTGCCCGACGGGGTGTGGGTGTTCGCCTGCACCGCGTTCTTCGCGCGGCTGTGGCACGACGGTCACTGGTTCTTCCGTGCGTTCTGGATCGGCATGGGGCCAGCCCTGGCCATCGGGGGCGAGCTCGGGCAGCTTCCGTTCATCGGCCTGGTGCCTGGCACCTTCGATCCCGCGGATCTCGTCTTCTACGTCGCTTGCACCGCGGCGGCCCTGTGGCTGGTCCGGGGGGCGCTCAGCCGCGCCCGCGCCGGCGTGGGCTGAACCACCCGGGCCCGGGGCGGGATATCCCTTCCCTCCATGGCCCTGCCTCCACGCCCCCCCGCCGTTCACCCCTGCGCGCACCTGCTGCGCATGCTCGGCTGGCTGGTGGTGCTCGAGTTCTTCGGCGGCGTGCTGCTGGCGCCGGGCGAAGCCAGCGAGGGCTACCTGCTCTGGCTCGTGGGCGCCGGTGTCGCCGCGGGGCTCACCGCGCTGGTCGCGGGGGGCCTGATGGGCCTGTCGAGCCGACTGAGGTCCCGGCCTGGTTGGGTGCTGGCGCTGCTGGTCGTCGGCCTTTCGCTGGCCAGCCATGCGGTGGATCGCAGCTTCCTGCTGTCCCCCCTGATCTCGATCTGTGCGGGGTTGGCCTGGATTCGTTGGCGCTTCCCTGGCAAGCCCGGCCGGGGCCGCACCGTCTTCCGCGTGCTGTTCTTCTCCCTGCTCGCGGTGGGCCTGGTGGGCGCTGGGCTGCGCACCCGCCGCCCTTGGCGCTTCGCCGAGGCCGAGGTGCTCGGGCAGCACTCGGTGCTGCTGGTGGTGCTCGACACCGTGCGCCGCGACCACCTCTCCACCTATGGCTACCCCCGCGACACCAGCCCCACCCTGGACGCCATCGCGGCCCGGGGCACCAGCTACCGGGCCTGGGCCAACGCGTGCTGGAGCCTGCCCGGCCACGGCACCTTGCTCACCGGCCGCTACGCGGGCGCGCACGGCGCCCACTACGAAGGCTGGGCCCTGGCCGAGGGGGAGCGCACCATCGCGCGCGCCTTCGACCAGGCGGGCTACGACACCCTGCTGGTGAGCGGAAACCCCTGGCTGCAGGTGGCCAACGGGCTGGCCTTCGACTTCGGGGCCCTGGTCGAGGCCTTCGGTCACTACGTCACCCCCAACGCCTTCCTGCTGCTGCGGCTGTCCCAGCCTGTGTGGGATCGGGATCGCGACAAGGGCGGCGCCTCGGGCGCGCGGGCCTTCGGGCGCTGGCTGGACGCCCGCCCGGATCCCGACCGGCCCTTCTTCGTCATGGTCAACGTGATGGAGGCCCACGCCCCCTACCACCAGACACCGCCGGCCGACTTCGAGCGCTATCTCCCAGGCGGCTATGGCCGCGGCCCCGCGGTGGAGCTGTCCGAGGACCTGTTCAGCCTGCACCTCTTGGGGGGGCAGCCGCCCCAGGGCGACGATGTCCAGCGCGCCGCGGACCTCTACGATGGCGCCGTGCGCTCGGCCGACGGCGTGCTGGCCCAGGTGCTGGCGCAGATCGAGGCTCGCGACCTGGCCGATGACGTGCTGGTGGTGGTCACCGCCGATCACGGCGAGTTCCTGGGCGAGCACGGCCTGTGGGGCCACGTCCACGGGCTGTACGAGCCGGTGTTGTCCGTGCCCCTGGTCATGGCTGGCCCAGGGGTCGCGCGCGGGGTCTGCAGCCCTGCCACGGCCCGCTTGATCGACGTGGCGCCCACGGTGCTGGATGCCGCTGGCGTGCCCTCCCAGCTCTGGCCGCAGGTGCACGGCCGCGTGCTGGGTCAGGGCCCTGCCGAGGCTCCGGTGCTGGCCGAGCAGTACACCCCCACCCTGCTGCACGCGGCCGCCCAGGCCCCCAGCGGTGATCTCGACGGCTTCGCGGTGCGGCGCTTCGCCCTTCGCGAGGGCCAGTACGAGCTGCAGGTGCAGGGCGAGGAGGGTCGGGTCACCGCCTGGCGCGAGCTCGGCCAGCCCGACGTCGCCGGTGTGACGCCGGTCACCGGCGAAGCCGCCGCCGCCGCCCGCAGGTTGTTCGATCTGCGGGAGCAGGCGGGCGCCACCTGGAGCCCCCCCGAGGGGGAGCCCCTCGCCCCCAGCATGGACAGCTTCAGCCGCGAGGCCTTGCGGGCGCTGGGCTACCTGGGCGCCGAGTAGGGGGATCCAATCCCGCCGTGCCTTCCACGGCACCCGTGGCGGCGGAGAAGCAGCGCGTGGCGCTCCGCAGCCACGGGAGTGAGCGTGCACCTCTTCGACCTGGACTTCGTCGCCTCGAGCTCAGCTCCACCCGCCCTGTGGGGGTGCGGTGACCTGGGTTACCGTGGCGCTAGTCCGGGCTGCTGTCCTTCTCCGGGGGGCGCAAGCTCAGGGGGCCTCTCTGGCTCCAGTCCGAGCCTGAAACCCTGTTTACATTTGTCACTTGCGCCCTTGGCCCCTTTCTGGTGGCACGAATCCAGTGGTACCTTCAGCAGGTGGTCAACCGTACCGATGAGTACGTCCTGGCGCGCGCGCCTGCGCCTGCCGCTATATACTCGCCCAGTCCTCCGCTTCGCCCTGTTCAGGAGCAAAAATGGCCGTATCCACCCTTCCCCGGTTCCTCTTCCTCACCCTGGTGGCGGGTAGCCTCGCCGTCGGTTGCATCACGGATGCGGACGGTGACGGCTTCGACCGCGGCGTCGGCGATGGCGCCGACTGCGACGACAATAACGCCGACATCTACCCTGGCGCCGACGAGGTCTGCGACGGGGTGGACAACAACTGCGCGTACGGTATCGACGAGCCCACGGCCATCGACGCGCTCGAGTGGTTCAGCGATGGCGATGGCGATGGCTATGGCCTGGACGCCTCCCTCGAGTACGCCTGCACGCAGCCCAATGGCTACGTGGACGAAGGCGGCGACTGCGACGACGAGGACCCGGCCCTCAACCCCGACACCTTCTGGTACGCCGACGCCGACGGGGACACCTATGGCGATGACGATGTCGCGGTGCAGCAGTGTGTCGCTCCCGACGGCTTCGTGGCCGACGACAACGACTGCGACGACACCGCCTCTGACGTCAACCCTGCCGAAGACGAGCAGTGCGACGACATCGACCACGACTGCGATGGCCACGACGGCATGTTCGACGAGGACGGCGACGGCGTTGCGGCCTGCGAGGGCGACTGCGACGACGACGTCAACGACGACCCTGTCGAGGGTCCCTTCGCGGCCGACATCTACCCGGGTGCTGATGAGTACTGCGACGGTGCGGACAACGACTGCGACGCCGTGATCGACGAGGACGACGCGGTGGACGCACCCACCTGGTATCTGGACTACGACGGCGACGCTTACGGCGGTCAGTCCTACTTCCTGGTGCAGTGCGACGGCCCGGGCACGGGCTGGGTCGACAACGACGATGACTGCAACGATCTGTCGGCGACCACCTACCCGGGGGCCGACGAGTACTGCAACGGCGAGGACGACGACTGCGACCTCTACATCGACGAAGACGGCGCGGTGGACGCCCCCACCTTCTACATCGACGCCGACGCTGACGGCTACGGCACCGAAGACACCGTCGTCACCGACCAGTGCCACTCGCCCAGCGGCTACGCCGAAGATTCCGGCGACTGCGACGACACCGACTTCGACACCAACCCCGGCGCCCTCGAGTACTGCGACGGCGAAGACGACAACTGCGACGGTGTGGTCGATGAGGCCACCGCGGTGGACGTGCTGAACTGGTATATCGATACCGATGGCGACAACTACGGCAACGGCGCCACCGTCAGCCGCGCCTGCAACGAGCCCAGCGGCTACACCGCCGACTCGGGCGATTGCAACGACACGGACTCCACCATCAACCCCGACGCCGACGAGTACTGTGACGGCACCGACAACGACTGCGACGGCGTGACCGACGAATCCAGCGCCGTCGACGCCGATACCTGGTACGCAGACGTCGATGGAGACGGCTACGGCGACCCGGCCAGGTCCGTGAACGCGTGCTCCCAGCCGCTCAACTACGAGTCCGACTCCAGCGACTGCGACGACGGCTCTGCGGGCATCAACCCCGGCGCCGATGAGGTCTGCAACGACGGCATCGACAACAACTGCTCCGGTGGCTTCGACCCGTGCACCATGGACCTGATGGACTCCGACACCATCTTCCTCGGCGCCGCTGCGAACGATCAGGGCGCCCGGGCCGTCACCACCGTGTCCGACTGGAACGCCGACGGCGTAGATGACCTGCTGATCAGCGCCCGCTCCGGCGCTGGCACCGCGGGCATCAACTACCTCTACTACGGGTCCAGCGACATCGACACTTGGGGGGTGCTGGTCATGGACACCGCCGCGGCCGGCGGCGCGGACGTCACCTTCACCGGCGCGACCGCGGGCGACTATGCCGCGGTCAGCAACGCCGCGAGCATGGACCTCAGCGGCGACGGCGCTGTGGACATCGCCATCGGCTCGGCCTCTCCGGACGCCGAAGCGGGGCGCATGTGGATGGTGTTCGGCGACTACAGTTCCCCTCCCTCGGGTGACCTCTCCCTGGCTGACGCCGACGCGACCTGGTCCGGCGAGGACGGCTATGATCGCGCCGCGGGGCCGGACGCCATCGCCTACCTCGGCGACATGGACGGCGACGGCTTCAACGACATGGTCGTGGGGGCGAACTCCGCCGATGACAACGGCAGCTCTTCGGGCACCGCCTACCTGATCTACGGTCCGGTCAGCGCCGGGGACCACCAGCTGTCCGATCTCGATGACTTCATCTACGGTGACGTCGCGAACGATCGCATCGGTAAGTTCGTGGCCGCCGTGGGCGACACCACCGGCGATGGTACCCCCGACCTGGCGGCTGGCACCCTGTACGCCAACTCCTACGCCGGCACCGTGTACCTGTTCGAGACCGCACCCACCGGCAGCATGGCCGCCGCGGACGCCGATGTCATTCTGGATGGCGAGGACCTCAGCGACTACGCCGGTGGCTGTGTGGCGGGAATCGGCGATCACGACGGCGACGGCTACGACGACTACCTGATCGGCGCCACCCGCGACGACACGGGCGCAGCCGACGCTGGCGCGGCCTACCTGGTGTTGGGCGGCAGCTCGAGCGGCGACCTGGGCAGCGTGGCGGCGGCCAAGATCTACGGCGTCACCAGCTCTGGCGGCGTGGGATCTGCGGTGGCTGGCATCGAAGACTACGACGGGCTGGGAACCCCTGCCATCATGGTCAGCGCCACGAACGAGCTCGGCTTCGCCGGCTCGGTGTATTTGCTCATCGGCGCTCAGAGCGGAAACGTCAGCGTGGCCTCCGCCGATGGTTGGTTCACCGGCACCTCGGCCACCGACGCGGCTGGCTCCGTCGTGCAGTTCACCGGCGACATCGACGGCAGCGGCCTGCCTTTCATCCTCACGGCCAGCTACGTCGCCGACCAGGGCGGGACCGATGCGGGCGCCGCCTACCTGATCGCGGGCCTGGGCGAGTAGCCTCGAGCCCACGCAGCGGCGTGCGGCGGCCCTCGGGCCGCCGTCCTTGCTTCAGGGGCTGGAATGGATCGCCGCGGGCCTATGGGCCCACGAGGTGAAATGGCCGGTGCGGGCGGATAGGTGCCCCGCCCGCCAGGCAACCAAGGGCCCCCATGCAGCCACGCTTTTCGTTCATGCCCCAGGTAGCGAGGGAGTTCTCCCTCCTGCTGGGGATGAGCTTCGCGCTGGTGCTGTTCGTGGTGCTCGTGGTCAGCACCATGACGCTGCCGCCGCTGCCCCAGGTGGTGGTGTTGGTCTCCATCGTGGTGGCATTGTTTTTCTTCACTCGTCCCGAGATCGCGCTGCTCACCTTCTTCGGGCTGCGGGTGATCGTGGACATGCTCTGGTGGGTGCCGGTGCAGGTGATGAGCCTGAACATGATGGAGCTGTTCAGCGGGGCCGTGGCGGGCCTGGCGGCGGTCCTGTTCTACCTCGAGCTTCGGCGCTTCAACCGCCACCCGGCCATCGTGACCTTTGTGCCCTACCTGGTCGTGATCGCCATCGCGGGCCTCCGCAACCTGGACCTGCGCGAGGGCGTGGAGATCGTGGCCCGCTACCTCTCCACCTTCCTGCTCATGTTCCTGGTCTCGGCGTTCATGGACAGCACCCGCAAGCGTATCCGCATGCACCTGCTGTTCACCCTCACGGCCATCGTGCCCATCGCCGTGTCCATGTGGTACCTGGCGCAGGGTCGGCTCGATCTACAGCTCGACGGCTACGATCGCCTGGTCGGCGGCTACCACAACCTGCACAACCACGCGCTGATGATGATGCTCTTCGCGTGCGTGGGCATGTTCTGGCTGATGTACACGCGCAAGGTCGGCATCACGGTGTTCTTCGGCATCTACGTGCTCTGTGCCTGCCTCGCGTTGTACTTCTCCTACGTGCGTACGGCCCAGGTGGGGCTGCTGGTGTGCGTGCTGTCGTACCTGTTTTTCACCAAGCGCCATGGGCTGGCGTTCTCGTTCATTGCCATGGTGGGCGTGGCGGTGCTGTCCAGCGAGCTGTTGCAGGATCGTTTCAACGATCTGTGGCAGTTCTTCGAGTCATCCACCTACGAGAGCACGCGGCGTTCCCTGGGCTCTGGCCGCTGGGCCCTGTGGTCCGTGTCCATGAAGGAGTATCTGAAGTACCCCATCGGCGATATCTTCCTGGGGCTGGGGCTGGGACGCCATCGCGTGCTCACCGAGCCGCTGTACAGCGCCCACTACTACGATCCAGCCGTCGGCTACATCGATCCCCACAACGACTACCTGTCGCTGATGTACCAGATGGGGCCCACCGCGGTGATCTGCTATGTCGTCTTCCAGGTCCAGGTGATCCGTGCGGGGCTCGATCTCAAGCGCATCGGCCGGACGCCTTGGGCGCGCGAGTTCGGCCTGTTCATGGTGGCGCTGACCCTCACCGTGTTCGTCACCAACTTCCTGTCCAACTCCTTCGTCTCCCGCATCACCTTGGGCTGGTACTACTGGGGCATGGCGGGGCTGTTGTTCGGCGAGCATATCGAGACCAAGGATCTGCTCGCGACAAAGTCGGACCAGCTCGCCCAGGCGCAGCTGGACCAGCACAAGACCGAGAGCAAGCAGCGGGGCAAGGCCTTGGCCGGCAAGCTGGCTCAGCCAGGAATGCACACCCGCGCGGGCCTGGGCTGGTTCAGCAAGGTGCGGGGTGATTCGCGTGGTCGAAAGAGGTGAGCATGGCTGCAGTCGACAAGCGAGTTTCTATCGTCCTCCCCACCATGAACCGGGGCGAGGACATGCGCGCCTTCCTGGACTCGCTGTTGCTGCAGACGGTGCTGCCGGCCGAGCTGGTGGTGGTGGACGCTGGAGAGTCGGTCCAGGAGCTGCTGCAGCGGGCCCTAGAGGGCAGCGAGATCGCGCTCATCTACCGCAGCAGCCAGCCGGGCACCTCCCTGCAGCGCAACCTGGGGATCGATCTGGCTACGGGTGAGTTCCTGTTCTTCCTCGACGATGACATGGTGCTCGAGCCCGAGTACATCGAGCGCAGCCTTGAGGCCTTCGATCTGCCCATGGACCCCCCTGTCGGGGGCGTTATGGGCAGCCAGATCAACGTCCCCCCCGACGGCGCCGCCAAGCGCGCGGTGTTCCGCATGTTCGGAATCGCTCACACGGCTCCGGGGGACGACAGCGAGCTGTACATCAGCGGCGGCGTGCGCTGGCTCGCGGAGCCCAGCCGGGTGGTTCCCATCCCTGTGGCCGCCACCGGGCGCGTGGCCTACCGCCGGGCTTGTCTCGACCAGGAGCGCTTCTCGGAGTTCCTGCCAGGCTACACCTTCGCTGAGGATGTCGAGCTGGCCGTGCGCATCGCCCGGCGCTGGACCATCGTCCACCAGCCGGCCGCTCGGCTGGACCACCGGCACTCTGCGGCTGGTCGCGTCGGCTACGGCGATCGCGTCAGCCGCGTGATGTACTCCCGCTACTACTTCTTCAGCCGTCACCGCCCCAAGGGGCCGCGCAACCTGCTGGCCTTCGCTTGGTCCCACAGCGGTGAGACCGCTCAGCTGATCGGCGTCGGCCTGTTCAAGCGGGGCACGGGGCTGCGGCCCGTCTTGCGCGGCGTCGCACACGGCTACCGGCTCTGTCTCGAAGACCTCGGACGGAACGTGCTGCAGCGGGACGGCGCCAGGGAGGACTGATGCCAGCACACGCCCCCGCCAACGTACCCAGCTTCGGTCAGGAGCTACGGCGCCGCGCCGTCATGGCCGGTCGGCTGGCCACGGCGCCAGCGCGGGCACTGCCGAGCTTTGTGATCATCGGCGCCCAGAAGGCCGGCACCAGCTCCCTGTACGCCTATCTGGCCCGGCACCCTGCGGTGGGGGCCTCCCACAAGAAGGAGATTCAGTACTTCTCCTACCGCTACCAGCGCCCGCAGCTCTGGTATCGGGCCCACTTCCCGCTTCAGCGCGAACTGGACCGACTGCCGGGTGGAGGCATCACCGGTGAGGCGTCGCCCTACTACCTGTTCCACCCCCACGCTCCGCAGCGGGTCCACGATGTGCTGCCGCAGGCCAAGATCATCGCCTTGCTGCGGGATCCGGTGGCCCGGGCCTACTCCAACTACAACCACCACGTGCGCTCGGGCTGGGAGGATCTGTCCTTCGCCGACGCCATCGCAGCCGAGCCCCAGCGCCTGGCCGGCGAGCGGGAGCGCATGGTGGCCGACCCTCGCTACTACTCCCACGCCTTCCGCATCTTCTCGTACCTCGCCCGCGGCCACTACCTCGACCAGCTGCACCCCTGGCAGGCCTTGTTTCCCAGGGATCAGCTGCTGGTCCTGCGCGCCGAGGACCTGTTCACGGAGCCCGAGCGGGTCTACCTCGAGGTGCTGGACTTCTTGGGCCTCGAGCGCTGGAGCCCCGGTGACTTCACCGCGCAGAACATCGGGCGCTACAAGGGGTTGAGTGACGCCACCCGCAGGCAGCTGAAGGACTACTTCCGGCCGCACAACAAGGCCCTGTACGAGTGGCTGGGTCGGGACATGGGCTGGGAAGAGCTGGGCTAGGGAACGGCCCTGCTCGCCGCTGTGGAGCGGGTTCTACACCCGCCCACCGACCACCGACCACCGACCACCGACCACCGCGGTCAGACCTTCAGCCACTCCTCCCGCTCGGGGGGCAGAGCCAGGAAGTTGCGGTGGTGGTCGCTGGCGTCGCGGCCGAAGCCTTCGATCCGGACGGGTCCGCCGGGGCGCAGGTGGTACAGGCGCAGTCCATGGGCGGCGATGATGGCCTCGAGGGCGTCGACCGGGCCGTCGTGGTTGCACTCGAGGAACACGGCGGGGCGGTGCTGGTGCAGGGTACGCTCCATGCCCTGCAGCACGGAGTGCTCGAAGCCCTCGACATCGATCTTGACCAGATCGACCGCGTCTTCCTCGGCCAGCAGAGCGTCGATGCTGGTGAGCGGAACCTCGATGTGTTCGCCTTCGAGGCCGCGGAAGCCGTCAGGGTGCAGGCTGGACGAGGTGGGCAGGGCTTCGGCCGGGACGTGGAAGCGAGCGGTGCCGCACTCGCAGGAGACCGCGTCGCAGCGGACCTCGCAGCGTCCGGTGAAGCCGTTGAGCTCCACCGCGGCGCTGAGCTGGGCCCGGATGCGGGGCACGGGCTCGAAGGCGGTGACCATGGTGTCGGGGTGGGCCGCACAGGCGATCAGCGAGTAGGTGCCGGTGTTTGCGCCGATGTCGAGCACGCGGCGGGCGCGGCGGGCCAGGCGGCAGAAGACCTCCACCGTCTCGTGTTCCCAGAAGTGCTCGCCGGCCCAGTACAGCTGACGCCCGATGCCGTCGTAGGCCGTGGGCAGGTAGCTGAAGGTGATGCCATGGGGGTAGTTGACCTCGAAGGCCGTTTCTACCGGCAGGCGGCTCCAGATGGCGAAGGGCAGCACGCCCCCCTTGGAGGCGGCGCGCAGGGGGGCGCGGACCAGTCCGGGGCGCATGGCCAGGCGCACGGCTCGGCGTCCCGCGTTCTTGGCCAGTTCTCGCATCGCTCACTCCTGGAGAGGGGAGGGCCGGTCCTATCCCGGGCGGCCCAGCATCCCAAGCAGCCGGGCCTTGACCATCTGCAGGGTGGCGTGGTCGTCAGGGGTACCCCCGACCTTCCAGGCCAGCAACGCGTAGCTCAGCAGGGCGGCCGTCAGCGGGAGGACCTGACCACCGGGGAGGCCCAGGTGGCCCGCCTGGATGCCGAGCAAGGCGATGACCGCGGCACCGCCCAGCAGCAGGCCCGTGCGCCGCGAGAAGGGGAAGCAGCGGGTGATGGCGTAGGCCGCGATCAACCGGGCGATGGCCCACAGGGTGAAGGCGGTGGCGCTGGCGATGGCGGCGCCGTGGCCTCCCATGCGTGGGATCAGCACCCATGCCATGCTCACGTTCACGGCCAGCGCGCACACGGCCAGCACCAAGTGCAGCAGGGAGTGGCCCGTCATGGGGATCAGGCGCGCCGCGGGCGTGCAGATCACGTGGACCACCTGGCCCAGCACGATGATCACCATGATGGACGCGGCGGTGGCGTACTCGGGCTTGTAGATGGAGAAGAGCAGGTCGGGGGCCACCAGCAGGCCCACAAACAGGGGCGCCGAGAGCACCACCAGCCAGCGGGTGGCGACCTCGAGCAGGCTGTCCAGGCGATCGCGCTCGGCGTTGCCCCACAGCTCGGCGACCTGGGGGTTGAACATGGTGGTGATGGCCACCACGGGTAGCTGCCCCAGCATGGCCCACTGGGCGCCCGCTCGGTACAGCCCCACCTGATCGGCGCTGGAGAGGGTCATGATCAGCAGGATGTCGGTCCAGCTCGCCAGCCGGTAGATGGCCCCGGCCACCCCCTGGGGAAGGGAGAACCCGAGCATCGACCGCCAGCCCCAGGCGGTCGGCACCGAGCGGTCCTGGAGCAGGCCCTGGAACCAGCGCCGTGCGTACACGGTCGTGAGCCCGAGCGACACCGCGGTGGCCAGCATGAAGGCGGCCAGGACGCCGTATAGACCCAAGCCCAGGGCGATCGCTGCGCCAGCCCCCACCAGGGTGACCAGGGGGAAGGCCAGCTGGAAGCTCAGGGCCGTGCTGCGCATGTCCTTCATGGAGCGCACAGCGCCCACGGCGTAGAGCAACAATGCCGTGAGCGGTACCGCCGGGGCGACGAAGGCCAGGGCGTTGGCGACGTCGGGCTTGTCGGTCCAGAACCAGCCCGAGCGCGTGCCCCACCACAGCACGCCGCCGCACACCAGGCCGCCGACTACGGTCGTGAGCAGGCCGCCCAGCAGCTTGCCCTTGAGCTGATCCCGCCGCCGCTGGACGCGGTGCTGGGCGCCGAAGAAGACGATGCCCGTGTCGGTTCCCAGGGGTGCGAGCACCCCCAGCACGGTGAGCACCGTGATGCAGAAGGTGTAGGCGCCGTAGGTGAAGGGGCCCAGGGAGTTGGCCAGGAACCAGCCGATCACGGAGCGCAGCCCCTGCTCGGCCACGCCGCCTGCCAGCACCATTGCGCTGCCGCCGGCCAGTTTCTTGGCGTCGGCGCCGGTGTCGGTGGCCGTGTCTGGCGCGGTGGGGTCTCGAGGTGGCGCTGGGGTCTGAGTGGTCATGGCGTGCTGGCCGGGATCCCTCGTGGCGGGTGGCTCCACCAGTGGAGCGAGGCCCTCCGCCGTGGAGGGCGGACCAGCCTAACGCCCGCTGCAGGGGTCGGGCAGGCCGTTGCCCTGCCTCGAGCCTCGAGATACTCGGCCGCCGAGCGCCCCTGGGAGACCCTATGCGAAAGCCGGACTTTTTCATCGTCGGCGCCGCCAAGTGTGGCACAACCGCGATGAACGACTACCTGGGGCAGCACCCCGGGATCTTCGTGCCCGAGGCCAAGGAGATCCACTACTTCGGCCAGGACCTGGACATCCGCACCGCTCGTCCCAGGGATACCCTCGAGTCCTACCTGGCCCGCTTCGAGGGCGCCGAAGCCTTCGCCCGCGCTGGCGAAGCCTCGGTCTGGTACATCTACAGCCGCTCGGCCGCCCAGGAGATCCTGGAGTTCAACCCCGACGCCAGCGTCATCATCATGCTGCGCGACCCCGTGGAGTTCATGTACTCCCAGCACTCCCAGGCCATGCACAACGCGCTGGGCGACGAAGACATCCTGGACTTCGCCCAGGCCCTCGATGCCGAAGAAGACCGGGTGGCCGGCCGGCGCCCCGTGCCGGCACAGACCACCTTCCCCGACGGCGTATTCTACCGCCGCATCGCCCGCTTCACTGAGCAGGTCCAGCGCTACTACGACCTGTTCCCCAGGGACCGGGTGCACGTCATCGTGTTCGATGACTTCCGTGCCGACACCGCCGCCGCGGTGCGTGACACCTATCGCTTCCTGGGGGTAGACCCGGACTTCGTACCCGAGACCCCGGTGGTCAACCCCAACAAGACCTACCGTTCCTGGGCCGTGCGCAAGCTGCAGCAGCGCATCCCGGGCAAGGCCAAGGATCTGGTGCCTGCCGCGGTGCGCCGGCGGGCCAGCGATGCCATCTATGCCATGAACCGCGCCTACCGGCCCCGTGACAAGATGGACCCGGCCTTGCGCCTCGCGCTTCAGCGCGAGTTCGCCTCCGAGGTCGCCGCCCTGGGCGATCTCATCGGGCGAGACCTCTCCCACTGGTCCAAGGCTTGACCATGTACCTGGTCACCGGAGGCGCGGGCTTCATCGGCTCCCACACCGTGGCGCTGCTCTGTGAGCAGGGGAACCGGGTGCGGGTGCTCGACGATCTGTCCACGGGCTGTGAGGCCAACCTGGCGGGGCTGCCTGTGGAGCTGGTCGTCGGCAGCATCATCGACCGAGCCACGGTCGAGCGGGTGATGGACGGCTGCAGCCACGTCATCCACCTGGCCGCCATCCCCGGCGTGACCGCGTCGGTGGACGATCCCGCGGGCTCCGACCGGGTCAACGTCAACGGCGCCGTGACCGTCTTCGAGATCGCTCGCCGCTGTGGCGTACAGCGCGTGGTCTACGCGTCCTCCTGCGCCGTCTACGGTCAGACCGAGGGCCGCGTGGTGCGCGAGACCGATCCGCTGCGCCCGACCAGCCCCTACGCCGCGGGCAAGGCCGCCGACGAGCTGTACGCTTCGGTGTTCAGCCAGACCCTGGGCATGTCCTGCGTGGGCATGCGCTACCAGAACGTCTTCGGCGCCAAGCAGGACCCCTCGGGCGCCTACGCCGCCGTCATCCCTCGCTTCGTCGAGCTGGCCCTGCGCGGGCAGCCCCTGCCCATCCAGGGCGACGGCGAGCAGAGCCGCGACTTCGTGGCCGTGGCCGACGTGGCCCGGGCCAACCTGCTGGCCGCCACGGCGCCGGCCGCCGATGGGGTCTACAACGTCGGCACCGGGCAGCGCACCACGGTCAACCAGATCGCCCGGCTGGTGCTGGGTGAGATCCCCAGCGGTGTGGGCGTCGAGACCCACCCACCTCGCCAGGGCGACATCCGCCACATGCGCAGCGACCCCTCCAAGGCGCTGGACGAGCTTGGCTGGCGGGCCCGCGAGGACTTCGCGACCGCTATGGCCGAGACCATCCGGTGGTATCGGGGACGGCTGGAGGCCTAGCTCCCCAGCCGTTCCACCAGCGCCTGCACGATGCGCTCCGAAGCCTTGCCGTCGCCGTAGGGGTTGTGGGCCCGGTGCATGGCCTCGTAGGCCGCGGGGTCGAAGAGCAGGGCCTCTGTGTTCGCGATGATGGCCGCCTTGTCGGTGCCCACCAGCTTGACCGTGCCCGCCTCGACGCCTTCGGGACGTTCCGTGGTCTCCCGCATGACCAGCACCGGCTTGCCCAGGCTGGGGGCTTCTTCCTGGATGCCCCCCGAGTCCGTGAGGATGATGGTGCTGCGGTCCATCAGGCGCACGAAGGGCTCGTAGTCCAGGGGCTCGATGAGGTGGATGTTGGGCAGCCCCGTGAGGGTGGCGTTGACCGGCCCGCGCACGTTGGGGTTGAGGTGCATCGGGTAGACGTAGTGGACCTGGGGGTGGCGCTCCGCGAGGGTGCGGATGGCGGTGCACATGTTGAGGAAGCCCTGGCCGAAGCTCTCCCGGCGGTGGCCGGTGATGAGCACCATGGGGGTGGTGGGGTTGGCCACCACGTCGAAGGCCGAGCCGTAGAGCTGACGCCACGGCTCGAGGGGCTTGGCCACGGCCCGGTCGCGCACCATGAGCAAGGCGTCGATGACCGTGTTGCCGGTGACCCAGATGTCTTCGTCCCGGAGGTTCTCCTTCAGCAAGGCCTGGCGGGAGCCCTCGGTGGGCGCGAACAGGAAAGAGCAGATGCGGTCGGCCAGTTGGCGGTTGGCTTCTTCGGGGAAGGGGGCCGCCAGGTTCCAGGTGCGCAGGCCTGCTTCGACATGGCCCACCGGGACGCCGGCGTAGAAGGCGGCCAGGGCGCCGGCCATGGTGGTGGTGGTGTCGCCGTGGACCAGCACCACGTCGGGCTTCTCGGCTTCGAGCACGGGCTTCAGGCCCAGGAGCACCCGGGAGGTGAGCTCGAAGAGGGTCTGGTTGGGCTGCATCAGGTCGAGGTCGTGGTGGGGCTCGAGCTCGAAGAGCGCGAGCACCTGGTCGAGCATGCCGCGGTGTTGGGCCGTGACGCAGAGCCGTTGCTCGGTGTCTGGGCAGGCCTCGATGGCCTTGACCAAGGGGGCCATCTTGATGGCCTCGGGGCGGGTGCCGAAGATGGTGAGGACGCGGACGGGCTTGGCCATGGGGTGGGCTCCTTGGGGAACACTCCTTTACCCAGGGCGCCGCTCCGTCTCAAGCGCTGTCTCCAGCGCCGCCGTAGAGCCCCGGACCTGGTGGGAGCATCACATCCGCTGCGCTGCGGAGCCCCATGGCCATGGGTGCGCGTTATGATGCGGTCGAAACTCATTCTGGTGCGTGCAATGATGTTCCGTCCCCTCGCTCTGCTGCTCCTCACGAGCCTCGTCGCCTGCAATGCCTCTTGGAAAGTCCAGGATGCCGATGGCGATGGCTACACTCCTCTGGATGGCGACTGCTGGGACAGCGTCGCTGGGCCCGGCGTCAGCGGGCTGGCGGGCGCCGACATCCACCCTGCGGCCACCGAGCGCTGGTACGACGGCTTCGATCAGGACTGCGCTGGCGACGACGACTACGACCAGGACGGCGACGGCTGGGTGCCCGAGACCTACCAGGGCCTGGCCACCAGCAACGTCGATGGCAGCGGCCAGCTGGCCTCGGGCGACTGCTGGGACGATCCCAATGTGATCCCCGAAGATCAGCGCGTGGTCTCCTCTGCGCTCACCGACGCCGACGGCACCAGCCTGAGCTGGGAGCAGCCCCAGGCCAGCGACGTCCACCCCGACGCCGACGAGCTCTTCTACGACGGCGCCGACTCCGACTGCGCGGGCGACAGCGACTTCGATCAAGACGGCGACGGCTTCGCCACCGACGCCTACCCCAACCGGTCGGGCGTCTTCGGCGAGGACTGCATGGACGGGGCCGACCTGGATCCCGACAACCCCGCCGGGCTCGATCCCGCGCTGGTCAACCCCGATGCTGGCGAGACCTACTACGACGGCACCGACCAGGACTGCGACGCCAACGACTGCGACGCCGACGGCGACGGCTTCGACGCCGATCCACAGGGCGTCGGGTTCTGCGAGAACGACGACTGCGACGACGAAGACGCCGAGCGCTTCCCCGATCCGGGCATCCCCGAGATCTGGTACAACGGCGTCGACGAGAACTGCGACAACAACGACGGCGACCAGGACGGGGACGACTACTGGGCCATCGACTACGCCGATCAGGTCGCGGCAGCGGGTGGCACTCCCATGCCCATCCCCGTGGGCTTCGAGGGCGACTGTGACGATCTGGACTTCGGCGCCTACCCGGGCGCAGCCGACGCTTGGTACGACGGCGTGGATGCCGACTGCATGGGCGACGACGACTTCGACCAGGACCTCGACGGGTTCCAGTATGACGCCTACGGCGGCACCGACTGCGACGACGTCGACGCTGACA
Organism: uncultured Pseudomonadota bacterium; assembly: GCA_937912125.1. GTDB lineage: Bacteria > Myxococcota_A > UBA796 > UBA796 > JAFGLY01 > CALDOK01. Next base: position 70,597 of record CALDOK010000392.1, read on the forward strand.
TCAACCCCGACGCGCTCGAGACCTGGTACGACGGCGTGGACCAGGACTGTGACGGGGCCAGCGACTTCGACCAGGACCGCGACGGCCACGACTCCGACGCCTACGCGGGCGACGACTGCGACGACACCGACGGCGGCATCAACCCCAGCGTCAGCGAGATCTGGTACGACGGGATCGACTCCGACTGTGATGGGGCCAGCGACTTCGACCAGGACGCCGACGGCTACGACTCCGATGCGCACGGCGGCGCCGACTGCAACGACACGGCCGCGGCCATCAACCCCGGCGCCAGCGAGATCTGGTATGACGGGCTCGACTCCGACTGTGATGGGGCCAGCGACTTCGACCAGGACCTCGACGGCTACGACTCGGACAGCTACGGCGGCGGCGACTGCGACGACACCGCGGCCGCCATCAACCCGGGCGCCAGCGAGACCTGGTACGACGGGGTCGACTCCGACTGCGACGGGGCCAGCGACTACGACCAGGACGCAGACGGCTACGACTCCGACGCCTACGCGGGTGCCGACTGCGATGACACGGCCGCGGCCATCAACCCGAGCGCGAGCGAGACCTGGTACGACGGGGTCGACTCCGACTGTGACGGGGCCAGCGACTACGACCAGGACGGCGATGGCTATCTGTCCGATGCCTACGGCGGGGCTGACTGCGACGATACGACCACGGCGGTCAACCCCTCGGCCACTGACACGTGGTACGACGGGGTCGATTCCGACTGCGACGGGGCCAGCGACTACGACCAGGACGGCGACGGCTACGACGCCACCGCCTACGCCGGCACCGACTGCAACGACACCAACGGCGCCATCAATCCAGGCGCCTCTGAGGTCTGGTACGACGGCGTGGACCAGGACTGCAGCGGCGGCAGCGACTACGACCAGGACGGCGATGGCTACGGCACCTCCGCCTTCATCGGGCTTGACTGCGACGATACCAACCCGGCCATCAACCCTAGCGCCAGCGATGACGGCACCACCTACAACATGATCGACGACGACTGCGACGGCTGGCTGGACGAGGACTCCATCGCCTTGGGCTCGCTGATCTTCTCCGAGGTCAGCAGGACCTCGAGCGCGGGCTCCGCCACCGGGTACACCTACAACCGCGACGCCAACTGGTTCGAGATCCACAACACCGAAGCCTTTGACATCGCCATGGACGATATGGCATTCCGCGCTTGCTACATGTACGGCACCGCTTACGGCGGCGGCTTCACCGGCGGTGTGCCCGACTGGGGCGAGTGTGTGTCCATCGCGTACTTCGCGGTGTCCCCAGACGCTGGGCTGGTGATCCCTGCCGGTGGCTACGCCACCCTGTGCGCCGACGACTCCATGTGGGACGACCCCACCGAGTGCGACTACACCTGGAAGGACACCGCCACCTGGACCGGCAGCAACCCCAGCGGGCGCTCCTACGCAGTGGACAGCACCCTCTACTTGGACCAGAACGGCATGCTCGGCGTGTACTACGCCGCCTCTTCCACCGACGAGGTTGGCTGGTATTACGCTACCGACGCCAGCTCTCCATGGCCCTACTTGCTTCGCTACACCATGACCCTGTCGCTGTCGGCGCTGAACTCCGCCGATAACGACGACGGCTCGAACTGGTGCGACGCGTCGGCCTCGGAGATCTGGAGCAGCATCCCGCTCACCAACTTCGGCAGCCCGGGCGCCGCCGACGCGGGCTGTCCCTAGCAGCTCGCGGGCGCCATGAGCCGCCTGCCCATCCGCGGTGGCGAGCGGGTGGTCTTCGCCGGCGACTCCATCACCGACGCCGACCGCCTGGCCTTCCCTCCGCTGGGGCAGGGCTTCGTCCAGCGCTTCGTGGATCTGGTGCGCCACCAGCACCCCGAGCGGGAGATCCACTGGGTCAACAGGGGCGTCGGCGGCGACATCACCAGCGACCTTCGGCTGCGCTGGGAGCGAGACGTGCTGGCCGAGCGCCCCGACTGGTTGGTGGTGATGATCGGCATCAACGACTGCGTGGGAATGCTGGGCTACCCCAGGCAGGAGCAGCTGGATCGGTACCGTGACGAGCTGTCCGCCATGCTCGATCGTGCCAGAGCGCTGCGGCCCCGGTTGGTGCTGATGGACCCTTTCTATGTGGCCACACCCTCGGGGCCGTGGGCCGCCAACCCAGCGCAGATCGAGGTCCTGCGGCGCCTGGTAGGCTACCAGCGGGTGCTGGCGGAGCTGGCTGGCCAGCGCGGGGCGCTGCATGTGCGCACCCAGCATGCCTTCGCGCGCCAGCTGGCCTTTCGTCCACCCAGCGAGCTGGCGCCCGAGCCGGTGCATCCCAACCCGAGCGGTCACCACCTCATCGCGCTCGAGCTCCACCGGGCGCTCTGCGCCGGCCCGCGTCCGCGGCGTGCCCGGTTATAGGTCGGAGACCCGCACTTCCCCGCCCTGGAGGCCCCATGCGTCGCGCTCTGCTCCCCTTCGGTCTGCTCCTGCTCGGCCTGGCCTGCAACGGCAACAAGGTCGGTGACGACACCGCGCCTCCCGAGGGCGACACCGACACCGACACCGACGCTGACTCCGACACCGACAGTGACGCAGACGCGGACGCCGACAGCGACGCGGACGCCGACGCCGACAGCGACGCGGATGCCGACGCCGACAGTGACGCCGACGTGGATCCCATCGGCGACTACTACGCCGGCAGCTTCCAGATGGACGTCGCCGAGACCAACCTCATCAACATGGCCGAGACCTGCCTGGGTACGGTCGAGCTTTGGTACAGCACCAAGCAGGACCCGCCCTTCCAGGGCGGCTACACCTGCGAGTTCCAGGGCCACCTCGCGACCCTCGGCCCACAGACCGCCGTGCTCGAGGCCACCGGAGAGGAGGAGCTCGTCGGCACGCTGCAGATGGAGGTCCCCCACATGGGTGAGTACGAGGTGCCCTGGACCGGCACCTTCGCGGACGACGCCATCATCGGAACCGGCGAGTACGTGGAGACCATCGAGGTCCACGGCTTCGAGTTGATGATCGAGGTCTATATGGACTTCGAGGCGGTGTACACGGAGTAGGGCGGCGCGGTCGTCGCCTTGCCTGTCAGGAGCCGCGGCGCCCGTGCTTCGCTGGGCCTGGCGGCTGCTTTGGTGCTGTTGCTGCTCGTCGAGCTCAGTCTCCGCCTGATACTGGGTGCGCCCGTGGCCCCTACGCCTTTCCTGCGCGCCCGTTGGAACATGGCCGGGCCCGCCTTCCGGCAACGCGGCGAGCTGGTGGTGCCTCGCTACCAGCAGCAGGACATGGTGGGGCCCTTTGCCCGGGAGCCCCAGCCCGGCGTGCCCCGCATCTTCGTACTGGGTGGCTCGTCCATCCGTGCCGGGAGCCGGATCCCCGCTGAGCACGAGGCCCCCGGGCGGCTGCAGGAGCTGCTGTTCGCGGCCGGGCAGCCGGCAGAGGTCATCAACCTGGGGCGGCCAGCGCTGGACAGCCAACACCACCTCGAGGTCCTGCGCGAGGCCGTGGCTTTCCAGCCAGATCTCCTGGTGCTCTACATGGGCCACAACGATCTGGGCAACACCGCCCTCGAGGATCGGTACGGCACGGTGGGGGCCTCACTGGGCCTGCGCGTGCGCCTGCTGTTGGGTCGCCTGGCGAGCTACACGCTGCTCGAGAGGGTCCTGCACCCCAAGTCCGGGCTCATGGATCGCGGCCGCGCGGACGGTGCCCGCGTGGACCCTGTGATCGAGGCCCAGCGCCTGGGCGCCCAGGCGGGCACCAAGCGCGACTGCCCACTCGACGACCCCAGGCGGGGTCTGGCAGCCCGGGACCTGGAGGACAACCTGGTGGCTATGGCGGCCCTGGCGGAAGAGGTAGGGGCCGGGGTGGTGATGGTCACTCCCGTGTCCGACTGGGTGAATAGCGCTCCTTTGGGCAGTGCCTGCCCAGAGCTGCTGGTCGACGCCAGCCCCCCCGAACATCCGTATCGATCCGGTGAGCCTCGCCTGTCCGCGCAGGCGCTGGCCGCGGCCCTGGAGTATGCACCGGACTGCCCCGAGCTGCTGTTCGAGCGTGGCAGGGCGCGCCTGAAGCTGGGCGAGGCCGGCGCCTACGAGGATCTGCGTGCGGCGATGGAGGGGGACCCCTTGCCACTGAGGGCCACCCGCGCCATGACCGACGCCGTGCGCGCGGCAGCCGAGCGCAGTGGCGCACGGCTGGTAGACCTCGAAGTCCTGGCCGAGCGGGACCATCGCGCGCCGCCTCCGGCCTGGTTCAGGGACGCGGTGCACCTGAGCGCCCAGGGCCATGCCGTCCTGGCGGAGGCAGTTCTGCCGGTGGTGCGCGAAGAGCTGGGCCTGGGCAGCCCGGCCCCTACCTCACGTACATCTCGGTCCAGGTGACCTTGCAGCTGTCGGAGTAGCAGTTGGTGCCGGCGTTGTAGGTGCCGATGTCGCTGCAGGGGTAGGCTCCCGCGGTGCAGCTGCCGGTGGAGAGGCGGGTGATGTCGAGCAGGCTGTTGTCGTAGATCTCCCAGGTGGCCCACCCGTTGGGGGTGTTGCCCAGCCCGTTGGCCCAGCAGCAGCCCGACAGCTGGAAGCCCAGGATCGCGTTTTCGTTCGCACCGGGAAAGCAGGATCCGGCGTTGTTGTCCAGCGGGCGAACCACCAGGACGTGCAGCTGCGCCTGGCTGGCGGTCATGGACTCGTACCAGTCCGCGCCGCTGGCCAGGAAGGACTGGGAGCAGGTGGTCGTGGAGTACTCGGTGGCCATGAAGTCCAGGAAGCTCTGGTCGTCCAGCACGTCGTAGAAGGCGAAGCCGTACTGCTCCGTGATCACCATGAGATCCCAGCCCGCCGTCTCCCAGTAGGCGTCGATCTTGCTGTCAGCGGCATGGCGATCGAGCACGGCGCCGAAGGTGGTGGTGTCGGTCAGCCAGACCGCCTCGGAGTCCCAGCTGCGGCTGCCCTCGTTGACCACCGATCCGATGAAGGTCCAGCCACCCCCGTCGCGGGTCATGTCGCACAGGGTCTGGTAGTCGCCGGTGGTGCCCGTCAGCCAGTAGTTGCCGTCGCCCGACGAGGGGTCGTCGGCCAGGATGTCGGCGCAGCTAGTGGCGGCGCAGGTGGTGTCGCTGCCCAGGACGCCGTTGTCGGCCGTACCGTCGCAGTCGTCGTCCACGGCGTTGCAGACCTCGGCGGCCCCAGGGTTCACGGCGGCGTCGCTGTCGTCACAGTCGTCGTTGGTGGCGCTGTAGCCCGAGGGTAGGGTGCAGGCGGGCGCGAAGCCGGTTGCGCTGGCGCCGTAGCCGTCACCGTCGCCGTCGGCGAACCAGGTGCTGGCGTCCACCGCGCTGTCTTCGTCCACGTCTCCGTCGCAGTCGTCGTCGTAGCCGTTGCACCGCTCGTCGGCGCCCGGGAACACCGCGCCGTCCGCGTCATCGCAGTCCGTGCTGTCCGCCACGTACCCGCTCGGCTGGGCGCAGCGAACCAGGGTGTAGGTGGTGGCGCCGTAGCCGTCGTGGTCGTAGTCGATGGCCCAGGTGGTGGCGCCTGAGACGCCGCCGTCGTCGTCGTCCACCAGGCCGTCGCAGTCGTTGTCCACGCCATCGCAGAGCTCGGCGGCGGCGGGGTGGATGGCGGCGTCACCGTCGTCGCAGTCGGTGTCATCCGAGCCGTACCCGGAGGGCGCGCTGCAGGCTCGGGTGGTGGTGGCGGCGTCGCCGTAGCCATCGCTGTCGGCGTCGGCGTACCAGGTGGCGGCGTCGGCGGCGTCGGCTTCGTCCACGGTGCCGTCGCAGTCGTTGTCGGCGCCGTCACACAGCTCGGCGGCGGCGGGGCTGACCCCGGCGTTCGTGTCGTCGCAGTCCGTCGAGGAGGCGACGTGGCCTGTGGGGGCGTAGCAGGCGACCGTGCTGTGGGCGGCGTCGCCGAAGCCGTCACCGTCGCTGTCGGCGTACCAGGTGCTGGCGTCCGTGGCGTCGGCCTCGTCCACCACTCCGTCGCAGTCTTCGTCGTCGCCGTCGCAGGTCTCGGTGGCGCCCGGGTAGGCCGTGGCGTCGGCGTCGTCGCAGTCGGTGTGGTCGGCCACGTAGCCGCTGGTGGCGTAGCAGGTGGTGACGCTGTCGGCGGGGTCGCCGTAGCCGTCCATGTCGTCGTCGGCGTACACGGTGATGGCGTCGGTGGCGTCGTCTTCGTCCACGGCCCCGTCGCAGTCGTTGTCCACGCCGTCGCAGCGCTCCGGGTCCACCGGCGAGACGCTGGGGTCGCTGTCGTCGCAGTCGGTGGCGTACACCGCGGCCACGTAGCCGCGGGGCTGGTCGCAGGCGACGGTGGTGACTGCAGGATCGCCGTAGCCGTCGCCGTCGTCGTCGGCGTACCAGGAGGCGGCGTCGGTGGCGTCGTCCTCGTCGATCACGCCGTC
>CALDOK010000393.1 GCA_937912125.1 uncultured Pseudomonadota bacterium
CCTTGTATTCGTTGGTGTAGTAGAGGTAGGCGCTCGAGGCGGGGCCCGTGTAGGTGCCGGGCACCGCGGCAACCAGGTCGATGGGCACCGCCCGCAGCTCCTCGGGCTCGAGGTCGCGGAAGTAGAGCACCACCTCGCGGGGGCCGGTCTCGTAGAAGTCCACCACGCCGCGCTCCCGCAGGTCCTCGAGCTGCCAGGTCTGGGCCTGCAGGCCGCCGGGCAGGCCCACGCGAGCCAGGGTCATGGGCTGGCCCTCGTTGGTGCGGTTGCGCACGGTGGCCGTGAGCCGGACGCTCTCGCCCATGGCCACGGTCTTGGCGGCCAGGTGGGTCTCGAGGTCCACCACGGTCTCGGTGCTCGAGGCGGGCAGGGTGGAGCGGTACTCCACGGCGACGCTGTAGGGAAGCGGCTCTTCGCCATCCAGCACCAGCTCGATGGTGTTGGCGCCCGAGGTGAAGAACGCGCCCAGGTCCTCGAAGGCGATGGCGTCCCGGTAGCCGGCCTCGTAGGCGAAGTGGCCGGCGCTCACGCCGTTGATGCGTAGCTGCACCTCACCGGCGCTGCGGGTGGCCCGGCTGGCCGAGGCGTAGGCGGTCATGGCCCGCAGGGACAGCACCGTGGCCTGGGTGGAGCCCCACTGGCCGAAGCCGCCGCGGTTGTTGTTCAGCCAGTCCACGGCGCTGCGCACGGCTGCGTCGTGGCCCTCGACCTGCAGCAGGGCCATCACGGCCAGGGCGGTGGTCTCGATGGTCAGGGCCTCGCCGCCGCTGCGGGTGATGCTGTGGTCGGCGCCCACCCACGAGCCGTCCTTGGCCTGCATGGACACCAGGCGCTTGGCCGCGGCCGCGGCCTCCTTGTCCTTGCCGTCGAGGCGGGTCAGGGTGCCGGCGGCGAGGGCCAGCATGTAGGGGTCGCTGGTCTTGGCGGCCACGCCCTGCTGGCGTGCCAGCTCCTTGTCCAGCCCGGCGGTGAAGCCGGCCTCGGCCAGGCTCCAGACGATGTAGGCGTCGGTGACCTCGGCCGAAGCGCGGCCGAAGCTGTCCAGGGCCTTGGCGTCGCGGTCGAAGCCGCCCTGGCCGTCCCGACGGGACATCAGCCAGTCCGCCGTGCGCTCCATCATCTGGGCGTCCACGTCGCCGTAGACCGCGCGCATGTCCTGGAACTCGAGCAGGCCGTAGGCGGTCAGGGCCTCGTGTCCGGGGTCGCCGCCGAACCACTCGTAGCCCTTCTTGGGGCTCTCGTAGCCTACGAGCTTGGCGTAGCCGCGGTCGAGCATGCCCATGGTGCGGCTGACCAGCGCGGGGTCGGCCACGCCCTGCTCCTCGAGGTAGCGCAGCACCATCACGTTGGGGTAGTTCGAGCTCGAGGTCTGCTCGAAGCAGCCGCCGGGCTCGCGGATCAGGCCCTCCATGCCGCTGACCAGGGTGGCCACCGGGCTTGGGTAGAGCTGGATCCTGGCGTCCACGGTGCCGTCGATGGCCTGACCCAGGTCCACCGTGTGGCGGGCCACCGTCTCCAGCTCACCGCTGGCCTCGAAGGCCTGGGGGAAGCCCAGGGGCTCCACGGTGATCTCGCGCTCGAAGGCGTCGCTCAGGCCCTCGCTGGAGGCGTGGAAGGCCAGCGTACCCGCGCCCTCCTTGCCCGTGACCAGCAGGTCCATGAACAGGCTCTCGCGGGCCTCGGCTGCCAGCTCCCACTGGTCGGCGATGGGGCGCTGCAGCTCCAGCAGATCCTGGGGGAAGCTGGCCTCGAGGGCCAGGGCCAGGCTGGCGTCTTGCTCGTTGCTCAGGGTCAGGGGCAGACGCAGGCGGTCGCCCTCGCTCACCGCCAGGGGGATCTTGACCGCCATGGAGAAGGGCAGGTTGGAGCGGAGCACCGTCTCGTCGCGGCCCGCCAGGCCGCCGCCGATACCCTCGGTGCTGACCCGGAAGCTGGTGATGGCGTCGCTGGTGTAGAAGCTGACGGTGGCCTGGCCCTGCTCGTCGGTCTGGACCCGGGGCGTCCAGTGCACGGTGTCGCGGAAGTCGGTGCGGACCTCGGGGGGCTTGCCGTCGTAGATGGGGGCGGGGAAGACCCGGACCGGGGCCCACTGGTAGGCCGGGGCGACCTCGCCGGCCCAGCGTTCCTGTTCCATGTCATCCATGGCGAACGGCTCGCCTCGGGCCTGGACCTTCGCCGCGCGGCCCTGGCCTCGGCCCATGCGGTCCGCTTCGGCGGGCATGGGCATGTCGGCATCGTCAGCGAGCATGGGGCCGGCCGCGGGCTCCATTGGCGGGATCTCGGCGTCGTCGGCGGGGTCGAACGCGGCCATGGGGGGCGGCGCTTTGGGGGCCATGGCGGCTTCCTTGTTGCGCCCGCGCCTGACCGCCCCGGCCAGCGCCGGCATCGCGCCTTCCGCCTCCTCGAGGTAGCCCAGGCCGTCCAGGTAGCCCATGTAGCCCAGGGCCTGCAGGGTCTCCTCGGGCTGGTAGGGCTGCACCAGGGCCTGCTGCCAGTCGAAGCGCCGCCAGCCGCGGGTGCCCATCAGCAATTCCATGGCCAGGGCGGACTTGTCTTCGGTCAGGTCCAGGTAGAAGTTGGGCTCCTCCACCTCGTCCTGCAGCTCGGTCTCGAGGAGCAGCTGGGACAGCAGGTGGCCCTGCTTGTCATCGGCGAAGGACAGCACCGTGTCGTCCACCACGGCCAGCGCCAGGTCGGCGGCTACGGGGCGGCCCATGGGGTCGGTGGTGCTGATGGCGAGCGTGACCTGCTCCCGGGGCTGGTAGCTGGTGCGCTCGGGGGTGACCTCCACGTTCAGCCGGTGGCGGCGGTTGCGGAACACCAGGCGCTCGGCCAGGGGCTGCATGTCGGCGTCAAATGCGGTGACCCGGGCGATGCCCATGGCCTTGTCCACCGCGGGGTCGCCGGCCTGCAGGTAGACCACCGCGGGCTTGTCCGGGCGCGCCTCGATGGTGGCGCCGTCGATGAGGTTCTCTCGCACCACGGCCTGCACGCTGACCGGCTGCCGCTCGGTGCAGCGCACGGCGACCCGCAGGTAGTCCAGGGAGCCGTCCAGGTCGTCGTAGGTCCGCAGCACGCAGCCGGCGTCCTTGGCCGCGGGCAGGGCATAGTGCTGGGCGATGCCGGTGGGGCGGGTGATCTCCACGTGGTAGCTGCGGCCCGCCTGGGGCACGAAGCCGAAGCGGCCCAGGCCGTCGCGGTGGCTCTCGAAGCTCGCCAGCTCGCGGCCCGCGTCGTCCACCAGCCGGCCTTGCACGTCGGCGGGCTTGCCGAAGGGGTCCCGCGCCTCGAAGTAGACCCGCGAGGGCAGGCCGGTCACGAGATCGCCGCCCTCGGGGTACAGCGACACATCCAGATCCTGCAGGATGATGGGGATGCGCTTGCTCACCGACTCGGTGATGCCGCCGTCCTCCACCAGCACCGTCAGCAGTCCGTCGCCGCGGCTGATGCGGGCGGGCAGATCGAAGCGCACCGCTGCGTCTCCGCGGGCGTCGGTGGTTACCTCGACCCGGGGCAGGGCCACCCCATCCAGCTGGATGGTGGCAGTCAGGGTCTGGTTGCCCAGCACCTCGCCCGTGGGGCGCTTGACGTTGACCGAGGCGACCACGGTGTCACCGGGGCCGTAGGCCTTGCGCATGAACTCGAGCTTCTTCTTGAGCCGCGGGGCCTCATAGGCCGCCACGATCACCGGCCGCTCGGTCTCGATCTCCCCGCCGCGCAGCACCCGCAGGATGTACTCGCCTCCGGGCACGCCGTCGGGGATCTGGATGTCGTTGGTGTTCAGGCCTTCGGCGTGGGCCACCTTCTTGCTGGCCACCGTGGCGCCCTTGGGGTTGATCAGCTGGTACTCGAGCCCTTGCCCCTGGCCGGCAGCGCTCAGGCTCTTGCGCTCGAGGTCCCAGGCCCGCAGCCAGACGGTCTCGCCCGGCCGATACAGGGGGCGGTCCACCTGCAGGTGGAAGCTGCGGCTGGGCCAGCCGTCGAAGGCGCCCGCGAGCTGGTCCGCAAAGGCCGCGTAGCCATCGGCGGTGGTGACGCGCTTGCTGGGCGCCGGGGAGGCCTCGGGGGCCACGGGCGCCACGTACGTCTTCGCCTCGGCAAGGTCGGCGGCCAGGGTGTCGGTGGCCGGCATGGCGCAGGTGGCGCCGATGGTCAGGGCCAGGGCGAGGGGCAGGGAGCGTTGGGTCATGGGAGCATTCCTCGGAGCGGGTGGGCCTGGGGGCGGGACGCTGTGGGCCGCGTGCGTCGGGTATACGCTTCGAGGAGGGACGGCCTTACAGCTGCCGCGAACCGGAACCCGCGGGCCTGGCCCTGGGTCTGCCATGATGTGTCCATGACCCCACTCCGCACCGCCCCCCGCCAGGCCCTGCGCTTCTTGCTGGGCCACTGGCTGCACTTCCTGCTGCTCGCCATCTTCGGGGTGGTGGGGATCACCTCGCTGCACGAGCTGGCCCACGCCGGGGCGGTGTGGCTGCAGGGCGGCGATCTGCTCGAGTTCGTGGTGCTGGGGGACGAGGAGGCCTGGGGGCATGTGCGCTACCAGTTCCCCCAGGGCGCGGCCTACAGCGCCCGGCTGATCTCCGCGGCGCCCGCCATCGCCGCCCTGGGAGCCATGATGACGGGGGTGGTGGCGTCGATGCTCGGCCCCGAGCGCGACGGGCACATCGCCAAAGCCGTCTGGTTCTGGCTGTGCCTGATGCCGGCTGGGGAGCTGGGCTTCATGGGCCTGGGCTACTTCACCGTGGGGGCGCGCTGCGACCTCCTCTCCGCCTTCGGTCCCATCACCTGGCCCCTGCGCCTGGCGGGCCTGGCCATGGCCTGCTCTGTGGTGGCCTTGCTCTTCGGCCTGCAGCGCCGCCTGTTCGACCAGCTGGCGCTGAGCCAGGGGGCCTTCGCCCTGCTGGGGGCCCTGGCCTTGCTGGGGCTGTGCGGAGTGCTGCTGATCTGATGGGGCCAGCTGCGGTATCCTTCCCGACACTCCCGGAGGCCCCATGGAGATCACCGTACGCCGCGCCGAGCCCTACGACTCGCTGCCGCCAGGAGTGGCCCACAAGCTGCCCGCCGCCTTGCTCGAGGGCAAGCGACGCGACGGCGCCATCCTCCTGGCCTACGTGCGAGGTCAGCCCGTGGGGTGGCTGGTGCACAACCTGCTGTGGGCCCGGGTGCCCTTCATCGAGCTGCTGCATGTGGAGCCTGCGCTCCAGCGCCTGGGGGTGGCCGCGGCCATGCTGGCGACCCTCGAGGATCAGCTTCGGGCCCAGGGGCGCGCTCTGCTGTTCAGCTCGGCCCAGGACGACAACCCGGCGGCCCTGGCCTGGCATCTCGAGCTGGGCTTCGAGGAGGCTGGCGTGCTCGACGGCGTCAACCCAGGGGTGGTGGGCGAGGTGTTCTTCCGCAAGGCCCTGTAGGCCTCAGCTCCCGTCGGGCAGCACCAGGTCCGGGAACACCACGGCCGTGGGCTCTTCCTGCTCCCTCCACAGCCGGTCGTACAGGCCCCACTCCTGGGCGTCGGTGGTCCACGAGGCGTACACCGCCACCCCGCGGAAGTTGCTGGGCGCGCCGTCCTCGAGGGCGTCGTGTACGCCGCGGATGGCCTCGTCGATGGTCTCGACGTCCGGCCTGTGCCAGGGCTCGTCGTCCTCGTAGCTGGGCAGGCCCACCAGCCACACGCAGCCGCCTTGGTCGGGGGGCGGCAGGGTCTCGGCCAGCTGGCGGGTCCAACGGGCCACCAGGGAGCGATACAGGTAGCGATACTTCAGGCCTGTGTCGTAGGCCATCACCGCCACCTCGTCGCTGGCCAGGCAGACGTCCCTGAGGAACGGCAGGCTCCAGTGCACCTCCTCTACGGGCTGGTGCAGGGTGGGGGGCGGGTAGGCCGCCACGCTGAGCACCCGATCGGGCCCGATGGCCTGCTTCACCGCGCCCAGCAGCGCCAGGTAGCCTTCGGTGTCGCTGGGCATGGGCTCGACGTTCAGCTGTACACCCGCGGCGCCCAGCTCGTGGGTGAGCGCTCGCGTGTGCTCTACGAAGCCGTCGATGCGTTCTGTGTCGACGAAGAGCACGTCGTGGGGCCATGTGCCGCCGGTCCAGGGGATCACCTGCAGGCTGGGGTCCAGCGCCGCCATCGCCGCGGTGAAGGCCGCCACGCGCTCTGGCTCGTAGCGGTGGATCACGCCCGCCTTGCGCCAGCCGGGGTGGCCTTCGTGGTCCATGGGCCCCAGGAAGGGGTAGAGGCGCTGGACGCCGTTGGCGCGGGTCGCCACCGCCAGATCGGCGCGCAGGCGGTCTTCGTGGCCATCGACCTCGGGGCCGCCGTGCAGCCAGTGACGGCGCATCCAGATGCCGTTCTCGGCGCGATCCAGGCTCGGGATGGCCGGCGGTGGATCCTCCCCGCGGCAGCCCGTGGCCACCAGCACCGCCACGATGGGAGCGAGCCGCCAGGCCACTTCGTGGCGCCTCCAGTCGATGAAGCCCCGCACCAGGCTCTGCGGGCGGGCAGCGATGACCGGAGGCTGGGCGGGGGCTGGCTGGGACAAGGCTTCTCAGTGCGGGTGGGCCCTCTCACTGTATCCCAGGATGGGACGGGCTAAGCGCGCCTTGTCCCGCCCAGGGCTGGCGGACCCCCCTCCGACTGGAATAACGGGTCGCATGCATCGTCTCTCACTGCCTTGTCTGCTGCTCTTTCCCTTCCTCGCCCTGGGCTGTCGCTCCCTGACGCCGGCGCCCGAGGAACTGGACGAGCTGTGCGCCTACCTCTTCGCCCACACGGCCGACGAAGACAGCCGTGAGCTCGAGGCGGGGCTCACCAACCTGGACACCTGGATGCTGGCCCACCTCGAGGACACCCTGGTGGGCTACTCGGTGACCAACCTGAGCGACACCGCGGTCGAGGTGCTCGATGATCGCAACCACAACACCGAGGAGATGCTCGGCGCGGCGGTGGCCACCATCAGCGAGGGCTATGGCCCCTACGCCTTCACCATCGCCCTGACCGTCGAAGACCCGGTCGAGGTGATCCCGGGCTCCCACGAGGACTATGTCCGCACCTTCCTGACCGACGAGCAGTGCTTCGCCGATCTGGACTGCGAGCAGCTCGAGACCGAGAACCACCTGTTCGACAACTACCCGATCATCGGGGACGTCGACTCCGAGAACTACAGCATGTTCCGCTGGGTGGAGCAGGACAAGGGGCTGGCCATGGTCCAGCGCTCCTGGCTCACCCGGCCTTCGGACGTGGAGTGGGACAGCTTCGAGCTCAACGACCAGTACTACCTCAACGTGCTGCTGCCCTACGGCGAGGGTGGCACCCTCACCCTGCAGTCCATGTGGGTGGACGCCACCCTCAACGACAACTCCGTGCCCGAAGACATGGCGCTGTCCCTGGTCGTCAGCCAGATGCAGGACGTCTACAAGGACGTCGAGAAGTTCCTGGACGCCAACGGCGCCGCCGAGCAGCCCAGGGGCTGCGCATCGGCCGGGGGCCGTCGGGGTGGGGCCGGGCTCGGCCTGCTGGGCCTGCTGGGCTTGGTGGGCTTGCTGGGGCTGCGCCGGCGCCGCTGACTCCCCCGTGCGCCGTGCCTTCGCACCCCATCGGGAGCGCTGCTGGCCTATGATGGTGCCATGAGCCGACCGTCGCCAGAACCATCCACCGCCATCGCACAACGTCAGAGCGCCGCCCCGGCTCCAGGCTCCCGCGATGCCCTGCTGGCCGCCGATGCTCCTCAGCCGCCTGTGCGGCGCAGCATGTCCACCATGCTGCAGGCGTCGGTGCAGGCCTGGGGCGACGTGGTCTCTGCCCTGCTCATCGACATGGGGCACATCTCCGAGGGCATGACGCGCCTGGGCTGGATGTCCACCACCATGGACCTGCTGGCCAGCGAGCAGGCCTACCGCGCGGCCCAGCAGCAGCTGGCCTGGTGGGACGGCTTCTTGCAGCAGCTGCCCCTGCCCGAGCTGCTCTTCGACCACGCCCAGCCCCGCATCCGCCAGGCCAGGGCCGAGCGCCACCGCGCGACCATCTTGGCCCGGGACCGCGCCTTCCAGGACCACCAGCTGCTGGTGAAGGCCGAGCTGAACCGGGTGGACCTCGACCCCATGGAGCGGTCCAGGTTGCGGCGCATCCACGATGATCCCGCCACCACCGAGTGGTGGACCGACCCCGACGACTACGCCCGCGACGCCATCGCCCAGCTGCCCCAGGGCCCCAGCACCGTCCCCATCGTGGCCGCCGATCTCGACGCCGCCCGCAACTTCTCGGGCTTCAACGCCGTGCAGGCCATGCGCGAGCACCCCGAGCTCGGTCCCCGCGCCGCCAGCATGGACGCCATCATCACCGCCGCCCTGCGCAAAGAGATGCGCATGTCCAAGAGGGACGCCCAGATCCACGCCCGCGTGCTCACCGACATGTTCTGGGTGGCCCTGCGGCGGGCCCTCGAGGCCGGCGGCGTGCAGCTGGCCACCGCCGTCCACTTCGTGGTGCCCACCCGCGATCACGAGATCCAGGAGCAGTTCACCCGCGAGCTGCTCACCAGCTGGCTGGCCCACCTCGAGACCCTGCCCGTGCCCAAGGACCGCCCCGTCCTGACCAGCCGGGTGCCCCTGCTGGGCAAGCTCGTCGGCGGCGACAAGGCCCTGCCCGGCCCGGTCCAGGCGCCCAAGCAGATCACCGCCTCCGAGGGAGCCGAGAAGAAGGGCGTGTGGTCCAAGGTGAAGGGTGTGTTTGGGGGCGGGGAGGGGTGAGCTGGGCGGCCGATGGCGCCGCAGCTGGTTTTGACTCCTTGGGTACACGAACCAGGCTCGGTGGAGGACGCGATGTCGAAGGTGTCTGTCTCTTTCAGCCTCCTTCCGCTGCTGCTCGCCCTCGCCGCCTGCGGGGACAAGCCCGATGACACGGGTGAGCCCCCTGTGGTGGACACCGAGACGCCGAGCACCTGGTGCGCCGACGCCGACGGCTATGGCGACCCCAGCTCATCCCTCCAAGCCGCAGAGCCTCCCTCGGGCCATGTGGAAGACGACCTGGACTGCGACGACGGCGACCCGGCCATCCATCCCGGCGCCCAGGAGCTCTGCGACGAGGTCGATAGCGACTGCGACGGGCTGGTGGATGACGACGGCTACGACGACATCCTCTTTGGAGCGCAAGGCGACGACACCAACGGTGAGTACGCTGGCGCGGCCTACCTCTTGTATGGGGGCGACGGATAGACGGGCTGGAGTTGGCCGCTGCTCGAGGCCTCGAAGGGGCCCACAAACCGTCACAGTTGTCTGCGACCTGCGCGGGCGCGACCTGAGATCAGAACAGCCAGTACAGCTCGAAGGCCTGGGGCAACCACATGGTGGGCAGCGCGTCTTCGCCCGAGATGGGGATACCCACCCGGAGCCGGAGCCGGGGCAGGGTCATCTGGTAGGCGATGCTGCTGGTGGCGGCCAACACCCCCTCGAGGGGCTGCTGGATGCGCACGGCCGCGCCGGCGTCCATCGTCTCGTCCACGGCCGCGCCGGCGTCGATGCGGGCGCTCAGGGTGTTGTAGCGCCAGGCTTGGAAGACGATGCTGTCGCGTCTGGTGAGCCGGCAGTCCACGGCGAGGCGGGATTGGCCCAGGGTGAGCCGTCCCCCGCCGTAGAAGGCTCCCTTGCCCTCCAGGGCGCCGTACAGCTCGTCGCCCAGGTCGATGCCCAGGGCGCTGGTCAGACCTCGCACCAGGTCTTCGCTGTCGAAGCTGCCCCGGACATCCACGTTGTCCCAGCGGTAGCCCAGGTGCAGCGAGAAGCGCTGGGAGATCATCCAACTTCCCGTGGCCATCAGCGGCCAGACGGTGATGCTCAGATCCTCGGCGTCCTCGCCCCAGTTCCCGTTCCAGAACATGCCCGTGGCCTCGAAGCTCAGGTCGATGCGCTGGGTCTGGATGGCGGTGACCTTGCCGTGCAGGTTGTAGATCTTCAGCAGGTCGAGCATCGGCGCCGTGCCCACGTGCAGGTTGTCCAGCAGCCCGTAGTCCAGGTTCATCAGGCCCAGCCGGGTGCGGTGTCTGCCGATGGTGTAGGCCGAGAAGTCGCTCTCGTAGGCCGGGTCGAGGGGGGCGTGGCGCCAGGCTCGCCGGCGCTCCTTGCCACGCAGATCCTGCCACTCGGCGTCCATGGGCTCGGGGTCGGGGACGGCCATGGCTGGCTGGACCAGCAGCGAGGCCAGGGTCAGGGCGAGGATGGGGAGCACGGTTCCTCCAAGGGCGGGTGGACACCACCTATGGGACACGCGGGGGCGAGGAAACCAAAAGAGTTCCGGTGGCAAGCACTACACCCACCGTTGCTTGTGGGCCGCGGCGCTTGTCTCCGGGCGGGACGACCCTAGCTTCGCCCCTACCCCCGCCACCCAGGAGCACTCCATGCGTTCCCTCGTCGTCCTTCCTGTCGCCCTCCTCGCCGCCGCGAGCCTCGGCTGCTCCAACGACATCCGCGAAGGGCGCGTGGTGGCCGCCGTGATCCCCGCGGCCGGAGCCGCGGAGCCAGCCGCGGGCGCCGCGCTGGCCATCGACCCCGGCAAGTCCAAGGTCCAGGCCCTGGGCGCCAAGATCACCGGCACCCACCAGGTGGTCTTCCCCAGCTTCGCCGGAGAGCTGAAGCTCGATGGAGCCACCCCCACCGCCATCCAGGTCACGGTGAACATGGGCGCCATGAGCTCCGACCACGACAAGCTCACCGGGCACCTGAAGTCCCCTGACTTCTTCGACGTGGGCAGCTTCCCCACCGCGAGCTTCGCCTCCACGGCCATCGCCACGGGCAGCGACGTCGCCGGCTTCACCCACACGGTCACCGGCGACCTGAACATCCACGGCGTCAGCAAGCGCGTGGTCTTCCCGGCCACCATCAGCGTCGATGGCGGCGCCATGAAGGCCCGCAGCGAGTTCGTCATCGACCGACAGGACTTCGGCATCGCCTACCCGGGCATGCCGGACGATCTCATCAAGGATGACGTGGCGCTCACCATCGACCTGGCTTCCTGATCCGGGCCGGGTGGCGAGGGAGTCCGGATGCGCTAAACACGGCTCCCCCCAAGGAGGTCCACCGTGCACCAGGCCGATCTGCACAACCACACCACCGCGTCCGACGGTGACTTCAGCCCCACCAACCTGGTCCAGCGCTACGCCGCGCTGGGCATGGGTGCCATCGCGGTCACCGACCACGACACCGTCGCCGGGGTCCGCGAGGCCCTGGACGCAGGCCTGGCAGTTGGCCTGGACGTGCTGCCCGGTGTCGAGGTCACCCTGCGCTTCTCCGAGCCCCTGTTCCGCGGGTCGCTGCACCTGCTGCTGTACTTCGACGCCGCGCTGCTGGATGACCCGGGGTTCCTCGAGCTGTCCGCGGCCACCTTCGCCAAGGGCCGCGGCGACTCCCTGGTGCAGGCGCGCCTGGTGGAGATCAACCGCTACTTCGGCCCCGCGGGCGTCGAGTCCCTGCTGCCCCGAGAGCTGACGGCCGACGACCTGTACGGGCAGACCGATCAGGTCAGCCGCCGCCACTTCGCCGTGGCGCTCAAGGGCCTGGGCATCGCCGACCGCGACACCATCTCCCACATCATCGGCAACGACAGCCCCGCCTACATCCCCTCGGGCATGACCTTCGAGGATCTGGCACCGCTGCTCGAGGCCTACCCCTTCGTGCGCGTGTTCGCGCACCCCGCGGCGGGCTCCTTCCCTGGCGACAGCCACTACAAGGAGGTCCTGCCTCCCTTGGCCACCGTGATCGAGCTGCTGCCGCGCTTCTTGGCCATCGGCCTGGATGGGCTCGAGGTGGCCTACCCCGGCCACACCCCCGAGCTCGAGGCTCAGGTCGAGGCCCTGCGGGTCCAGCTTGGCCTGCCCCTGGCCACCGGCGGGTCCGACTGCCACGACGAGGCCCAGCGCCCGCCTGGCACCGACGGCGTAGGCATCGAGGTCGTCCAGGCCATCCGCGCGCTGCTGGCGGCGCGAGGGTAGGGGCCCAGGTCCGGGACTGATACCGTCTGACATTGATTCAGCTCGGCCCTCGCCGGCCGAGCACCCCGCTGTCGACGCTTCGGATCCTTGACGTGACTCGCCACGCCTGCGGCTCCTCATCGCCGACAGCGGGTCGCTCTTCTCGGCGATCATCCGAGCCGAATCTGCGTCAGCCGGTATGAGCTCCGGAGCGCGCCCGCCCAGGGTGCGGCACCCGCCGCGGGCGGTGCCAATGGCTGTTTGCGTGACCTCGCCCTGTCAACGGTCTGCGCCGGGGGCACACTGTCCCGTTAGACAGAACCGGACCACCGAGAGATCGCCATGCACCGCCCGTTCCTTTGCGTCATCTTCCTGACCTCCTTGCCCGCCTGTAGCGACTATGGGGTCGATCGCATCGACGATGAGCCCCCGGGGGCCGGTGATCGGGTGCTGCAGGTGCTCCCTGAGCTGATCGACTTCGGCACCGTGGCGGCCGGCACTGTGGCCGTCGACAGCTTCACCATCAGCAGCATCGGCGCGGGCGCGGTGCAGCTCGAGCCACTGCATGTGCAAGGATCGGGCACCTTCACCATCGTCAACGGCCCGCTGCCATCCAGCCTGGCGGCGGGCGCCTCGGTCGAGGTCGAGGTGGCCTACGAGCCCGCCACCGGCGACGACCAGGCCAACGTCATCGTGGCCAGCAACGCCACGGTCCAGCAGATCCCGGTGGATCTGTTCGGCGTGGGCGTGATGCCCGATCTGGTGTTCGATCCCCAGCTGCTGTCGCTGCGCTCCTACGACGGAAACCCCGTCTACGCCAGCTTCGTGGCCCGCAACGCGGGCGTGGTGGACCTGGTGGTCGACAGCTGGGTGCAGCAGGGCGAGAACTTCGAGATCTCCACCGATCTGCCCGCCACCCTGGGGCCCGGCGAGGAGTCCGTGGTGGACGTCACCTGGTACCCCGAGGTGGAAGGCACCGAGCTGGGCTACTTCTGGGCCGCCAGCAACGATCCCGACGGCAACGAGGTGGCCACGCTGCAGGGCTACTACCAGCTGCCCTGCCTGGGGCTGCACGAGGCCTTCACCAGGGGCTACGCCGACATCACCTCCACCGCCGCCGGCATCACGGTCACCCATGTGGGCGAGGACCTCGATGTGTGCATCGACCGCTGGTACGTCTATGTGAGCGACCAGACCCAGGACGCCGGCGCTGGCGACCCGCTCTTCATCGAGGCCGACATCTACGGCGAGGGCGGCAGCATCCTGCTGACCAAGGGCGACAGCGTCACCTTCGACTACGCCTCCCCCAGCGTCCCCGCGTGGTGGTGCGTCGAGGAGACCCAGCTCACAGCCACGGCCTACAGCTTCGACTTCACCGGGGCCCAGGTGCCGCCCAGGCTGCTCGACACCATGCTGGGCGGCGGCATCGACCCCAACACCGCGGTGTGGAAGGACATCCGCGACAACCCCATGATGATCGTGGGGCGCCAGCGGGGCTGGGCCACCACCGTGGCCGATGGCAGCACCGCGGTCCGGGTCGAGGCCACCAACATCGGCCGCAAGGCCGGCTCGGCCGTGGTCTACGAGACCATCCCCGCGGGCATGGAGGCCAGCGGCTTCAGCCCCGAGCCCTTCGATGAGGTCGTGGGTGACGATGGCAGCGTGACCTACGCCTGGCAGGTCGAGCTCGAGGGCGCGGTGGACACCGACAGCGACACCCAGACCATCTACGACACCGCCACCCTGGGCTACAACCTCTCCATCAGCGAACAGGCCTGCTCCGTGCGGTCGCGCACCCCCGAGCCGGTGGTGCAGTGGGACGACGCCAGCGGCGTCACCCGCCAGGCCATGGGCAGCCCCCTCATCATCGAGTGCTGGTAGCCCCGACCTTCCATGCGTTCCTTCGCCGCCCTGCTCTCGTTGGCCTGCCTGGCCCTGCCCGCCACGGCGGGCGCCGCGCCCTCGAGCGCCGTGGTCATGGACACCCGCCGGGTGGTGCTCGAGCTGCTGCTGATCAGTGACGGGCTGCAGGATCCCTTCCTGGTGGGGGTGCGCGGCGCCTCCGGCTCCGGCCTGCGCCAGCGCGTGGCCCAGGTTCGGCCCGACGCGGCCCTGCGCTTCGAGGCCCTCCCCGCGGATGGCGCCCTGGGAGAGCAGCTGGCCCTGGCCATGGGCAAGGTGGACGCACGCTGCGCCCTGAGCCTCGAGCCCGCGGGCGCCGGCGCCTGGAGCGTCGCCTTCTGGGGGGCGTGCGCGCGGCCTCCGGGTGTGGCGGTGGGCACCTCGGGTAGCGCTGGCGCCCGGGTGGGCCAGGCCCTGCAGGACGACCCCCACGACGCAGATCTGCTGCTCCAGCACATGGCCCTCGCCGCCATCGACGGTCCGGGTCACGACAGCCAGGCGCCCTGGCACATCGTCGAGGGCAGCGGCTTCGAGCTCTCCACCCAGCGCTTCGCCCTGCAAGTGGGCGACACCGCCACCGTGCGGCAGCTCGAGCGTGAGCGGCGCTGGGGCACCGGCTCCACCGTGCTGCTCGCTTCTGCGGGGGGCGCGGCGGCCTTGACGGGCCTGGGGGTCCTGGGCCGCGGCTTCACCCTGGCCAGCTCGGCCCCGAGCTACGAGCAGCAGGTAACCGCGGAGCAGCGTGCCTGGACCGGCGTGGTGATCACAGCCGCGGGCGCCATGGTGCTCAGTGGTGTGCCCCGCCTGCGGCGCAGCCTGCTGCAGCGGCGCAGCCGGCCCGACCAGCTCTACACCCGCGAGCAGGCCCAGGCCTGGCTCGAAGCCTACAACGGCGATCTCGAGCGCGAGCTGGGTGTGGTGGCGCCCGTCCCCCTGGACCCGCCCTCGCCCGGCGCCTCCAGCGAGGACTCGCCATGATCGGCCTGCTGCCCGCCGTGCTGGCTGCAGGCCTGGCCTGGGCGCAGGGCAGCTCCATCGACGTCGAGCTGCAGCGCCCCAGCTTCGGCGCGGCCACCATCACCGGCCTGGACCACCCCCTGGGCGAGCACCGTCGGCTGGTGCTGGGCGCGGCCGGGTTCTACCTGCGGGATCCGCTGGTGCTGCTGGTGGACGAGCACGAGACCGGCGCGGTGATCGCCCAGCGGCACACCACCGTGTTCGGTGCCGCCTACGATGTGTCTCCGCGGGTGCAGCTGCGGGGCGCCGTCCCTGTCTCCTGGCAGTGGGGCAGCGAAGAGGACCCCCTGGCCGCCGACGGCGTGGGCATGTCCGATCCTTCCATCGGCCTGCGCGTCACCACCATGGCGCGGGGCCCCTGGTCCACCGCGCTGCGTGCCGAGGCCCTGCTGCCCCTGGGGGCCCGGGACCGCTACCTGGGCGAGGGTCGGCCCCGCAGCTCCCTGGGCCTGCTCGCGGCCCTGGACGGCGATCGGCTGGGCCTGCACGCCGATCTGGGCGCCATGCTGCGCTCCCCCGTCGAGACCGACTCGGACCTGGTGCTCGGCCACGAGGCCACCGCGGGGCTGGCTTTGCGCTACGCCACCTGGCCTGGGCGCCAGGATCTGTACCTGGCCAACGTCACCCGCTGGCCGCTGATGCCGGCCCCGGGTGCGCTGGTGTCCTCTGAGCTGCTGGTGGGCACCCGGCTGTCCCCCAGCCAGCGGGTGGACCTGGACCTGGGCGTGGGCCGCGGGCTCACCCCCGGCTACGGCACCACCGAGTTCCGCGGCTGGTTGGGGCTGCGCGTGGCCTGGAGTGGCGTGGGTGCCCCCAACCCCGAGCCAGGGCTCGATCTGGTCTGGACCGAGCCCAGCGCACCGCCTCCCGAGCTGGCTCCTGTGGTCGAGCCCATCCAGTGGCAGGACGGCCAGCTGGCCCAGGTCAACAAAGCCCGCATCGAGATCCGCGAGCCCATCCAGTTCGAGGTCGACACCGCGCGCATCCTGCCCGCGTCCAAGCCCACCTTGCTGGCGGTGGCCCAGATCCTCGAGGCCACGCCCCAGATCCTGCAGGTGATCATCGAGGGCCACGCCAGCGCCGAGGGCGAGTTTGCCTACAACTACGAGCTGAGCAACATGCGGGCGCGCTCCATCCTGCGCTCCCTGGTGGAGGCGGGGGTTCATCCCCGTCGCCTGAGCTGCCGGGGCATGGGCGAGGTGGCCCCCGTGGTCCTGGGCGACGACGAGGTCAGCCTGGCGGCCAACCGGCGCGTGCTGTTCCTGATCGCCGAGCAGCTGGATCCCCTGGACCCGCTGCCCCCGGCCCCGCCACCAATGGTGCCCTGGAACCTGGCCGCCCCCGCGGCCGAGGAGGCCGAGTGAGCTTGCTCATCGCGCTCCTGCTGAGTCCTCTCGGTGTCGGGTCCGCACACGCTCAGTGCGCCACAACCCTGACCCAGGATCTCAACTGCAACACCATCGATGTCAACGCCGAGACAAGCGTGGACATCGAGGACCCCATCTGCGCGGCGTACACCGACGGCGCCGGCGATCCCATCGAGAGCGCAGACTACTACTACGACTACTATCTGTACGGCTGCGAGGTCCCTACCTACGAATTGGACACCGACAGCGACGGCTTCTCCTACGGGTCGGTCGAGGTGCCCGATGCCCCCGACGGCCTCGAGGTCTTCCTGACCTGTGACAACTGCCCCGACGACTTCAACCCCGGCCAAGAAGATCACGACTGTGACGGCTGGGGTGACATCTGTGACAATTGCCCCCTGCTCGAGAACCCGGATCAGGCCAACGGCGACAGCGATGATCTGGGCGACCTGTGTGACAACTGCCCGGGCGTGGACAACCCCGAGCAAGAGGACGGCGACGGCGACGGCCACGGAGACGCCTGCGACGCCTGCCCCGGCATGGCCAACGCCAGCAACACCGACGTGGACGGCGACGGCCTGGGGGATGCCTGCGACGCCTGCCCGCTGGACTGGGACCCTGACCAGAGCGACGTGGACGGCGACGGCATCGGCGACGCCTGCGACACCTGCCCCGAGCAGCGGGACGCGTCTCAGCTCGACGCCGACGACGACGGCCTGGGTGACGCCTGTGACAACTGTGATCTGGTCTGGAACACCGGCCAGGACGACGCGGACGGCGACGGCATCGGCGACGCCTGTGATGTGTGCTGGGATCAGCCTGACGGCGCCCAGCGCGACACCGACGGAGACGGGATCGGCGATGTCTGTGACAGCTGCCCCGAGGTCGAGAACCCCGAGCAGGTGGATCTGGACGAGGACGGCGTGGGCGACGACTGCGACATCTGCCTGGGGGTGAAGGACCCGGATCAGCTGGACAGCGATCGCGACGGCTTCGGCGACGCCTGCGACAACTGCGTCCATGTGGTCAACCCGGATCAGATCGACCTGGACGGCAACGGTGTGGGTGACATCTGCGAGCGCTCCCTGCGGGGCGCGGGCCACCGCTGCGGCAGCTCTGCGCCCGCTGGCGCCGCCGCCCTGCTCCTGTCGCTGCTGTTCTGCGCGCTGCCCGCCCGGAGGCGGCCGTGAGCCGCCGGCTGGCATGGGCTTGCGCCTCGCTCATGGGCCTCTCTTCAGCGGCCGTGGCCGAGGAGCTCAGCGTCGATCGGTCCATCGACACGCAGCTGGTCCACCCGGTGTTCGACCCCGAGGCGGGGGTGGTGGTGGACTCCCCGCGGGTGGGCCAGGCGCTGCGCCTGTCCGCCGGGGCGGCCTGGCAGCTGGAGCGTGAGCCTCTGCGCTACACCATGGATGGGGGGGGCAGCGGCGCGGCCATCGCCCAGCGCAGCACCCTGCACCTGGGCGTGTCCCTGGCGGCCAGCGAGCGCACCAGCGTGTACCTGCGGATGTCCGGCGCGTTGCTCGAGGGCGGTGATCTGGATCTGGTCTCCCCCGCCCAGGGCGTGGCCCTGGGAGATCTCGCCATCGGCGTCAAGGGCAGCTGGCTCGAGCGCGGCCCCCTGACCTTCGGCCCGGCGGTGGCGCTGTGGGTGCCGGTGGGCAGCGCCGACAGCTGGGTGTCCGAGCGCAGCCTGCGCTACGCCCCGGCGCTGCTGGCGTCCCTGCGCGGCGAGCGGGTGGAGCTGTTGGGCAACCTGGGGCTGCTGGCGCGGGTGGAGGTGGACAGCGGCGCCGACTTCGTGGCCTCCCCCGAGCTGAACCCCGGTGTCGCGCTGCGCGCCGATGCCACCCCCTGGCTGGGGGGGCTCGTGGAGATCTCGAGCCGCCATGGCCTGGGGCACTTCCTGCAGCCGGGCGCCGAGAACCCCGTGGAGATCCACGGCGGCCTGCGGCTGACCAGCCAGCGCTGGGGCAGGGTGGACCTGCTGGGCGGCACCGGGCTCACCCAGGGCTACGGCGCCAGCCCGCTGCGGCTGATGGTCTCGGTCATGGGCTGGACAGGGCTGCGGCGTCCCGAGCCCGAGCTCGAGCCCGTGGTCATCGCGGCGCCTCCTCCTCCCGTGCGGGCCGCGGTGGCGCCGCCACCCCCCAAGCCTGTGGCGGCGACGCCCAGGGCCTGGGTGGAGCACGGACGGGTAGTGATGGACGCCCCCATCGCCTTCGAGCCCAGCAGCGCCACCCTGCTGCCCGCGTCGCGGGACCTGCTGGCCGAGGTGGCCGCCGTGGTGCAGGACTACCCGCAGATCGAGCTGCTCGTGGTCCAGGGTCACGCCGATGATCTGGGAAGCCTGGCCGCCGACTACGAGCTCAGCCTGCGTCGGGCCCGGGTGGTCTTCGAGGGCTTGGTACAGAACGCAGTGCGGCCGGGCCGCGTCAGCTACCGGGGCATGGGCAGCGCCGATCCCCAGGGTGCCGGTGCCCCCCACGGCGTCGATCTGCTCATCGCCCGGGTGCGCCCCCTGCAGGATGGCGTTGCGCCCTACGACCCCGCCGACATCCTGCTGCCCTGGAACGGCCAGGCTGTGGCCGCGGTCGAGCCGGGCGGCAAGCGGCTGGGCATGGACGGTCACCCCATCCTCGAGGTCCAGGTGGTGCCCGAGTCGGCGCCGCGCGAGGATATCCCCACCCAGGAGAGCTTCCGCCAGGCCCTCGAAGAGCAAGACCGGATCGACCGTGACCGGGAGGAGGCCCCATGATCCTCACCCTCCTGCTGGCGGGCCTGGTGCTGGCGCAAGACGCCCAGGACCTCAACTGCAACGGCATCGACATGGCGGACGAGCCCTTCGTGGACGTCTTCGATCCCACCTGCGCCGGCCACGTCGACCCGGACGACATGGTGTTCACCAGCGCCGACTACTACTACGACTACGCCTCGTTCGGCTGCCAGTACTTCCTGCCCGACCTGGGCATGGACCCGGACCTCGACGGGTTGGCCAGTGGAGAGGTGTACATCACAGCGGATGACGGCACGGTTTCCCGCATCGTCGTGCTGGACTGTGACAACTGCCCTGGGGTCCACAACATCGATCAGGTCGACGGCGATGGCGACACCGTGGGTGACGCCTGTGACAACTGCCTCGAGGTCGGAAACCCTGAACAGGACGACCCCGACTGGGACGGGCTGGGCACCGCCTGTGACGTGTGTCCCTGGCACGTGGATCCCGGGCAGGAGGACGGCGACGGCGATGGCGCTGGCGACGCCTGTGACGTCTGTCTCGAGGTCGAGAACCCCGATCAGCAGGACAGTGACCGGGATGGCGTCGGTGACGCCTGTGATGTGTGTCCCTACGACGAAGACGAGGACCAGGTGGACCTGGACGGTGACGGCGCCGGCGACGCCTGTGATCTGTGCCTCGACCTGTTCGATCCAGAGCAGCCCGACGCCGACCACGACGGCATCGGCGACGGCTGCGATGTGTGTCCTCAGCACGCCGACACAGCTCAGATCGACAAGGACGGCGACGGCGCGGGCGATGTGTGTGACCTCTGTCCCTTCGACCCGGAGACCATCCATCAGGATCGGGACGGTGACCGCATCGGTGATGGCTGTGACAGCTGCCCGGATCACTTCGATCCAGCTCAGACGGACCTGGACGGCGACGGTGTGGGCGACGCCTGTGACACCTGCGCGGATCTGTGGGACGTCGATCAGGTCGACGTCGACGGTGACGGTGTGGGTGACGACTGTGATCTGTGTCCCGACGACTTCGACCCCGATCAGCTGGACTCCGATGGCGACGGTGTGGGTGACGCCTGCGACCTGGCCATCGCGGTGCGAGGCGGCGGCGCCTGCTGGGGCTGCAGCGGTGTGGGTTCGCGCTCCAGGCCCAGCCTGCTGCTGCTGGGGCTGCTGGGGCTGATGTGGAGGCGGCGAGCAGCGCGGCCCCGAGACCACCGAGGAGGCTCACCTTGCTGAGTGCCATGCCCTTGATCCTGGCCCTGGCGGCCCGGCCCGTCCTCGCCGACTGCCCTGTGGCCGTCGCAGAGCTGGACGTACACCTGGTGCGCGCCCTGGCGGCCTTCGAGCAGCACCACTACCTGGACTTCGAGCGCGAGCGACAGGACGCCGAGGCCGCCATGGACTGCGTGACCGAGGTGCTGCGCGATCAGGTGCTGGTGAACGTACACCTGGTGTGGACCGCCAAGGCCCTGCTGCGGGGAGACGAGCTCGCCTTGCTGGCGGGAATCCGCGGGCTGCGGGTGGTGGCGCCTGGCTTCGCGCTGCCCCAGAGCTGGGCGCTCGCTGGCCAGAGGGTGGGCGATCTGTATACCGCCGCCCAGGAGCAGGGCCCGGGCCGCGAGGTCCGGCTGCCGGGCAGGCTGGTGGTGGACGGGCATGTGGCGAGCTCGTTCATCCCGGCGGAGCGCTCAGCGGTGGTGCAGATTCGGAACCCAGCGGGGAGCTGGAGCGCCTGGTATGTGGAGCCCAGCGCGCCCACGGTGACCTGGATGATGGCGATGCAGCAGCGGGATCCCGCGCCGCCGGACGGCGTAGCGCCGGTGCCGGTGCCCGAAGGCGTGGAGTAGACGCACCCAGGCGTTCTACCCGCGGGTCGGCCGCTGTGGGTGGCCAGCACTCCCCCTCGTCAGGCGTCCACCAACAGCCCAACGCCGCAGATCCAGGCACCATAGAGGTACCCGAGCAGCAGCTGCATGGCCTTGATGTCGGGGTTGTCGGTAGGCTCGCCCAGCACGAGGTCGGTGCGCGCTCGGCGCTGCTCCATGTCGGTCAGGGAGAGCAGGGTCTGCAGGGGGGCAGGGTCGAGGGTGGTGGGGACCTCGCCGTCGAAGGCCAGCGCGCCCAGCCACATGAGCACCAGGGCGCAGTGGGTGGGCTCGAGGTGGCTGCCCACCCCGAACAGGGCCTGGAAGAGCTGGTTGGTGTCCACGGTGGTCTTGGCGAACCAGGCCTTGCGCAGGACCACCGTCTGGGGCTCGGGCGCGGTGAGCAGCCCGCGCTCGCGCCACTGAGCGATCAGCTCGCCGGTGTAGCCGAAGTCGCGCAGGGCATCGCACAGCAGCTTGTGGCCCAGGGTGCCCGAGGGCTGGATGCGGCCTGCGAGCCACAGCTCGGCGTCGGGCCCGATGGGGTAGGGGACGAAGCCCAGGCAGCCGTAGGGTTGGTTGCCGAGGTTGGCCGGGCAGTCTGGGCAGTCCCCGTCGTGCTCCTGGAGCGGGGCGGACTCGGCCAGCAGGTCCACCACGCTGACCTTGCGCTCCTGGCGCCCCTCGGCGGTCTCCACCACCACGGTGATCACGGGCCGGTCCAGGGGTACGCCGGCGCCCTGGAGCTGGCCGGCCACGGCCATGGCCTGGCTGCGGGACTTCCGCATGCGGATCATGGCCTCGGTGCCTTCCGTGGGGTCGCCATCGCCGAACGCCCGCTTGGCGTCGCAGTCGAGGTGAACGATGAGGTCAGCGCCCATGGTGGTCTCCTGGAGGGGGAAGCGGAGGGCGGGGGGTGTGGGACACGGCCGGAACAGCAGGGGTAACGCCCTTGACCCCGTGGTGACCCCGCAGCCTGGCTCCTGGTGACCTAAGGTGGCTGCGCAACCCGCCTGGACCCTTCCGTCCCGTGGAGACCCCCATGATCACCTGGATCATTCTCGCCGCCAGTGTCGCCTCCGCTCAGGACTGCCAGCCAGTCTCCGCTGAGCGCATGTCCAGCACCATGCAGCAGGCCCTGATCGACTTCGCCACCCTGGACGAGGAGAGCTTCGACGCTGCCACACGGCGGGCCCATGACGAGCTGCCCTGCCTGGACGAGGTCCTGCTGCCCCCCAGCGCAGCCGCGTTCCACCGGCTGATGGGGCTGCAGGCCTTCTCCGCCGGCCAGGACGAGGTCGCGGTGATCTCCTTCCGGGCCTCGATGAACATCGAGCCCGACTACGAGCTCTCCGGCAAGATCGCGCCCGAGGGCGGCAAGCTGCACCGCCTGTGGCTCGAAGCCAAGGACGGCCCGAGCCCCCAGGTGGGCCTGTTCCGCACGCCGGGCGGTATGTACGCCTGGGTCGATGGCGCCGAAGGTGCGCTGCAGGCCGAGGATCTGCCCAGCATCGTGCAGTATGGCGTCACCGACGATCAGGTGGCCTGGACCCGCTACCTGCCGCCTGGTGAGCTGCCGCCCACCACCATGCCCGGCGTCGGCTTGGCCATCACCCAGGCCCCCCCCGCGCCCGATGCCGTGCCCGTGTCGGTGGTCGCCGGTGCCCCCACCGCGCGCCCCGATCTCGTGGACGCCCAGCCCCCCCAGAAGACCAAGAGCGGAGGCAGGGGCGGCCTCATCGCCGCCACCGTGGTCTCCGGTGTCATGGCGGGCGGCCTGTTCGGCGGCGCCAGCTACATGCGCGGCGAGTACGACCGCTACCCCACCCGGGAGAACTACCTCGTGACCAACGGCGCCTTCGTTGGCGCCATCGGTATGGGCGCCGCCACGGTCACCTTCGGCAGCCTGGCGGTGATCACGAGCGCGGGGCGCTGATCCGGGCCGCCTGGATGGCGTCGACGACCCTGCGCCAGTCCCGCGCCCGGGCCAGGGTGGCATCGGCCACGGGTAGGCGGGTGTCCTGCAGGAAGAGCTGCCGGCCCCGGACCTCCAGCTGGTCGAGCCGCGGGAAGAAGCTCTGCCGACGCACTCCGCCCAGGCGGTTGTAGATCTCCAGCCGGTTCTGGAACAGCGTGAAGGAAGGGGTGACCGCCCAGCTGTAGGCCAGCGCCAGGTTCAGCAGCCCGATGACGCCCAGCAGTACGTCCTCGTAGGCTGCCGCGCCGGCTGTGAAGCCGATGGCGAGGATCAGGGTGCCCAGGCCGATGGCGCCGTGGGCCCGGACAGGGATGGGTTCCATGGGCCGCTGGCTAATCGGATGGTCGGGATCGCGCCCATGGCCTGGGGCCGGTGAGATAGGACCATGTGATGCACGCTGCCATCCGCGCCGTCATCTTCGACCTCGGCCAGGTGCTGCTCGCCTACGACGAGCACTTGGTCTTCCGCGCCATCGAGGGCCTCGGGCCTCGGCGCTCGCCTTACGAGGTGTTCGGCGATCCCCTGGCCTGGGCGCTGCAAGATCTGGCCGAGGCGGGCGGCATCACGCCGGCGGGCATGGTGGTCCAGCTCAACCGGGTCTTCGGCCTCGAGATCCCCGAAGCCGCCTGGGCTTCGGCCTGGGCCGCCGGCTGCACTGGGCCTGTGCCGGGCATGCTCGAGCTCCTGGCGCGGCTCGAGCCCCGGACCACCGTGGGGGTTCTGTCCAACACGGTCCCCTGGCACTGGGCGTCGGGCCTCGCGCAGATCCCCCCCCTGCGGCGGTGGGAGCACTGCTTTCTGTCCTACGAGCTGGGCTGCCGGAAGCCGGGGGAGCGCATCTACCGCCTGACCCTCGAGGGCCTGGGTCTGCCCGCCGAGCAGGTGGTGTTCATCGATGACCGGCCCGAGAACATCCGGGGGGCGCGCGCGGTGGGCATGCACGGGGTGCTGTTCGAGGGCAGCGCGGCCTTGGAGCACGCGCTGGCGTCGCTGGGCGTCTGATCGCCTCGCCTGGGGTGGTGCGGGGTGGCCGCCTTCACGCTGGTCACGACGTGGATCAGCTGCCCCCGTCTTGGGCCAGGTGCCACCCTTCCAGCCCGTACCAGGGTGCCTCGATGCCGACGCTCACGCCCTCCAGCCGGCGGCTCACCGCCACGATCTCGTCGGCCCAGTACAGGAACAGGTAGGGCTGGTCCTGGTACACGGTGGCCTGCATGGCCTGCCAGGTGCTCACGGCGACCTCGGGGGTCCCGGCTGTCATGCCTCGTTCGATGAGGGCGTCGACCTCGGGGTTGGCGTAGCCGATCCAGTTCCACTGGGCGTCGGGGCCGGAGTGCCAGATGGGTGTTGGATCCACGTACAGCGAGGCGGACCAACCTCCCAGCAGGGCGTCGAACTCGCCGCGCTGCGCGCGGTCCATCCAGGTGGCGCGCTCCACGGTGGTGATGTCCACGGCCACACCGATCTTGGCCAGGTCCGCCTGGACATAGACGCCGGCCTGGGCCCTGGACGCGGCGCTGGCCTGGGTGAGGAGCTCGAAGCGGAAGGCCACCCCGTCGCGATCCAGGACGCCAT
The DNA here is from genome assembly GCA_937912125.1 of uncultured Pseudomonadota bacterium. GTDB lineage: Bacteria > Myxococcota_A > UBA796 > UBA796 > JAFGLY01 > CALDOK01. The sequence continues at coordinate 24,398 of CALDOK010000393.1, forward strand.
CTCCGTCGCTGTCGCGCCAGCCCATGGCCGCGAGGGTGGTGCGGGCCGAGGCGGGGTCGTGGCCGATGGGCGTGATGCCCTTGCCCGACATGCCAGCCAAGGCCGGGTTGATGGCGCCCACGGCGGGTTCGGCGTAGGTCTCGCCCGTGGCGGGGTCGTAGAACAGGTCGCGCATGATGGCGTCGATGTCCACCGCCTGAGCCAGGGCGCGGCGCACCCTGGGATCGCCCAGCAGAGGGTGGGGCTCGTCCCCGGCACGGGCCTGCTGGTTCCAGCCCACGTAGACCAGGCTGCGGGGACCACGGCGGTGGAAGGTCAGCTCGGCTTGCTCGGGGGGCAGGGTGGCCAGGTCCTGGACGCGGATATCCGCCACGATGTCCAGGCGCCCTTCGCGCAGCTCGAGCAGCCGGGTGGCGTACTCGGGGATGATGCGGAACACGACGCGATCGATCCGAGGCGCGCAGGCACCCGGGCCTTCGCCCCAGGGCCGGGCCGTGAGGCCGATCTGGGTGCCCGGCTCCCAGGCGTCCAGCTGCCAGCAGCCGTTGAGCACCGGCGCCCGGTTGAACCCGTGGCCGCGAAGCTCCTCGGCGGGCGTCCCGGCCAGCAGGTGCTCGGGCAGGATCACCACGCCCCCCAGCTGGGACTGCACCTGATCGAGGCGCATGGGCTGGGTGTAGCGGAGGCGCAGGCTGTGCTCGTCGATGACGCTCACGCCGCCGGGTTCGATCTGGCTGGCGCCACCCACCAGGCGGCTGCCCACCTGGGGATCCGCCAACAGGCCGAAGGTGAAGGCCACATCCTGGGCGCGCACGGGCTGGCCGTCGTGCCAGGTGGAGTCGGGCCGGAGCTGCAGCTCGAGCTCACGGCCGTCCTGGGACAGGGACCAGCGCTGCGCCAGGCCGGAGCTGTACACCAGCCGCCCGCCCTCGAAGTGGGAGCTGAACAGGAACAGGGACAGCGGCTCGGAGACGATGGCGTCCAAGGCGCTGCGGGCAAAGTGCTGGTTCAGCGAGCCGAGGTCGGCTTGGATGCCCACGAAGGCCACCCGCTCTCCGGGCGTGGGGGGGCTGGGCTGGTCCGAGGCGTCCTGGGTGCAGCCGAGGAGCAGCAGTGCAGCACAGGGGGCGGTGAGGATGGCGTGGTGCCAGGGCATTGCGTCCTTGGGAACGGAGTGAGGCACGCGCCTCATAGCGTCCGAGCCCCGCTGGGAACAGCCGAACTAGTCCTCGCTCGCCGCTTCGGCCAACAGCTCGAGCCCGATCACGAGGCCCACCAGCGCCAGTCCAGGGAAGGTGCTGATCCACCAGGCACTGTGCAACCACTCGCGGCCCAGCGCGATGGTGGCCCCCCAGCTGGGCGTGGGCTGGGGAACGCCCAGCCCCAGGAAGGACAGGGACGCCTCGATCAGCACCACCCGTCCCAGGTTCAAGGTGGCGTGGACCAGCACCGGGGAGAGCACCTCCGGCAGCAGGTGTACCCTCAGAATCCGCCAGGTGGGCAGGCCCAGGGCCCGAGCGCTCCGAGCCACGGGGCCGTCCGCCAGGCTGCGCACGCTGGCGCGCACCATGCGGGCCATGGTCATCCAGCCCGTGGCGCCCAGCACGACGACCACGGCCATCAGGCTGGCGGGGCCCGATAGCCGCAGCAGGCCCAGCACGGCCAATGCGAGCACCAGCCTGGGGAGGGCCAGGAACAGGTCGGCTGTGCCTGTGATCAGGCGCTCGAGCAGTCCTCCGTACCAGCCTGCCAGGGCCCCCAGGCTGCAGCCGATGCCCACCGACATGCCCACCGACAGCAGCCCGAGGCCCATGGACACCCGCCCCCCCCACAGCAGCCTGGACAGCAGGTCGCGGCCGTGCAGATCGCCCCCCAGCCAGCAGCCGGGGGAGGGTGGCGCCAGGCTGGGCACCGTCCCTGGCGCCAGGGGATCGAAGGGCGCCAGCAGGGGCGCCAGAGCCGAGCACAGCACCAGCAGGGTCACCAGGCAGAGCCCCACCACGGCACGGGGCTTGGCCCGCAGCTGGGCCCACGGGCTTGGGCCTCGGTCGTTCGGGCTCTCAGCGGGGGGCTTGGCGATCCTCCATGCGGCGACGACCACCAGCGCCACCGCGGCCAGCCAGGTCAGGCCTGCCAGGCCGGGGCCCAGCCAGGAGGAGAGGGCGGTGGCGGGCGTGGTCAGCATGGCGGGCAGTCGCAGCAGCCCGGGCACAGCCGCCGTCACGGGCAGCAGCAGCGCCAGCGCGATGGCGCCCTCCGGCCATCCCGGCCGGCGAGGGCCGCCGTGGTGGAGTGGACTCACCATCGATCGCCCTGGCGCAGACGGGGATCCAGCGCCGCACCTGCCGTGTCCGCCAGCAGGGAGCCGAGCACCACCAGCGCGGCGTAGAACAGGAAGCAGGCCAGGACGACGGGAGAGTCCCGATCCAGGATGGCCTGGACCATCAGCCGCCCCATGCCTGGCCAGGCGAACACGGACTCCACCACCACCGAACCCGAGATGAGGGCCGGAAGGGACACCCCCGCCAAGGTCAGTACGGGCGCCATGGCTGCAGGCAGGGCGTGGCGGAACAGCACACGGCGGGGAGACAGCCGCATGGCCCGGGCGGTGCGGATGTAGTCGGCGTCCAACACGCCCAGCAGCGCGGCCCGCTGGTGACGGGCCACCCAGGCCACCGACGGGAGCAGCAGGGTGACCATGGGCAGGATCAGGTGCTGCAGGTGATCCAGTGACCCAGCGGCCCAGCCCATGGTGGCGTGGTTCCAGGAGCTCACACCCGACGAGGGCAGCAGCGCCAGGCCTCCCGACAGCCCCATCACCAGCAACATCCCCAGCCAGAACTCGGGCATGGCGAAGGCGGTGAGCAGCAGCAGCCCGACGGCGCCTTCCCGGCGGGTTCCCGCCCGTGCCGCCTGCCAGACCCCGAGGGGGATGCCCAAGCCGAAGCCGAGCAGCAGCGCCAGGCCCGAGAGCCCGAGGGTCGCGGGCAGGGCCTCGCCCAGCAGGTCCACCACGGGGCGCGCATGCACCAGGCTGTCACCCAGCTGGCCGCTGCCCAGGTTCCGCAGCAGCAGCAGGTAGCGCAGGTGTGCGGGTTGGTTCAGGCCCCACTGCTCGCGCAGCAGGTCCGCGTGCCCGGCGGGCAGATCGGGGTCCAGGAAGTGCAGCGACGCGTCGCCGGGTGCCAGCTCGAGCAGCACGAAGGTCAGGCTGACCACCAGCCACATCAGCAGCAGGGCGTATCCGGCGCGGCGTAGGAGCGAGCGGCCCATGGGGCTCCTCGGCAGAGGAGGCCGCAGGATACCTCGAGCTGTCGGCTTGGTCGAAATGTCAACAAATGTCATCATGGCGTGGGATCCAACCCGCTGGTGCTCTGTCCTCGCGACGAATGTGGGGGGGGGTGGGCGCCATTCGCGAGCCTGAGGACGTTCCACTCGAGCTATGCAACGAAGCCTTCCCCTGGAACCAGAGCGAGTCTGGTGTGATGGACATCAAGGTGAACAGCGGTGAGTGAGCGACCGGACCAAGCCCAGCGGAGCGCCGCACCCGGTCCGGGAGATGCCCCGCCCGCGACTGCACCGGGGTGTGCGGCGCCGTGCTCCGGTGGCCGCGTGGTGACCGAGGGCCCGCGCCCTCCGCTGGTGGTGTACGGCCCAGCGGACGACTCCCGCGAGCAGGACATCCTCCAGGGCATCCTCGCTCTCTCCGACCCAGAAGCCCGGATCACCGCGCTGTGGCACCTGTCTCACCGGCGGCTACTGGGGCGTGTGCTGCGGCGTCAGCTGCCCCTCGAGGTGGCTGAAGACATCGTCCAGGACGTGTTCTCGCTGCTGGCCGACCAGCTCGAGCGCGTGTGCGGGCCGCGGATCCTCGGCTGGTTGAACACGATGGTCGACTACGAGTGCGCCCGGCGCTTCTCCGAGCGTAGGCGCGCCCTCGCCAACCAGCGCGCGGTGGTCACCCAGCAGCTCTCTCTGGATCTGCACTCTTCGGGGCAGCCAGAGCGGCAGCTGGACAGCAGCCGCGATCTGGCGGTCGCGCTCGAGCTGCTGGTCACGCTCGAGCCGTTGGATGAACTCATCATGGGGGCGGCAGGTGGCGATGCGTTCGAGACAGCACAGCTCATCGAGCGCATCCAGGGGAGCTTCGGCTTGCTGCTGACGCCCAGGGCACTGTACGAGCGACGGCGCAGGATTCGTCGAGACCTGGCCAACAGGCTCGCCAACCGGCGCAGGGGAAGTTCCCCGAGGGGTGATCATGACTGACACCGTTCACGATCAGCTTCAGCTCCAAGGGCTGTTCGATGGCCCGGTGGAACCCGTCGCGGTGGCGAGCTGGCCCATGCTGTTCCGCGAGCACCTCCGCGCCTGCCCGGCCTGCCAGTCCATGCTCGAGGCGGAGCGCCAGCTCCGGGCCGCTCAGCAGCAGCTGGACCTCGTCGACCGGCGGCGCCTGCGAAGTGGACCTCCCAGCCCGGCCGAGCGCCGGGCCCGGCTCGCCGCTCGTCGCCCCCTGCCCATCGCTGATCTCGTGCCCAAGCTCCAGCCGCTTCCCGATGAGGTGCTGCGCTTCGCCGCCTCGCCACTCGAGCTGTGTCGCACCTCCATCGGCGTGCGCGTGTGGCACCCCGACGCCCTCGAGGTGCTCGTCCTGGCTGCCGGGACCGATCAGCGTGGCGTGGTGCTCTGTCATCGCCGCGAAGCGACGCCCGGCGTGGGGATCGACCTCGCCTACGAGCCCGAAGACGGCGCGCGGGTCTTGGCGCTGGCTTCGAACCAGCCACTGGAGCCTGAGCACTGGCTGGTCTGGTTCCGGGACGCCCTGGCCAGTGGTGAGCTGGATGTTCTGGTCCGCGAAAACCAGTCGGGCTTTGTCCATGTGGCCGAGGCCACCATCCCGGCACCGCTGCGCTCTTCGCTGCTGAAGGTACAGCCGGATCCCCTTCCCGATGCCGATCCCCGTGTGGCGGCGCTGCTCAAGAGCGCGGCCAGCGCGGGGCGGGACGACAACGCCACCCTGGCGGCCAGCCTGTACCGCCAGGCCCTCGAGCTGGCCTTCACCTGCAACGATCGCACCGGCCAGATCAAGGCGGGCATGGGCGTCAGCATGGCCCTGCGGGGCATGGGCTACACGGTGGACGCCAAGCGGGTGCTGCGCTGGGTGGCCGAACACCACACCCTGGATGCCACCTGGGCGAGCTGGATCTGCCGCCACAAGGCTGGCGATGCCCTACACCAGTTCGACATCACGACCGCCGAGTCCTGGCTCCGTGAGGCCGAGAGCGTCCAGGGTGGACCGGACGCCTGGTCCGTGCTTCAGGGGGCCTCGGTGGCCTATTCCAAGGAAGACTGGCAGGGCCTGCGCGCTCGGATCGCGGCGATGGACTACGACGAGATCCGGCCCGTACAGCGGTCCCACACAGACATCTTGTTGGCGACCGCCCTGGCACAGCAGGGAGACCGGGAGCAGGCCACTGAGCTCGTCGCGAGGCTCGACCCTTCCCACGAACTGCCCCTGGAGAGCCTGCTGCATCGGGCGATGCTCGAGGGCCTGCTCGGCAGCCCAGGCTTCAGCTGGTCAGCCTCCATCGCGGGCCTGCTCCCCGTCATCGCGGAGAAAGACGGCGGCCTGCTCTCGACCTGGGACTACCCGCCGCTGCTGCGGCTGGTCGAGCGGGTCCACGGGGCGGGTGAGGCCGGGGCTGCCGCCACACTGCTGCGGCTGCGCTTCTTCGACAGCGTCCGGGCGCAGGATACCGAGCACCGCCTGCTGGGGTTGTGCGCTTCCCCCAAGGGGATTCAGCTGGTGGGCCCCTCCAGGCACCCACGGGCGCGCAGGCTCTCGGTCACACCGCAGCGCCTGCGCCAGATGGTCTTGCGGGCCAGGGAAGACCTGCGATCCCGGGATGACATCGACGCGTGCCGCAGCCTGGCTCACCTGCTGTTCGAGAGCGGGGACCTCGAACCTGGTCTGGTCTGGGTGGGCTCCGATGGCCTGCTGGCCGACGCGCCGGTGCTGGCCATCGCTGCATCCATCACCGACGACGGGTGCCCGCTGCCAGCGCTTCGGGATCTGGTGGGCCTCCGGCGCAGCCCTCCGCCTCGGGACGGGCAGAGCCGGGCCATCGTCAGCCTGGCGGATGCACAGCGCGATCTGCCGTGGGCCTCGGCCGAGGTGGACGAGTCCCAGGCTGCCCTGTGGTTGCGAGGCAAGGAGGTCACCCGCTCGGCCCTGCAGCTCGAGCAGCCCTGCGGGCTACTCCATGTGGGCCTGCACGCGCGTCGGGAGCAGGGGCTCCCCGAGCTGATGTTCGCCGATGGCCCGATGGGTCCCCCCGAGATCGCCCAGATCAGCCTCTCTGGCGCGCCGGTGGTGCTGCTGGCCGGTTGCTTCACAGCGGTGGCCCACGCCGACCTGGGGGTGGAGCGCTCCCTGGCCGACGCCTTCCTGCGGGCGGGAGCTTCGGCGGTGGTCGCCACGCGCTGGCCGGTGCTGGATCGGGAGATGCATCGCTTCGTGCGCGAGCTCGTCCAGGCCTGGCCTCTTGATGATGTGGCCGCCGAGGTCACCCGGATCTGCCTGGAGCTCCGCAGCCAGGGCGTACACGCCCGCTGCTGGGCGGCGCCCGTGGTGTACTGATCGACTGGGCCCCCTCTCCCAAGTGGTGTGGAGAGGGGACTCCTTTGTGGTCGACTCGTCAGGCGCCCGACACCAGCTCCGCGGGCACCTCCCATGCCCCCAGGTGCAGCGGCGCGGCCTGCCAGCCGAGCTCCAGCACCGCCTCGAGCACGGCGGTGGCTCGCTCCACGGTGACCACGCCCTGGGTGGCGCCCAGCTCCGGCTTGGCCGCCAACAGCACGGCCTCGGCGTGGCAGCCGGGTAGCCAGCGGGCCCCATACAGGACACGAAGGGCCTGGGCTTGGGGGAAGGGGGAGCGCCGCAGCAGGGGCCCGACGTCGAGCATGCCGCCCCCTAGCAGGAGCACGTCCCGGCTGCGCTCCATGCGGGCCCGGGCCGCGTCCGCGTCGAAGGCCTGAGGGAAGCTGTCGTCCACCACGATGGTCCCGGCCGCCAGGGCGCCCACCTCGAGGGCACGGCCGCCGCTGGTGGCGCCCAGGATCAGGGTGCAGTCCGCCAGGCTGTCCACACCGGCGTCGTGGCGTGGATCCTGGATGGCCAGGGCCGCGGGCTCTCCCAGCCGATGCCGCGCCAAGGCCAGCACGGCCTGACCGATGGAGCCGAAGCCCAGCACGCCCACCCGCTCGCTGGCCCAGCTGCGCCCGGTGGAGGCCAGCGCCTTCTCCACCGTCAACACCATGGCCACGGTGGTGGCGCCGTGGCCGCTGGTGAGCAGCTGGTCCGTTCGCTCGCCCAAGGAGCGTGTGGCCAGGCCGGTCATGGCGGGGAGCATGCCGGCCAGGGCCACGAATTGTGCGTTCGTCGCCGCCAGGCATCGCCCCATCAGGGCGTCCAGCTGCGGGCCTGGCGCCAGCGCGTCGGCGGTGATGGGGGCGAGCACCAGCTCGGAGCTGGCGGCCCCGGCGTCGATGCGCTCCACCACCACCGGCTGGGTCACCGGCAGATCCGCGCCTGCCGGGGCGTAGACCACCAGGGCTGCCTGTGGTCGGGCCATGGCCAGCAGCTCCACCTCGAGCCGCCTGGCTACGCCCTCGACGATGGCGCCGCCGTGCAGGTCGAGGTGCAGGCCGTCCTGCACCATGGCGCCCACCATCAGCTCGGTGTCGGTGCTGCGGGTGGCGAAGTGGTAGCGTCCCGCGGCCCAGTCGGGGCGAGCCCGGGACGGGGGGCGGGGCACAGCGCTGGGGTCCATCCAGGACAGGAAGTAGCGGCCCAGCTTGGCCAACCCCTGGCCGCCAGCTGCGGCCAGGACGTCTGCGGGCGCCGCCTGGGCGTGGGCAGCTGCCTGCCCCAGGGCGGCGGCCACGGCATCGACGGTCGCCGAGCCCTGGACTCGCACGGGCAGGGCTCGGGCCAGGGGCCCGACCACGACGGAAGCCCCAGGATCGCTGGGGTCGCGGGAGGCCAGGGCGGTGGAGATCACCCGGTCACCAGGCCCGAGGGCCCGGAACATGGCCGCCATGGCGAGCACGAAGGGAGAGGTCTGAAGGGCCCGCGCCCGCAGCTTCAGGCCCTCCCAGTCGGCCGGGGCGAGCTGGACGCGCGCCGTGTTGTCCCGCTCCCGCGGCGGCGCTGGCTCCTGGCTCAGGCCAGCCAGGGCCTGCCGCCAGAACGCGGCATCCTCGGGCCGAGGCTCGGGCTCCCCCAGATCCTGGGGTAGGCATCCTGGGGCGGGCGGCGTGGGCTCCCGGCCTTCCGCGAAGGCGTCGTGGGCATGCAGCAGCTCGCCCATGAGCAGCCAGGCGCTCCAGGCGTCGGCCACGGCGTGGTGGCCGCCCACCATCAGCAGCTGTTCCTGAGGGCCCAGCCGGCACAGCCGGGTGCGGAACAGGGGCCAGCGCTCGATGCTGTAGCGGGCGTCGCTCTCTTCTCGCCAGCGGGCCTCGAGGGCCCGTGCTCGTGCGCCTGGAGCCAGGGGCTCGAGGTCGTCCACCTGCAGCAGGGGGCGCACGGTGGGCTCGATGATCTGCAGGGGCGAGCCGCTGCTGTCGTCGAAGCGAGCCCGCAGCATGGGCTGGCGTTGGGTGAGCCAGGCCAACGCCTGGGCCAGGGCCTGCGGGTCGATGGGGCCGTGGACGGGCACCCGGGCGGTCCAACACGGCGGATGCTCGGGCTGCAGCTTGTGGGCCAGCCAGAAGCCTCGCTGCACGGCAGTGAGCTGCCGGGGGGCGTGGGGTTCGGGGGTGGCGGCCGGCGTGAGCGTGGCCCGCATGGGTGCGGCCCGCATGGGTGCGGCCAGCCCCTCCGCGCCCTCGGTCAGCAGGGCGGCCAGGCTGCCCACGCTGGGGTGCTGGTACAGGGCCAGGGGTTGGGGCACCCAGGGCAGCTGGGCGCGCAGCCGCTCCAGGACCTCGAGGGCCAGGATGGAGTCGCCGCCCAGGGCGAAGAAGTCGTCATCGGATCCAGGTTGGCGATCCAGCTCGAGCACGCGGGCCCAGGTGGCGGCCACCAGGGTCTCCATGGCTTGGGGGGCCACGCTCGCGGGCCCGACATCCCGTGCAGGCTGATCCGCCCCGCCCAGCAGCGCGCGCACCGCGCGCCGGTCGGCTTTGCCCGCAGGGTTGCGGGGGATGCGCTCCACCATCGTGATGCGGTGGGGCACCATGGCCGGGGGCAGGCGCTCCCCGAGCCAGGGGCGGAGCGAGTCGGTGCGCTCGAGCCCTGGGGCTTCGAGCAGAGCATGCAGCAGCCCGTCCACTTGGACCACCACGGCCCCCAGCACCGCGGGGTGGGCGCAGAGGTGGTGCTCGATCTCGGCGGGTTCCACCCGGTTGCCGTGCACCTGCACCTGGTCGTCGCGCCGGCCCAGGAACACGAAGGCACCGCTGTCGTCCCGGCGGACGAGATCGCCGGTCTTGTACACCCGACCCACGCCGGGGAGCTCCACGAAGGCCTCGGCGGTCAGCTCGGGCTCGCCCAGGTAGCCGTGGGCGATGTCGCCACCCACCACCAGCTCGCCCACGCCGTCGACCTCGTCGATGACATGGGTGGTGACGCCGTAGCGGGTCCAGCCGATGGGGGTGTGCACCGCGCCGGGCTCGAGGGCCCCGGCCACCTCGAACCAGGTGGCGTTGACCACGGTCTCGGTGCTGCCGTACAGGTTGGCCAGGCGGTGCCGCCAGCCGCAGCGGGCGCGCCAGCGGCGCACGGGGTCGGCGGGCACGGCCTCGCCCCCCAGGAGCACCCAGCGCAGGGCGGGCAGGGGCTGGGCCTCGGGGCTGCGCTCGACCGCCCCCAGCAGGTGGACCCACAGGCTCGGCACGGCGTTGAAGATGGTGATGCCCTGGGCCTCCATGAAGGCCAGCAGGGCCTCGGGGTCGCGGGCCACGTGCTTGGGCACGGGGTGGACGCTGCCACCGGCCAGCAGGGGCGAGAACACCTGGCGGATGCAGCCGCCGAAGCTCAGGCTCGCGGTCTGCACGAAGCGGTCGGCCTCGGTGACCCCGAACACCCGCAGGACCCAGTCCTGAAAGGCGAGCACGGCGCTGTGGGGCACGGCCACGCCCTTGGGTCGGCCGGTGCTGCCCGAGGTGAACATCACGTGGGCGATCTCGGCGCTGCGCTCCGGGCCGTGGTCGAGCTCTCGATGGTCGATCTCCAGGCGCTCCAGGCCGGGGGCCAGCGCCGCGGCGTCTTCGGCCAGGGCGGCGGTGTGGATCAGGGCCACGGGTCGGGCCAGCTCCAGCACCTGCTGGGTGCGTGCCGCGGGCCAGGTCGGGTCGAGCCCCACCCACGCGCCACCGGCGCGCAGCACGGCCAGCATGGCCACCACCGCTTGCTGGGATGGGGGCGCCAGGATGGCGACCCTGGGGGTGGGCCCGGCCACGGGGTCGGGGGCGTCGGTTTCGGCGTCCATCGGACCCAGCAGGCGCTGGGCCAGGGCCCCGGATCGACGGTCCAGCTGGCCGTAGCTAAGCTCCTCGACGGCGTGCCGCTCGGGGTGCCGGCGGCAGCGGGCCAGGATGCGGCCGTGCAGGGTGGGCAGGGGCGGCTGGTGGTCGCGGCCGCTGGCGCAGTCGGCCAGCAGGGCCTCGAGCCGGTCGGCCAGGCCCGCTACGGTGGGGGCGTCCAGGTGGCTGTGGGTGAAGTTCCAGGAGCAGTGTAGGCGCCCATCGAAGGTCCAGGCCACCAGGCCGATGCGGGTGAAGCCAGAGGCCGAGGCGCCGTGGACTCGATCCAGGGTGAGCTCGCCCATGCGGTCAGGGGCTGCCAGGCGAGGGAAGGAGAAGCCGGCCGGGGTCAGCCCTACGGGGCCCGCGCCGCTGCGGGGCGCCAGCTCGGCCAAGGCGAGGGAGGAGGCCGCGGCGTGGGTCTGGAGGTCTCGCAGCTCGGCCTGGGTGCGCCCGGCCAGCGCCACGAGCGGCTCGTGGGCCTGGACCTGCATCCGGGCGGGCAGGCTGTCGGCCAAGGAGCCCACCAGGGCGTCGGCGTCGGGCAGCCGCAGGCCCCGGCGGCCGTGGGCCACCCGGACCACCACGTCGGGCTGGCCGCTGGCCTCGAACAGGCAGCGGGCGTAGGCGGCCAGCACCAGGGCGGGCAGGCCGATGCCGGCGTCCTTGGCCACAGCCTGCAGGCGCTCGGTCAGCTCCACGCCCAGCTCGCGGCGCTGCCAGTCGCAGGGGCCCTGGGCGGGCTGGTGGGTGGGGCTGCGCCAGGGCAGGTGCAGGGGCGGCACTCCGCCGGCGTAGCGGGCGCGCCACCAGGCCGTGCTGGCCTGGTCGGGCATGGAGCTCAGGGCCTCGTGGACCTGATCCAGGCTGGAGCTCAGGGCCGGGAGCGCGGGCTCTCGCCCTGCGCGCAGGGCCTCGTGGGCCAGCAGCAGCTCCCACAGCACGTTGCGGGCGCTCCAGGCGTCCACGGCGGCGTGGTGGCCGTTGAGTGCGAGGCGGTGGCCGTCGGTGATCACGCGCTGCAGGGGGCCCTGCTCGAGGTCGAAGGGCTCGTTGGCCAGGGCCAGGTCGTCCACACGGTCCACCCAGCGCAGCTCCGGAGGCGCGCCGCCGGGCAGCTGCCGCCACTGGCCGTCTACCCGCTGGATGCGAGTGCTCAGGGCGGGGTGGCGCGCGGTGACCGTGGCCAGGGCCTGGGCGAGGCTCGAGCGTTCCAGGGCCGGTGTGCCGTCGTCGCGGCGAAGGTCGCAGGCCAGCAGCACGTTGCCCGGGATGTCGGGGAAGAAGCTGCGCTGCACGGCGAAGGTCTGCTGGGACGGCAGCAGGGGCCAGCCGGCAGGGGCCGTGGCCGTGGGCTCCACCGGGACCGTGGCCGCCGGCGCCGCCGGGGTGGGCTCCACCTCGCGGGACACGCCGCTGCGCAGGGCGGAGAGGATGGCGCCCACGGTGTCGTGCTCGAACAGCAGGGTGGTGGGCAGGGAGCGGCCTGTGGCCTCCTCGAGGGCTCGCAGCAGGTCCATGGCCTCCACCGAGTCGATGCCCAGCTCCATCAGGGGGGTGGCGTCGTCCAGGGCCCCAGGCTCCAGCTCGGCCGACCGGGCCACCAGGGCCCGCACTCGGTCCTCGAGGTCTTCGGGCAGGGGCGTGGTGTCCACCCGGGCACCGCGCTTCAGCACCACTACCCAGGGCTCGCCGCTGCCCAGGGCCCACTCCAGGGCGGCCATGGCCACCCCGGGGGCGATGGGCTCGAGGCCTCGTTCCCTGAAGGCCTGGGCCCAGGAGCCCGCCATGCCGGTGCCCTCCCAGGGGGGCCAGGCCACGCTCACGCAGCGGCGGCCCTTGCCGTGCTGCTCCATGGCCCAGCTGTCCAGCCAGGCGTTGGCCCGGGCGTAGGGCTCGATGCCCCGGTCCAGGCCGGGGATCACGGCCGAGATGGAGCTGAACAGCACCGTGAGCTTCGCGTCCAGGGGCTCGAGGGCCAGCAGGCCGTCGCGCTTGGGGCCCATGGCGTCGTCGCCTGTGCTGCCCGCCAGATGGAACAAGCCGTCCACCTCGCCCAGCTGTCCGCGGGCCTGGGTGATCACTCGGGCGGCGTGCCGAGGCTGGGTGAGGTCGGCGCTGACGTACCAGCCCTGACCGCCCAGCTGCCGGAGCTCGTCCAGTAGGCGCACCTGATCCGGCCCGGCCTCGCGTCGGCCCACCAGCAGCAGGCGGGCGGCGTGTTCCCTGGCCAGCCAGCGGGCCAGGTGTGCGCCCAGGGCCCCGCTGCCGCCGGTGATCACGTAGGCGCCGCCACGCTCGAGGGGGGACGGGCCCTGGGGGCAGGGGCGCCAGGTCAGGCCGCCCATGGGGTCGCGCCCCACCACGTGTACCCAGCCCGTGGCGCTGGGGGCGCCCAGGCGGTGGCGGGGGCCCCGGGGCGGAGCTTGGTCCAGGCCCAGGCGATCCTCTGGGTCGCCGCCGCGGATCACCGCGTGGGCGTTGGTGCCGCCGAAGCCGAAGCTGGAGACGGCGCCAACCTGGTCGGCGTCCAGCTCGTCCAGGGTGCGCAACAAGCCCGTGAGGCCGGCGGCGGCCAGGCCGTGGCCCACGATGCCCTTGACCGCGCCGATGCGCGGGCCGTGGGGGTAGCAGCGGGCCAGCACAGAGCGCTCCACCGGGTCGCCGATGGGGGTGCCTGTGCCGTGGGCTTCGACGTAGGCGATCCGATCGGGCTCGGTGCGGGCTGCGCCGAGCGCGGCGCGGATAGCAGCCTCTTGGCCGCTGGGGTTGGGGGCCATGACCCCCAGGGAGGCGCCGTCGTTGTTGACGGCCGAGCCCAGCAGCACGCCCAGGATGCGGGCGCCCCGGGCTTTGGCGGCGGCCAGAGGCTCGAGCACGATGGCCACGGCCCCCTCACCGGGGATCATGCCGTCGGCCTCGGCATCGAAGGGCAGGCAGCGGCCTGTGGGGGACAGCGCCCCGGCGCACTCGAACAGGCGATGGCCCACGGGGGAGAGGTTCAGGTTGACGCCGCCCACCACGGCGGCGTCGCACTCGCCCGCGGCGATGCTGCGGCTGGCCAGGTGCAGGGCCACCAGGGACGCGGAGCAGGCGGTGTCGACGCTCAGGGCGGGGCCGCGCAGGTCCAGGTGGTGCGAGATGCGCGCCGCCAGCATGTTGAGCAGGTTGCCCGCCAGGGTGCCAGGCGGCAGGTCCCGGTCCAGGTGCTGCAGCACGGCCTCGTGGTTGGCCTGCTGGCCGGCGCCCACGAACACACCGATCTGGTGGGTGTCGGGGCCCGCGCCCTCGAGGGCCTGGGTGGCCACCGTGAGCATCAGCCGCTGTTGGGGGTCCATGGCAGCGGCTTCGGCATTCTCGATGCCGAAGCGGGCGGCGTCGAAGCTGTCCACGTCGTCCAGGAACCCGCCGGGAAAGCGGGCGGTGGCGTCTGGCCAGCGCCCCGGCGGGGGCGGGCCGATCACGGTCTGACCCGCGCGCACCAGGGCCCAGAAGGCGGCGGGGCTGTCGGCGCCGGGGAGCAGGCAGGCCGCGCCGGTGATGGCCACGGGCTGCTGGCCCCGGGCCTGGGGCAGGGGAGCCGAGCGAGGTGGATGGGCCTCGATGAGCGCCGCCATGGCCCGCACGGTGTCGCCGCGCATCAGCAGGCGGTGGTCAGGGGCCACGCCCAGGCGCGCCTCGAGGCGAAGCAGCACATCGACGGCCTCGATGGATCCGCCCCCCAGCTCAGTGAAGGGGGTGTCCAGCTGCTCGTCGCCCAGCGGTCTCCCCAGCGCGCCGGCCCAGGTGGCGCGAACCAGGGCCACCGAGTCTGGGGAAGGGGCGTCCAGGCCGCCGTTCTCCAATTCTACCGCGAGGTAGGCACGGCGCTTCTTGCCGCTGGTGGTGCGGGGGATCTTGGGCACGGGCCGCACGGCGGATGGCTCCACACCCATGGCGGCGGTCACGGCCCGCTGCACCGCCCAGAGCACCGGGGCCACGTCGTGGTCCGGGGCCACCTGGACGGCCAGGGCCAGGCGCTCCACCTGGCCCCGGCGATCCGGCACCGCCACCGCCCCGTTGGCCCGCACCCCGGGCACGGCCTCGGCGGCGGCTTCGACGTCATGGGCATGCAGGTTGCGACCGTCCACACACACCACGTCCTTGTGGCGGCCAGTGATGGCTGCGCGCCCGCCCTCGAGGATGGCCAGGTCGCCGGTGCGAACCCAGCCGTCGACCTTGGTGGCGGCGGTGGCCTCGGGGTCCTCGAGGTAGCCCTGGAAGGCGTTGGGGCCCCGGAACTGCAGGCGGCCCTGCTGGCCGTCTGCCATGGGCTGGTCTTGCTCGTCCACCACCCGCAGCTCCAGCTCGGGCAGGGGCCGGCCGATGACCACCACCTCGCGGCCGTCCACCTCGAGGGTGTGCAGGCCTCCCTGTCGCGCGGCCACCACTCCTACCGAGGCCTCGGCCAGGCCGTACAAGGGCAGGTGTACCGCCTCGGGCAGGCCCGTGAGCCGGCAGAACTGGCGGCAGACCTCGACGCTGATGGGCTCGGCCCCGTTGAAGATCAGGCGCAGGCCGTCGAGCCTCAGATCCCGGGGCTTGGCCCGCTCGAGCCGGCGGTTCAGCCGATCCATCATGGCGTTGGTGGTGGAGATCAGGCTGACCCCGTGCTCGTCCACGGCCCGCAGCCAGGCGATGGGGTCCTCGAACACGGCGAGGGGGGAGAGCCGCACCTCGCCCATGCGCATCCACAGGGGCAGCAGGTGGCAGCCGATGAGCCCCATGTCGTGCCAGTGGGGCATCCAGGTGAGCTTGAGGTCGTCGCTGCGGATCGGGTAGGCCTGGGCCATCTGGCGCACGTTCGCCAGGATGTTGGCGTGGCTGAGCACCACGCCCCGGGGGTGGCCGGTGGAGCCCGAGCTGAACTGGATCAGGGCCGCGGCACCTTCGGGGGCCTGGCGCTGCTGCGCCAGGGGTTCACCCGCCAGCAGCTCCCCCGCGTCCAGCAGGGGCAGGCCCGCCACGCGTACGCCCCGGTCCACCACCATGGCGGGGCCTCGCAGGCGCTTGGCCACCCGCAGCACGCGGTCCCGCTCTGCCGAGGAACGGTCCCGAGGCGGAGCCAGGGGCACCGGTGTGGCCCCGGCCAGCAGAGCGCCCCAGAACATGGGGAAGAAGTCTGAGATGTCCACCACCAGCAGCATCACGCGCTGTCCGGGCTTCACCCCGGCCGCGTTCAGCCCCCCCGCCGCGCAGCGGGCCGCAGCCAGCAGATCGGGCCAGGTGCGGTCGGTCCCACCGGGGATCTTCATGCCCTTGGAGGGCGCCTCCTGGGCCGCACCCAGCAGCAAGTCGGTGAGCAGGCTCGGCATACGGATCACCGGGGAAGTGGGGTCTCGAGGAGCCTCCCTGTAGCATGGCGACCTCATGGGAGTTTAGGCTGTCCACGACCCCGTGACCCGGCCTACGACCGTGATCTTTCCGCTGCTCCTCACCCTGCTGGCCTGCAAGCACCCTGTCGAGGCGCCCACCGAGCTGGACGAGCTGGCGATCTTCCTGTTCCGCGAGTTCGAGACCCAGGACCCCGAGATCCTCGCGGCCGGGGTGGAGAACCTGCGCCCCTTGCTCGAGCAGGCCCCGGACGAGGGCTGGTCCCTCAGCCCGCCGACGATCGAGGATCTGGCCGAGCTCGAGCCACCAGCGGGCCGCGATCCCGGAGACTGCGGGGGCCTGGCCGTGGTCTACAGCAGCCCTCACCCCGTCACCGACCACGTCACAATCATGCTGCAGGCGGACCTGACGCCGGCCTCGCCCACCGCCGAGAGCTACGAGCGCAGCTTCCTCGAGGGCCAGGGCTGCTTCGAGGACGGCGGCTGCGAGTTCCTGCGCACCGAGAACGCCATCTTCCGGTCGAACCTGCTGATGCAGATGGGCTTCACCCTGTACGAGGACTACCGCTGGGTGGACGGCGCCGTGCTGTCCCGCAACTGGATCGCCGAGTCGGCCCACGGCGACTCCGACAGCAACCACCTGTGGCAGGACTGGGAGCTCGAGGCCTGGCTCCCGACCGAGGACGGCGTCCTGCGGCTGTGGGCCATGTGGACCGAGGCCGAGTACGCCGGAGTCAGCGAGGAGCTGGCCGAGGTCTCGGGCCGGGCCGGACTGATCTCCGCCATGGAGGCGCAGGACGAGTGGCTGGACCAGTCCAGCCGGTGACCCACACCGCACCCACCTCCCACGTCGACAGGCTACGCTGACCGAGAGTCACGCCCCGAGCTGCCCCGCGATGAAGATCTCCATCCTCAGCCCGAACCTGTCCGGCGATCCGTCGATCATCGACATCGGGATCACCTACCTGGCCACCTACATCAACGAGCGCACCACCCACAGCGCTCGGATACTGGACTTCACCTACCACGCCCGGGACTGGCGGAAGCACCTGGCGCGGCACATCGAGCAGCACCGGCCCGACGTCATCGGCGTGTCCTCGGTGTCCATGTACATGCAGTACATCAAGCCGATGCTGGTGGAGATCAAGGCCCGCTGGGACCTGCCCATCATCCTGGGCGGCTACCACGCCACCCTGATGCCCGAGCCCACCATCGCCCTTCCCGAGGTCGACGCGGTGTGCATCGGCGATGGGGAGTACCCGCTCACCGAGTGGCTCGACGCCCTCGAGGCCGGCCGGTCGGGCCATGGCATCCGCGGCCTGTGGTTCAAGGACGGCGACGCCGTGGTCCGCAACGAGCTGCGGGAGCTCAACCAGGACATCGATAGCCTGCCCATCCCCGACTACGACCTGTGGGAAGACCTCGAGCGCTTCCTGTTCTACAACGGCGTGATCTACGTGATCGGCAACCGGGGTTGCCCCTACGGCTGCACCTACTGCTCCGAGCAGCCCCTGCGCGAGCGGATGCCCGGCCGCTACCTGCGCACCCGGGATCCCGTGGCCTACGCCCGCGAGATCGAGCACCACTACGCCAAGTACCGCCACCGCGGCATGCGCGTGGCCCACACCTTCGACCCGGCGTTCACGGTCAACCTGCCTTGGCTCGAGGCCTTCAGCGCCGCCTACCAGGAGATCGGGCTGGCCACCGAGCTCCCCTACTCGTGCTTCTCCCGGGCCGACCAGCTGGACGAGCACAAGGTGAAGCTGCTGGCGGACTCGAACGCCGGGGTGGTGCGCATCGGCATCGAGTCGGGCAACGAGCGCATCCGCAGCGAGGTCTACCACAAGCCCATCCCCGACGCCCAGTACCGCAAGGTCATCGCCTTGCTGCACCAGCACGGGATCGTGGTCACCGGCTACAACATCCTGGGCGGTCCGGGCGAGAGCATGTCCACCATGCGCGACACCTTCCGCTTCGTGCGGGAGCTCGAGGTCGACCGCCCCATCTTCTTCACCTACCGCCCCCTGCCCGCCACCCGGGCCGCCGAGCTGGTGGCCGAGCTGGGGGGGCACATCGACCAGGACGCCTGGGAGAAGATCGACAGCCTGCACCAGCACTCGAACGTCTACACCCAGGACCTCTCCCCCCGGCAGATCGCGGCCTACCGCTACCGCTGCCTGGTGCACTTCACCTCCCGGCGCATGCTGCGCATGGCGCGCCAGCAGCGGGGGGCCTTCGTGGGCAACCTGGCCCGCTACCTGGTACACGGTGCCAGGGACGGCATCGGGATGCAGTACGCGCTGGGCTACTTCATGGTCAGCGGCGGCGACAACGTCGTGTCCTGATGTCGGCCCTGCACGCTCTCCGTCGAAACCTGATCTTCGCCGAGGCCGCGCTCATCGGCCGCCGCCCGGCCTACGTGCAGTACGCGGTCACCACCCGGTGCAACCAGCGCTGCCGCATGTGCGAGGTCACCTCGAGCCGCGCGGGTGAGCGGGAGCTCTCCGTGGGCGAGGTGCGGCAGCTGGCGGTGGTGCTGCGCAGGCTGGGGGTGGGGGTGTTGGTCCTCAGCGGCGGCGAGCCCCTGCTGCGCCACGACCTGCCGGCCCTGGTCCAGGCCTTCGCCCAGCAGGGGCTGATGGTGCGCATGCAGAGCAACGGCGCCCTGCAGCACCCCGAGCAGGCGCGGGAGCTCGCCACCGCGGGGCTGCAGGAGGTCAGCATCTCCCTGCACTCCCTCGATCCGGCGGTGCACGACGCCATCACCGGCCGCCCGGGGTCGTGGGGTCAAGCTCTGGAGGGCATGGCGGCGTTCAGCCAGGCGCTGCAGGGTCGCGGCCGGGTCCACGGCGTCAACACCACGGTCTGCCGCCCCAACCTGCACGAGCTGCCGGCCATCGTGCGCTTCGTCACGGCCATCGGCTTCTGGGCGGCCCCCATCCCGGTGCACCTCGAGTCCGCGGACCAGGGCTGGATCGTGCGCGGCGACGACGCCCAGCTGGCCTTCGGTCGCCGGGACCGCCCGCAGATCGCGGCCACCTTCGCCCAGCTGCTGGCCATGAAGGACCAGGGCCTGCACGTCTACAGCTCCCGCCGTTTCCTGCAGGAGAGCGCCGCCTGGCTGCAGGGCGGCCTGCCCACCTGGAGCTGCACCAGCCCGGTCCAGTACTTCTCCATCAGCCCCCAGGGCCGCTTCCTGCCCTGCGTGGACTTGGCGGGTGAGCACTCGCTGCTCGAGCCCGACTTCGTGGAGCGCTACCGCAGCGAGTCCTTCCGGCGAGCGATCCAGGATCGGGTCCAGGCCTGCCAGGGCTGCATGTACGCCTGCTACCCGGAGCTGGTCTACATCGGTCAGCACGCTGACACCCTGGTCGAGCGGGTGGGCTTCGCCCTGCGGGTGGGCCGCCAGACCCCTGTCCCCGTGACTGTGGCCCAGCTGCGCGAGCAGGCCTCCCGTTTTCGCGTCGAGGGCCAGGCCTGATGCACCTCGCCCTGGTCCGGCCCCGCTACCACACCCACCTGATCACCCCTCAGCTGGGCCTGGGCTACCTGGCCGCCGCCGCGCGCCAGGCCGGCCACAGCGTGGCCATCGTCGACGGCCTGGCAGACAACCTCGACGACGCCGCCATCGTGGCCCGCTGCACGGACGCCGATCTGGTGGGCATCGGGGTGATGAGCGACACCCTGGCTCGCTCGGCCGCCCTGTCCCAGGCCCTGGCGGCGGCGGGCAAGGCCGTGGTGGTGGGCGGCCCCCACGCCACCGCCCTGCCTGCCCAGACCCTCGAGGCCACCGGCGCTCGATTCTGCGTGGTGGGCGAAGGGGAAGCCAGCCTGGCCGCGCTGCTCGAGGCGCTGTCCGATCCGGGGTCCATCCCCGGTGTGTGGGAGCGCGGCGTCGGGATGCCCGAGCCCCGTCCCCTGGTCGCCGATCTGGACGCGCTGCCCTTCCCGGCCTGGGACCTCATGCACCCACGCCGCTACCAGCTGGCCCCCCACGGCGCCTTCGTGGCGCGCTTCCCCGTGGCCCCCATCGTCACCAGCCGGGGCTGCCCCTGCGCCTGTTCGTTCTGCGCCAGCCCGGGCCTGTGGGGCGGCGGCATCCGGTTCCGCTCTCCCGGCAACGTGCTGGACGAGATCGAGCTGCTGGTGAAGCGCTACGGCGTGCGGGAGATCCACTTCGAGGACGACAACCTCACCCTGCGCCGCCCCCACGTCACCGCCATCTGCGAGGGCATCCTGTCCCGGGGGCTGGACATCAGCTGGGCCGCCCCCAACGGCGTGCGGGTGGACACCCTCGATCGTCCTCTACTGCAGCTGATGAAGCGCAGCGGCTGCAGCCTGCTGGCCTTCGGTGTGGAGTCGGGCAGCCCGGAGATCCTGCGGGGTGTGGGCAAGGGCACCACCCTGGCCGCCATCTCGCGCGCCATCGACATGACCGCTCAGGTCGGCATCGACACCCAGGGCTTCTTCATCTTCGGCCTGCCCGGTGAGACCGAGCAGACCATCGAGCAGACCCTGCGCTTCGCCTGCGACTCGCGGCTGGATCGCGCCCAGTTCCTGCTGCTGGACGTGCTCCCGGGCAGCCGCCTGTACGGCGAGCTGGCCCCCTCGAGCCCCAGCACCGGAGACGCCCGCAGCTTCCAGCAGCTCACCTGGTGTCCTCCGGGGCTCGACCCCAAACTCCTGGCTCGCACTCCCGCTCGCGCCTTTCGCCGTTTCTTCCTGCGGCATCCGCGCCGGGTGGCCAAGCTGCTGCGGCGCGCCCGCCCCCGTCAGCTGCGCTTCGTGCTGCGTCGCATCCGCGACTTCGACATCGCCTAGGACTCGTCGGACTCCAGGTAGTCCTCGTCGGTGTTCACCGCCCACACGTCGTGCTCACCACCCAGCAGGTTGCGCACCGCCAGCAGGGCCGTGAGCACGCTGTGGTCGGCATTGTTGTACTTGAACATGCCGTAGCGGCCCATGGGCTGCAGGTTCTCGAGGCGCCCCAGCCAGTCCCGCAGCACGGTGACCTGGTGCTGGTAGCCGGTGGTGTACAGCGGGTAGGCCATGGGTGCCCGGAACACGGCGCCGTGCAGCACCCGCGCCCCGCGGCTCAGGCCGGTGGCCTCGAGCTCCCGCTGGCCCAGGGCGATCAGCTCGCTGTCCTCCATGCTCCACAGTTCGTCACCCTGGGTGCAGAAGTACTCGAGGCCCAGGGCGGAGTGGCCCGGTTTGGGCACCATATGTGGGGACCAGTTGCCGAAGTTCTGGATGCGCCCCAGGCTGGTGCCGGGTTCGTGTACGTAGATCCAGTTGTCCGGGAACAGATCCGGGCGATCCAGGGCCAGGAAGACCACCAGGAAGCTCCGATAGCGCAGGGACTGCGCAGCCTCGAGGACGGCGCTGGGCGGAGCGGGGTGCATGGCCTGGACCAGCTGGTGGATGGGGATGCTGGACAGGAAGGCGTCGGCCTCGAAGCTGCGCTCGCCATCTGCCGTGGCCGCCACCGCCTGCAGCACGCGCCGGCCGTCGTGCTCGAGCCGGACCACCCGGTGGCCGGTGTGCAGGCTGGCGCCCCCAGCGCAGGCGCGGGCGAGCTGTCGCTCGCAGAGCATCCCCGGGCCGTGGGAGGGGTAGTGAAAGCGCTCCACCAGCGAACGCTCGGCGTCTGGCCCCACCTGGCGCCCGCGCCCGGCCAGGCCCAAGAGCGCCCGCCGCAGCACGGTGGCCAGCTCCATGTCCCGGATGCGCTGGGCGGCCCAGTCGGCGCTGATCTCGTGGGTGGGGACGCCCCAGACCTTCTCGGTGTAGGTGCGAAAGAAGATGTCGAACAGCCGGTCGCCGAAGCGGTTGGAGACCCAGGCCTCGAAGCTCTGCTCGTCTCCGCGGGGCCGCAGGCGGGCCCGGGCGTAGGAGGCCACGCAGCGCGCCGACTCCCGCAGGCCCAGGTTGCGCAGGGCGTTGCCGGCGCGCAGGGGGTAGTCGAAGAACAGCCCCCGGTAGTAGATGCGCGAGAGCCGCTCGCGCACCAGCATGTCGGGCCCCATCAGCTCGAGCCACAGCTGCTGGACCTCGGGGATCTTGGTGAAGAAGCGGTGGCCGCCGATGTCGCACAGGTAGCCGTGGACCGACTCGGTCCTGCACAGGCCCCCGATCTTGGCCTCGGCCTCGAGGAGCACCGCGGGGATGCCCTCCTTGGCCAGGGCGTCGGCCGCCGTGATCCCGGCGATGCCCGCGCCCAACACGGCCACCCGCCCCGGGCGAGGGGGATGTGTGGCCCGGGGGGGGGAGGGGGCTGTCACGAGCGCACGGGCTCCTGCGAGGGGGCGTAGCTGGTACTATCGTCGCCTCCGGCCCCACGCCGCAGCCCCTGGCCGAACAGCCTGGCGCGCTCCTCCTACGGCCTCCTCACTCCGAGATCTCCATGGTCCTCACCGCGTCCCTGCCCTTCGGCGTCTGGCTGCTGCTGGCGCTGGGCCTGGTGCGGCGGGGACGTGCGCCTCTGGAGGCGCTGCTGCTGGCCGCCGTGCTGCTGGGGCTGGTGGTGGCGGGCTTGTCCGAGGGGCTGGAGCTGACGGTGGGCCGCTGGGCCCGCCCCGGGCTGCTGCACGGGGTGTGGGCGCTGGCGCTGGCGGTCTCGGCGACCTTCCTGCTGCGTGCGCCCGCGGGCGCTCCGCCCTTGGCCGCCTGTCTGCCCAGCCCGAGCATGCCGCGGTCCCCGGGCGCCGTGCTGCTGGCCATGGGCTTGGTGCTGCTGGCCCTGGTGCTGCTGCTGGTGGCCTTCGGGGCGCCCCCCAACACCTTCGACGCCCTGAGCTACCACCTCTCCCGGGTCCGCATGTGGGTGCAGCAGGCGGGCATCGAGCCCTACGCCAGCCCCGATCCTCGCCACGTCTTCATGGGCTCCCTGCCGGCCTGGTTCCAGCTGCACCTGCGGGTGCTGGCGGGGAGCGACCGCTGGGCGAACATCCCCCAGCTGTGGGCCTGGCTGCTGACCGCCGGTGGAGCGGCGCTGCTGGCCCGGGCCCTGGGAGGAGACGGGCGGCTGCAGCTGGCCGCGGCGGTCTGCGCCGCCAGCCTGCCCATGGCCGTGCTGCAAGCTGGAACCGCCATGACGGACCTGTTCGTCACCGGGTGGCTGGCGGTGGCCGCGGCCCTGCTCTTCCAGCGGAGCTTCGGCGGCTCCCGGGATCTGCTGACCCTGGCCTGCGGGGGCGCGGCCCTGGGCCTGGCGGTGCTCACCAAGGGCACGGGCTTCATCCACGGCGCGGCCATCGGATCGGGCTGGGTGCTGGCCGAGCTGTGGTCGGGGGGCTGGCGTCCCGGGCGCCGCGGGCCGCTGCTGGGCGCCGTGGCCGTGGTGCTGCTCTGCACCGCCCTGCCCAGCACTCCGGGTTGGGGCCGAAACCTGCGCCTCTTCGGCAGCGCGCTGGCCCCGTCGGATCAACAGACCGCGCTGCTGAACGAGGTACACAGCCCGCGCTACGTGGCCTTCAACCTGGTGCGCAACGGGGCCATGCAGCTGGCGGCGCCCCACCTGGAGCTGGCCTGGCTGGGCCCCATGGCTCCGTCGGAGCGCAGCCTGGCGGCCCTCAACAGGCGCCTCGACGGCTACAACCGCGGGCTGGTGCAGCGCACGGTGGCCCTGGGGATCTCCTGGGGCATCCCCGACGGCGAGCCGCGGGTCAGCTCCACCGTGGAGTGCGGCCTGACCACCCCCACGGGCTGCGACGGCATGGGCCAGCTCTTCACGGTCCACGCGATGGCCCGGGACGAAGACACCGGCAGCAACCCGTTCCACTTCCTGCTCGCGCTGGGCTGCCTGCCTGTCCTGCTGATGGTGCGCCGCGGCCGCCCGCGGGGGGAGCTGGTGGTGCTGGGCATCACTGTGCTGCTGGGGGTGCTGCTGTTCCACGTCCAGGTCAAGTGGCAGATCTGGGGCTCACGGCTGCTGCTGCCCATGTTCGTGTTGGCGGCATCCTGGTCCATGGTGGTGCTGGGCCACCTGATCTCGACCCGGCTGGCCATGGCCCTTGCTGGGCTGCTGCTGCTGCTGTCCGCGCCCTTCGCCTTGGACGCCGAGCTGCGGCCCCTGTGGGGTCAGGGCGGGGTGCTGTCCCAAGCGCGAGCCAGCCTGCGCTGGTCCGCGGTGGACTACCTGGAGCCCGTGTTTTCGGATCTGGTCCCCTGGGTCCAGCAGCACGAGGTGCGAGAGCTGGGCCTGGTGACGCGCTGGTCTGCGCCCTCCTACCTGGTGTGGACGGCCTTCGAGGACCGCGGGCAGGAGCCTCCCAGGGTGCGCTACCTGGACCTGCCCTCCGTGGTGGCGGCCGACTTCGCCATCCCCGCCAGCGATCAGCCGCGACCTGACGCCATCCTGGCCCTGTTCGCCCACAGCTTCCCGGCCGTGGTCACCCACGCGGGGGTTCGCTACCCTCGGGTGCTGGACTGGCCCTGCGGGGTGGCGCTCTACGCTCCGGAGTGATCCCCGCTCGCCCGGGGCTTCTCCACGAGCCATGGGCCCAGCACCAGGGCGTCCAGCTCGGTGTTCTGGTAGCAGCGCACGGCGTCGGCGGGGCTGCAGACGATGGGCTCGTCGTTGTCGTTGAAGCTGGTGTTGATCACCATGGGCACGCCGCTGATGGCCTCGAAGGCCTGGATCATCTCGGCGTAGATGCCGTTCTGTTCCAGGGTGACCGTCTGCAGGCGGGAGGTGCCGTTGGCATGGATGGCCGCGGGGATGCGGTCGGCCTGGCCGGGCAGGACCTGGGCCACCTGCAGCATGAAGGGGGAGTCCCGGTCGGGCGCGAAGAAGGCTCCGGCACCGCTGCGCAGCACGCTGACCCCGTAGGGGCGGAAGGGCTCGCGGTGCTTGATGCGCGCGTTGAGGATGTCCTTCATGCGCGGGTTGCAGGGGTTGGCCAGGATGCTGCGCTGGCCCAGGGCCCGGGGGCCGTACTCCATGCGACCCTGGAACCAGCCCACGATGCGGTCCTGGTGGATGAGCTGGGCGACCCGGTGCAGCAGCAGCTCGCGGGGCAGCTCCACGGGCTCGAGGCCGGCGGTGAGCAGGGCGCGGCGGCAGTGGTTGTCGCTGTACTCGGGCCCCAGGGCGGCCGACAGCATGGGCTCGCGTTCGCCGCCTTGCCGTAGGGACTGGTACAGGGCGGCCCCCAGGGCGCCGCCGGCGTCGCCCGCCGCGGGCTGGATGTAGAGCTCGCGGAAGGGGGTGTCCTCGAGGATGCGGCTGGTGGCGGTGATGTTCAGGCCCACCCCGCCTGCGATGCAGAGCTGGTCCAGCCCGGTCTGGGCATGCAGGTGGCGGGCCATGCGCAGCACGATGTCCTCGAGCAGGCGCTGCAGGCTGGCGGCCATGGCGCGGTGCTGGTCCTCGAGGGGAGCGCCAGGGGCTCGGGGCGGGCCGAAGCGCTGCTCGAAGGCGCGGCCGTACATGCGGTCGCCCTCGACCATGGCGAAGGCCGCCGGGTCGAGCCGGAAGGAACCGTCGGGGCGCACGGTGACCAGCTCGAGCAGCTGGGGCAGCAGATCGGGCTCACCCAGCTCCGCCAGCGCCATCACCTTGCCCTCGCCGCGCAGGGGTCGGAAGCCCAGCCAGGTGGTGACGGCGGTGTAGAGCAGGCCCAGGGAGTGCGGGTACTCGAGCTTCCACTTCAGCTCGATCTCGCGTCCGCGCCCCGCACCCATGGTGGTGCTGTCCCACTCGCCCACGCCGTCGGCGGTGAGGATGGCGGCCTGCTCGAAGGGGGACGGCAGGAAGGCCGATGCCGCGTGCGCCAGGTGGTGGGGCAGGTAGACCAGCTCGCCACGGAAGCCCAGGTCCCGCTGCAGGGCCAGGGGCAGCACCAGGCGGTCTTCGAGCCAGGGGGGCATGGTGTCGAGGAAGGTGGGCAGGGAGCGCGGCCAGGCCCGCAGGTGGCTGATGAGCACCCGCTCGAGCTTGCGGAAGGGCTTCTCGTAGAACGCCACCACCGGCACGTCGTCCAGGGTGATGCCGGCGTGCTGCAGGCAGGCATTGATGGCCTGGACGGGCAGCCCCGGCGAGCCCTTCTGGCGGTCGAAGCGCTCCTCGTGGGCCGCCGCCAGGATGCGCCCGCCCTCGCACAGGGCCGCGGCGGCGTCGTGGTAGTGGCAGGACAGGCCCAGGACCGGCATGGAGGGTCAGATCCCGGCGTAGAGGAAGGTCACCATGGCTACGGGGCCCAGGGTGTAGACCAGGAAGGCCAGCAGGGCCAGGCCCAGCAGGATGGGCATCAGGAACCACACCTTGTTCCGCCGGATCAGGTGGAAGGCGCCCTTCATGATCATCATCAGCTTGCGCATGAGCGGCTAACTCTGGTGGGGGAGCTGGGAGGGGTCGTAGTCCTGGGGGGAGACCTCGAGCCAGAAGGTCGGGGCATCGGGGTCGACCGAAGTGAGCAGGTCACGGCGGAACAAGGCCATCACCAGGCGCACGGGGCCGAGGCCCAGCCAATACAGCAGCCACAGGCCGACGATCACGGCGCGGGCCTGCACGCGGCGCCCGATAGCCTTGATCCGCCCGTAGATGGCCTTCAGGGTCTCCATGGACCGGCCCTAACCCGTGATAGCGGGTGCGCTATCCGCTCTGGCGGGGGCGGCTGTCGGGAGGCTCCACGGCGTCGAGCACGAAGGACATCACCGCGGCGAAGTCCTGGGGAAGATCCTCCTCGGAGGGCTCGGAACCCAGGGCGCGCACCGCCACGAGCTGCGCGTAGTAGCGCTTGCAGGGGGGGCAGAGGGCCAGGTGGGCGTGGAAGCGAAGGCGGTCCACTGCGCTCACCTCGCCGTCGATCACGGCGGAGATACGCTCGATGACGACCCTACAGGGGGAGAACGGCATGGGCTATACCCCTTCCTGGATGGCGCGGACCACCTGAGCTCTCAGCTGCTTTCGGGCGCGGTGGAGGCGAGTGCGGAGGTTCTGGGGGGTGATCTCCAGCGCCGCGCAGATCTCGCTGGAGTCCAGGCCCTGGACCTCCCGCAGCAGGAAGACCTCGCGCAGGTCGTGGGGCAAGCGGTCGACCTGGCGCCGGACCTGAGCCAGGGCCCGCTGGGCGTCGATGCGGCTGTCCAGGTCGGAGCCCAGCTCGGGCGGCTCCTCGCGCCAGCGGCCGCGACCGTCGAAGGCGTCCTCGAGGGGATCGCCGTGGGGAGAGAGCACCACCCGGCCCCGACGGCGCAGCTCGTCCAGCGCACGGCTGCGCACGGCCTTGAACATCCATGAGCGCAGGCTGCAGCGGCCCTCGAAGGCGCTCAGGCCCTTGTACACGGTGACCAGGGCCTCCTGGACCACCTCTTCGCCCGACGCTCGGTCGCCGGTCATGCGGGTGGCGTAGCCGATCAGCGCCGGCAGGTTGGCCTGCAAGGTCTGGCGCCAGGCGTCCTGGTCTCCTGCCCGCAGGGCGTCGATCAGCTCGGCTTCGGCCACAGCGTGCGCTCCGGGTCTGGGGATGCTGGCGGGGGGGCCTGGGCATCATCGTCGTCGTAACCCCGTCGGGCGGCGAGCTACGCCGCCGCCTCGAGCAGGGACTGGGTGAGCAGGCCGCGCATGGCGTCGAGCTCCTGGCTGGCGCGCAGCTCACCCACGATGGCGCCGGTGCTGGCGTCGATGATCAGGGCGAAGCCGGTCTTGCCGCTGTGGCTCTCGAAGATCTCGCCCAGCCCCAGGCGCTCTGCGCGCTCCTTGGCTGCTGCGCGGGTGGTGTCGCTGGTGAGATCCAGGCGGACGAAGTCCACGGGCTTGCCTGCGAAGTCGGCCTGCAGGCTCTCCAGGGGCCCCGCCAGCTTCTCACAAGAGCCACACCAGTCGGCGTGGAACTTGACCACCAGCAGCTGGGTGCTCTCGATGGGCGCCGCGGCCTGGGCGAGGCCTGCGCAGCCGTCGCAGGCCTCGGCCTCGGAGCTGCCGCTCACCAGGGCCAGGGGGGTGAGGGCGGCGAGCAGGGCGAAGGGCAGGGCGCGGTGGAGCAGGCGATGGGTGCGGGTCATGGAGTCTCCTGGGTTGGCCCGTCTGTGGGCGGTTGTGGATTCGTGTGGTGGGTGGACGGGGCTCGCGCTCTGCCGTGACAGCGCTGGGAGCGAGGGTGTAGGCGTGCTCACAGCTCGTCCCGCGCAGGGGAGCCCCGCCCTGGGGCAGCCTGGGCTTCGCCGATGTCCCCTCCGCGGTTCCGAATACGGGGCTTGGGCGGTTAGACGCAGGAGATGAGCGGAGACCGTCCAGAGCAGCCAGGCCGTCCGGGTCGCACCGTGGCCGACGCGGGTCCGCCCGCCGCTGGCGGGTCCGCGGGGTCCTCCGCGTCGCCCCCTCAGGAGGCCCCGGAGCGCTACCGCCTGCTGGACTGGCGTCGCTTCCGCGAGGCGGGCGCCTCGGACAGCGCCCAGACCCCCGAAGACGCCGTCATCGGCGCCGGCGCCATGGGCCGCGTGCTGCTCGCCCTGGACGAGCGCATGGGCCGGGTGGTGGCCATCAAGGAGCTGCTCCCCGCCCCGTCCGGACGCCTCGCCCCGCGGGGCCGCTTCCTGCGGGAAGCCCGCGTCACCGGAGCCCTCGAACACCCGGGGATCGTGCCGGTACACGAGATCGGGGTGCGCGCCGATCGCGCGCCCTACTACACCATGCGCCTGGTGCGCGGGCGCTCTCTGGCGGCCGCCCTCGGGGCCTCAGACGGGCTGCGCGGGCGTCTGGCCCTGCTGCCCCACGTTGTGGACCTCTGCCACGCCGTGGCCTTCGCCCACAGCCAGGGGGTGATCCACCGGGACCTCAAGCCCGACAACATCATGGTGGGCGAGTTCGGTGAGACGGTGGTGCTGGACTGGGGGCTGGCCAGCGGCCTCGATGCCGAGCCCGGCGCCGCGGGTCCCAGCCGGGCCTCCCTGGCGGGTGCCACCTCCCCCAGCCGCACGGTGGGCGTCATGGGGACCCCGGCCTTCATGTCGCCGCAGCAGGCCTGGGGCAGGCCCGGGGAGGTGGACGAGGCATCGGACATCTGGGCCCTTGGCGCCATCCTCTACCAGCTGCTCACGGGCACGCTGCCGGTGCCCGGCAAGACCGCCCAGCAGAACCTGGACTGGCTGCGGGACGACAGCAAGCAGGTCCAGCCCGTCCGGGCGCGCTGCCGGCAGGCCCCCCGGGAGCTGGCCTCGGTGGCCATGGCCTGCCTGGTGCGAGACAAGGAACAGCGCATGGCCAGCGCCCAGCAGGTGGCCCGTGAGCTCGAGCGCTGGCAGGCTGGTGAGCGGGTGGTGGCCCACCGCTACTCGGTCTTGGAGCTGGCCTCGCATGTGGTCAACCGCAACCGGCCCCTGAGCGTCGCCGTGGGCTTGGGGGCCCTGGCGGTGGTGGCGGCCGTCGGCTTGTCCGTCGCAGCTCGCCAGGCCCGCCAGGAAGCCGAGGCCCTCGGTCGGCAGTATGCCTTCGAGCAGCTCTTGCTGGCCCGCGAGGCCCTGGACGGCCAGCGGCCCCTCGAGGCCGAGGCCCGGCTGAGAGCCTCCCTCGAGCAGCACGACACCCTGCTGGCCCGGGCCCTGTGGGCGCGCATCCAGGCCACGCCCTTGCTGATGCGCCAGAAGCTCGAGACCGAGGTCACCGGCCTGGCCTTCTCCCCCGACGGCCAGCGCCTGGCGGTGGCTGCCGCCTCGCCGGATCTCGTGCTCTTGGACAGCTGGACTGGGGCCCGTCGCACGCTGGCCGGACCCGAGCGGGACCTCTACGTGGTGGCCTGGTCCCCCGGCGGCGACATGCTGGCTGCGGGCTCCGGCGGCGGCGAGGTGGTGCTGTGGACCGACCTGGACCAGCCTCCGTTTTTGCTGCCAGGCCACGGTGACATCGTCTCGGCGCTGGCCTTCGAGCGCGGCGGTGGGCGCTTGCTGAGCGGCAGCTTCGACGGCGATGCGCTGCTGTGGGATCTCGAGACCCGGCGTCCAGTTCAGAGCTTCGAGGGCCACACCGGCCCCATCACGGCCATCGCCTGGAACCCCTGGGGGGGCAGCTTCGCCACCGCCAGCGCCGACCAGACCGTGCGCACCTGGGA
Source organism: uncultured Pseudomonadota bacterium (assembly GCA_937912125.1). Taxonomy (GTDB): domain Bacteria; phylum Myxococcota_A; class UBA796; order UBA796; family JAFGLY01; genus CALDOK01. Next base: position 54,351 of record CALDOK010000393.1, read on the forward strand.
CTTGGACACGGGCGGCCAGCGCTTGATCCTCGAGGGTCACCAGGCCGAGGTCACGGGCCTGGCCTACCTCGAAGGGGGAGGCGCCCTGGTCACTGCTGGCTACGATGGCGCGCTGCGCAGCTGGGACCTGGCCACCGGCGAGCTCCTTGCGGTCCGTGGCGATCCATCGGCTCAGTTCACCATCCTCGGGGCCACCTCGTCCGGTGGCATGCTCGCGGCGGGCGACGAGCAGGGCCGGCTGCACCTGTGGTCACCTGCCTCGGCCGTCGCTGCCCGGGTCATCCAGGGGGGGCGCTCAGCGGTGTTCGCCCTCGCCCTCGACCGCGACGGCGCGCGCATCGCCTCGGGCGGCATCGACCGCAGCGTGAGCCTGTGGAATACGGCCTCCACGACCAGCGGCAGCCTGGCAGCCGGCCACGAGGGCGTGGCCACCGCGGTGGACTACTCACCCGACGGTCAGCGTGTGGTGAGTGCCGGCTGGGACGGCGTCGTGCGCACCTGGGACCGGCACACCGGCGAACAGCTGGCGGCGTGGACCGCCCACGTCGACACCATCGAGACGCTGCGGGTCTCCCCCGACGGCGGCAGCGTGGCCACGGGAGGCGCCGACCACAGCGTGCGCATCCACGACCTCGCCACCGGCGAGCTGCGGCAGCTGCTCACGGGGCACTACGGCGCAGTGCGCGACCTGGCCTTTGGCCCCGACGGCGCTCAGCTGGCCTCGGCGGGGGCGGCGGGCATGGTCTACCTCTGGGACCTGGGCAGCGGAGCGCGTCGGACCATCCTGGATCAGCGCAGCCCCACAGCGGTGGCCTTCGGGCCCCACGGCCGCCTGCTGGCGGTGGGCTGGACCGAGGGTGATCAGGGTGAGATCAGGGTGGTCGAGCTGCCCGACGGTCAGCCGGTCTTCGAGGCTTCGGCTCCAGGCCTTGTGCTCTCCCAGTTGGCCTTCGCCCCCGATGGTCGGCACGTCCACGGCATCTCCCGCGACGCCCAGGTGTGGAGCTGGGACCTCGCGGGGGGCGCGGCGGCCGCTCCGTTGCAGCTCGAGGGGCGAGGCCGTGCGGTGCGCGCGGATTCGACCGGGCGCTGGCTCGCGGCCAGCTCCACGGTGCCTGCGGTGGGGCTCCTGGATCTCGCGGATGGGTCCTCCACCCTCCTGCGAGGGCACCGCGGACCCGTGGCGGGCCTGGCCTTCGACCCGAGCGCTCCCGGGCTCGCCACCGCCGGCTTCGACGGTACGGTGCGCACCTGGGACCCGGTCTCTGGTCTGCCGGCCTGGTACGGCTCGGCGCTGCTGCCCTACGCTGGGCTGCGGCACAGCCACCGGGGCTGGGAAGCCCTGGACGGCCTGAGCGCCGATGAGCCCGACAGCGCCTGGTACGTCGCCATCCACCAGCGGGGGCGCCTGGCCGAGCAGCTGTTGAACAAGTCCACCGGCTGCCTGCTGAGCTGGGACGGCGTAGTCGAGCTCTGGGATCTGCGGCAGGACCGCCTGGTGAGCTCCGTCGATCTGGGCTGGGCGCGTGGGCTGGTGGCCATGGAGACCGGCTGTGGCGTGCAGGGTTCGGACGGCGCCGTCCACCTGCTGGGGCCCGCGGGGGCGACGAAGCTGGATCTGGTCGATGCGCCGCTGGCCCTGGGGCTGGGCGGGGGCGGAGACGATCTGCTGCTCGCATACCCAGGGGAGCTCCAGGAGGCCTATGGTCGCGGTGGGCTGTCCCCTCGCTGGCCCCTCCCCTTCGCGGAGCCCACAGTGGTCGGCCCCTACCGCAGCGGCTGGGTGGTCGGCGAGCGCAACGGCGGGGTCTACGGCGAGCAGTCCTGGAAGGACGGCTCGCGGGGCAGCTTCCGCCTGCAGGACACCCCCACCAGCGCCGTCAGCGCCATCGCCGACGGGCCCCGGCAGAGCATCGCCGTGGGCTACGCCGACGGCACCGTGGGCCTGTGGGACACCCGCAGCGGCACCCGGCTGCTCAGCCAGCGCCTGCACGGGGCTGTGCGTCTGCTCGTGGAGCACGACGATCGCCTCCATGCTCTGACCGAGGTGGGGGCGTACACCTCCATCGACCTCGGCGTGCTCTCCCAGCCGCGCTGCGCGTTGCTGCAGGAGATCTGGGAGCGGGTGTCGGTGTGCTGGGACGGTGGAGCCCAGGCCTGCGAGCCACCCGCGGACCACCCGTGCATGGACGTGGCGGACTGAAGGGCGGGCACCGTCCTGGCGAGATACGAGCGCGCCATCCCGTGTCGAGCCACATGGTGCTCGAAAGGAGCGCTTCTATGCAGAGGGCCCTCCCCGTCTCCGCCCTGCTGATCCTCCTGCCTGCGCTCGCCGCCTGCGGCGACAAGGACGACACTGGGCCCGACAGCCCTGCCGACACTCAGCCTGACAGTCCGGCCGACACGGCGCCCGACTCCGGCGGCGACTCCCAGCCCCCGGACGAGCCCGCCATCGAGGACTGCGGTGACGGCGCCACCGGCTTCATCACCAGCCCCGAGCTGGCGGTCCACGTCTGGGCCGACGCCGAGCCCGACGGCGACGGCAGCTGGGCTCATCCCTTCCAGGATCTCGACAGCGCCCTCGAGCTCACCCGGCTGTCGGATGACGACAAGCACATCGCGGTGTGGGCGGGCGTCTACAGCGCCAACCTGCGCCTGTCCGCCGCTGCCGGCGACAGCGGCACCATCATCCAGGGCTGCGGCATGGACCTGGTGTTCATCGACGCCGACGACGCCGAGGCGCCTGTGGTGATGATCAGCGAGGCCCAGGACGTGCAGATCGAGGGCCTGTGTACCCGCGGCGGCACCCGCAACATCCAGATCTGGAGCGACGCTCTGGCCACCCTCACCAGTGTGCGGTCCACTCAGAGCACCTCCGCCGGCGTGCTCATCCAGGGGGCTGTCACCGTGGCCACCCTCGAGGACGTCCAGGTGGACGGGCTGCTGCCCGACGCAGACGGGCTGGGCTACGGCATCGCCGTGCAGGAGGGCGCCAGCGCCACCATCAGCGGCGGGTCGGTCGCGGGCGCCACCGCCGTGGGCATCTTCATCGACGACGCCGGCGAGATCGACATCGACGGCGTGGCCGTCAGCGACACGGTCGCCGACTCCAGCGGCTACTACGGCCACGGCCTGCAGGTCCAGGCCGACACCGTACAGGTCACGGTCGACAACGCCGCCTTCACCGACAACCAGGGCGCGGGTGTGTTCGTGCTGCAGGGGCTGGGCTTCACGATGAGCGCCAGCACAGTCACGAGCACCCTGGCCTCGGCCATCCCCGACTCCGCCGAGACCGCCGGTGACGGTGTGGTCATCAGCCGGGGCGACGGCAACATCAACCCGGCCACCTTCCTGGCCACCCTCGAGGGCAACACCCTCGAAGGCTCCGCCCGGGCCGGTATCCTGCTCGACGGCGTCACCGCGGTCCTGTCCAGCAACGTGCTCAGCGGCAACGGCGTGGGCGAGGACGTGGCCCTGGCCCAGGACTTCGCAGTCGTCAGCGGTGTCGATGACGTCACAGAGTTGGCCGAGGAAGACAGCATGGCCATCAACCTCGTTCCCCTGACCGCCATCGATCCCGGCTCCATCTGAGCCTGCGGAGATGAAGCCACCACGCCTGTGTCGCCCAGAGCGTGTGGTCTGCAACAAGGGTGGCCCCGAACGTTCCACTTCGGCGACAGGGTGCCCTCCAACGTTCCATTCGGTCCCGTCCGGTGGCTGATACTCGGATGAGTCCACGGGTGAACGCCCGTTATCGACGGGTCTGATCGCCTCGGTCGCCCTGAGTGGAACGTTCACACCGATCCTGTCGCGAGGTTGGAACGTTCATCCCGGTCCTTGTTGCTCAGGTCCCCGGATCAGCTCCCTGGCCGCCGCGCGGTGCTGCGCCTGCGCAGCTGTGGTTCCGCCAGCCGGAGCAACGCCTCGTGGGCTCCCCTGCGCTCGCGCACCTGGCGGTAGCGTCGCCACTCCCAGCTGTGCCTGAGATCCTGGTCCAACAGGGCGGGGAAGCGCTCGTCGGAGAGTACGCGCTCGACGCAGCGAAGGTCGCCCTCTGCGATGGGAAGGGCGCGGTTGATGGTCGTGTGGGACAGATCGAGCTCTCCGGCGATCTCTCGCTTCGACATGGGAGTGCAGGCCACCACGCTCTGGACCAACAGGGTGCGCGCGGGTCCGCGCCGCCGCAGCTGATCCAACGTGGTCCGGGTCAGCGCCGAGACCGCGGCGGTGACCTGCTCTACGGTCGCTTCCCGCATCCCCCGCATCCCGCCAGGCAGATCCGTGCCCTCGACGCGCACGCTCGGATCCCCCGAGACATAGGCGTGGTGGCGGTAGGGGTCGGGGACCACAGGGAGCGCGCCGGGGATGGTCAGCCCCACCGCGTCGCGGTGGCCGCTGAACGGCCACGCCAGGGGGTCGGCCACCAGCCGGTCTCGGCAGGGATTCAGCGCAACGTAGCGCAGGGTGCGCTGCAGGTGCTTGCTGTCCGCCACCCGCTCGGGTGGTGAGGCTGGCAGCCACACCTGGCGTCCCGGCTCGCCCCTGTGGCGGTTGCGCCAGCAGGCGTAGCCCCGCAGGAAGCCCAGCCAGGCCTCCCTGCTCAGGCTGCGGGTCACCAGGTGTACGTGGTCGGCATGACCACCAGCGCCTTTGGCGGCCCGAGGGCCAGCAGCCCGGCCCACAGGGCCTGGGCTTCACGCCAGTCGTGAAAGAGGAAGTCCGGGGGGAGGGCATGGGCGGTGAAGTGAAGCATGGCCACCGGAGAAGCAAGAAGGATGCCGTCCTCCCTCTGAGCGCCCACCGTGCAGATTGTGTGGCCTCCATGGGGCTCTTTGCGGCGGACCGTGCTGCCAGGATGGTCGGCGCGTCGACGAAGATCGTCAGCGGTCGTCGAAACTTCGACGCCCCCATTCGACGATCCTCGGCTACGGTGGGCCCGTCGGTGGAGCCGAGGTGTACATGAGGAACATTCGTCCAACCTTGGTGGTCGCGGCGCTGTGCGTACACGGCCTGCTGGCGCTGGCCTGCACCCCCACCTGCGACTCCTGGGTGGCCAGCGTCGCCCTCGAGACCACGGGGCACCTGCTCATCGAAGATCCGACGATCCAGGACTCTGGCGGCCCCACGCCCATGCTCGTCATGCAGACCTACTACCAGGACGAGCCTCAGGACATCGCGCGCTACTACCTCGACAACGTGGAGGGGCATGGCTGGGCGGTCGCAGAGTACGGCTACGAGGTGGGGTGGGACGCGAGCGGGAAGGTGGTCGAGCTTCTGCCCGAGGACCTCGCGCTGACCATCGGCATCGAGTGGGACGGCTCCACGGACACGGGCGCCGCGGACTTCCCCCTCGTCGAGGTCCAGACCTACGCCCAGAGCGTCGAGCTCTGGGATGGCTGGGTTGCCGATCTGGTCTGGAGCGGACCCTACGGCGCCTGCAAGTGACGCGATCCTACCAGGCGAAGAGGACCTGGCTGGGACCCACGCCGCCGCGGTCGACGATGATCTGCTGGTAGCCGAGGTTCTGGCCGGTCAGCACGATGTCGTCGTAGGCACCGGACTTGTCCTGGGGCATGGACTTGACGTCGGACCGATAGCGCTCGTACAGGTACTGGGACAGCTCGAGGGCGGTGAGGGCCCCGTCGTTGTCCTCGTCGGCCCTGCGCTCGCCGATGGCCTCGACCATGAAGCGCGACAGGTAGCCGCCGGCGCGGAACTTCGCGGCGACCGCGGAGGTGACGTCCTCGTGGGATGAGAACAGGCCCATGCGGTGGGGCTGGCTGATGAGATCCTTCGAGAAGCCACCGCTGAAGCAGGAGTCGAAGACCACCAGCACTGTGCCGTGCTCGATCTCGTCGAGCACCGCAGCCAGGGCATCGTCGGTGATCTGGGCGTCGTACAGGGCGAGGGTCTCGTCGTAGCCGTCGGGGTCGGCGGGCTGGAAGCCGCCGGTGTGCTCCATGCGGCCGCCGTGGCCCGAGTAGAACAGCACCAGGCGGTCTTCGTCGGTCATCTGGGCGCCCAGGGTGCGCAGGGCGCTGACCATGGCGTCCACGGTGGCGTCGCTGTCGGTGAGCAGCACGCCGTGGTTGGCGGCCATGCCCACGTTCTGCATCCCCTCGTAGAGGTAGACGGCGTCGTCGGCGGTGAAGTCCAGATCGTTGGGGCCGTCGTCCGGGTAGTCGCTGATGCCCACGAACACGCCGTAGGTCTCGCCCATGCCGGTGTGCTGGGCGTAGGAGGTGACGGTGTCGCTGGCGCCCATGTCCACCTGCACCTGATAGCTGCCGGTGGAGGCAGGGCGGTAGGAGGTGGCCATCAGCCGGTAGCGGCCGGTGGTGGGGGCCACCACCTCGACCCGCGACAGGTTGGAGCTGCCCTCCCAGTCGTCGTTCTGCACGATGGAGTCGTCGGGGAACATCAGGGCCATGTAGGGGTCGAAGTCGCTCGAGCTGACCGAGGCGGTGATGCCCTGGCCGGCGATGGCGTCGAAGACGTAGACGTCGGTGTACTCGCCGGCCTCGAGGGTCATGTCGCCGGCGCTGAGGGTGCCGCGGGCGGGAGAACCGGAGACCAGGGCGATGACGTCGCGCTGGCCGGCGGCTTCCTGAGTGGCTTGGCCTGCGGTGATCTCGATGGTGAAGTCGCCGCCCTGGCCAGCGGCGTAGGAGGTGGCGATCAGGGTGTACTCACCGGCCTCGGGCAGCACGGTCTCGATCAGGCTCTGGCCGCTGCCGTCGGGGCCGTCGTCGTTCTCTTCCTTGAAGTCGCCGGGGCCAATGATGCCCAGGTAGGTGTCGAAGCCTGCCCGCATCTCCACCCGCAGGTTCTGGCCTGGCAGGCCGCTGATGGTGAAGGTCTCGTACCACTCACCGTTGTCCAGCTGGGCGTCGCCGGAGCCCAGGTTGCCCGTGAGGGCGTCGGCGCTGGCGCTGGGCGCGTTGTCGTCACTGACGCGGCGCAGGCTGAGGTCGTACGAGCCGGACTCGCCTGCCCGGTAGGTGGTGACGCCCAGGATGTACTGGCCGGAGGTGGGCAGGGTGAAGTCGATGAGCGATCGATCGTTGGCGCCCTCGAAGTCGTCGTTGATGATCTGCTCTTCGTCGGGGGTGCGCAGCACCAGGAAGGGGTCGAAGCTGCTCGAGCGCAGGTCGATGATCCATCGCTCACCCGCCTGGCCATCGACGAAGAAGGGGTCCATCCACTCGCCCGAGCTGATGACCGTGTCGCCCTCGCCCAGGCTGCCGCTCCAGCGCTCCGCGCCGCCGCTGGTCGCGCTGCCACTGTCGCTCACAACGCCGCCACCGCCGGAGGCCTGGGCCAACACGCTGTAGTCGCCAGCCTCGCCCGCGGCGTAGGTGGTGGCCAGCACCACCCAGGTGCCGGTCTCTTCGACCATCCACTCGATCCGGGAGCGGGTGCGGGAGCCGTCCCAGTCGTCGTTGCTGCTGACCTCGCCCGAGGGAGAGCGCAGGCCCAGGTAGGTGTCCAGCCCGTTGGAGCTCATCTCGATCGCCACCTGCTGGCCGGCCTGGAGCTGGATCTCGTAGGCGTCGAACCACTCGCCGTTGTCGAGCTGTGCGTCGCCGGCCTCGAGGCGTCCGCTGGTGGGCTGGCCCATGGCCATCTGGCCCATGGAGGGCCCGCCGCCGCCCTGGGCGCTCTGGGGGCGCGCAGGGGCCGAGCCGTCGCCATCGGCCTTGGAGATGCGGATGCTGTACTTGCCCTTCTGCCCGGCGCCGTAGCTCGAGGCGTAGACGATCCAGGTGCCGCCTTCTTCCGCGAACATGTCGATGGCGGAGACGTTGGAGCTGCCGGCGTCGTCGTTCTCGTAGACCGTGCCGCTGGGGGCCTTGACCACCAGGAACGTGTCGAGCTTCTTGCTGCCCTCCATCTCTACCAGCAGCCGATCGCCGGCCTGGAGATCGACGGGGAAGATGTCGGCCCACTGGCCGCCATCGCGCAGCTGGTCTTGCTTGTCGAGGGTGCCCTCCTGATCCACAACGCGCTCGAGGAGCGCGGCCTGGGCGGGCGAGGAGAGCGACGCGATCAAGCCGAGGCCGACGAGCGTGGTGAGCGAGAGCATGGAACCTCCAGTTGGGAGCGGGGAGTGGGGAGAAGCTAGCCCGTTTTGTGATGGCTTGTCCCGTTCTGCATGCCTTCGGTTCCCTAGGCTACCTTCCCTTCTTGTCTCGTCTTGTCCTCCGCTGGACGATTCGGAGCCCCAGGGCGCACTCCACAGCGGGCATCGCGTCGACCCCGTGACCCGTCGAGCCGCCGGCAACTGGCCACGCTCGCTCCGGGCCGCGCGACGACGGCTGACCGGCTCGCGGCGGTGGATCGCGCCCCCCGCGTTCCCTTGGTCAGGACAGGTTCTCCGTGTACGCGCCCAGTGCTACACTGGCGCGCATGGGCCGCAAGGGGCGTGGCGCCCCAGAGGCGCTGTTCAACCACAGGAGTATCGAAGGGGGTCCCATGTTCTCGCTCACCGCTGTTCTTCTGCTCGCCGGCATCGCGGGCGCCGCCACCAGCTCGGACCTGGAGTCCAGGCTCCACAAGCTCTGGCAGCTCACGGGCGAGCCCGTGCTGGTGGGAGCTGTGGGCGCCGAGGTCGAGAAGGCGGTGCTCAAGCTCGACAAGCGTGGTGCCGCAGGGACCCTCCGCGTGGTGCGGATACCCACTGTGGGCGACCCTCAGGCCGAGATGGATCGGGCCCTGGGGCTGGCGGGGCTTCGCTGCGGGGTGAAGGTGGAGGCCCGTGACGGCGGCGGATGGAACTTCCAGGAGTACGGGGACTGCCGCAGCCGCGCGGAGCTGCGTGCGGAGCAACAGGCGGCCGAGGAACCGGCGAGCGGCGACGCCCTGCGCTCCCTCAGCCAGGCGCTGACGGAGGTGGACGACGATGACTTCGAGGCGGTGCCGCTTCCCGAGACCGTGCGTCGCACCCCGTCCCCGCACCCCCAGGCTGCGCCGTCGGGAGCCCAGCCTGCGCCTCCGTCCAGCCCAGCTCCGAGCTTCCAATACCGACAGCTCTACGCTGTGGCCGAGGCCTACGGCGCGGCCCCGGACCCCGTCGTGGCCTGGCTCAACAGCGCCGTGATTGGCTTCGGAACGGGCCACTTCTACAGCGGAAACCCAAGCGAAGGCTGGACGCACCTGACGGTGCAGGTGGGCTGCCTGGGGTTGGCGGGCCTGGGCACCCTCATCAGCACCCAGGCCAACAGTGGCCTGGGCCGGGACCTCGGCGCCGGGCTGCTGGTGGTCGGCAGCCTCGGCTTCTCGGTCGGGCGGGTGGCGGACATCTACCGAGCGCCGCTGTCCGCCCAGGAAGAGCGCGCACGCCTGCGCAGCGGTCGCTGAGGGGGCCGCGATCCCCGCGTAGCCCTTCCCGTGGGCCACCTGGGCCCGGGTGGCGCCTGGACCCCACCGCGAGACGGCCTAGCGAGTGTAGCTGACGCTCTCGAGCAGCTGCTCCGGGACGGGGCTGCTCGAGCTGCCCAGGCCCCAGGCGCTCAGGGTCAGGTCGGCGGCGCCTACCTCGATGATCACGTAGCCGATCTGCCCCTCATGGCTGGTGGTGTCCGCGGCGATGACCGGGAAGGCAAGCAGGTCGCGCACACCGGCCTCGGGGTCCTCTGGATCGATGAGCCCGCTGCTGCCGCCCGTGCCCGCCGGGGGGAGCACGACGTAGCCCACGCCGTCGTCGGTCCCGACGCCGTAGCTGCCCGAGGGCGCGATGGTCGCCTCGTACTGCAGCGGCTCGAAGCGCTGGTAGAGGTGCTCGTGACCGGAGAAGTGCCAGTCCACGTTCCCATCGAACAGGGCGGTGACCGGCCGCAGGTCGTGCTGCTCGCTGAAGTGACGGCTGCCGACGTTGTAGGCGGGCACGTGCCAGGAGGCGAAGACCGGATCGCAGACCCGGGCGGCGCCGTGCCAGCAGGCGGCCAGGTCGGCCTGGGTGAAGGCGTACTGATCGCCGCCTTCTTGCAGTGAGCTCTGGTCGCCGCTGTGCAGCGCCAGGACGTGGGTGCTGCCGAAGTCGATGCTGTACCAGGGCTCGTCCACCGAGGCGTAGGGTGGGGCCAGGTAGCGGTCGTAGCCCCAGGGGCTGCTGCCGGCGTTGCCGTCACGGGCGCCCGCGACGGTCACCAGGGGCACCCCGCTGACCAGGTCGCGGAGCTCGTACAGGGTGAGCCACCAGATCTCCGGGCTGTCCCTCCCCACGATGTCCCCAGCCATCAGGGCGAAGGCCGCGTCGGCGTGGTTGGCTACCAGCTCAGTGGCTGTGTGCTCGAGGCTGCCCCCCAGGGAGTAGGACTGCAGGTCGGACATGGCGATGAAGCTGTGGGCTGCGGTGGTGTCGGGCACGTCGTAGGCGAAGCTGGCGGAGGCCTGGCCCCGGCTGTCCCAGACCCGGTAGTGCAGGGTGTCGCCGGGCAGCAGGCCGGTGATCTCCACGTGGTGAACGGTGTCTTCGTAGGAGCCCACGGCGAAGGAACCCAGGGCGTCGGTGCTGCCGTACTCCACCACTCCGAGGCAGGGTTGGGTGGTCTCCCAGGCCACCACCAGCCCGTCCCCGGGCACGGCGGTGCTGCTCCAGTGCAGCCAGGGTCCCAGGTAGGGGAAGCCGGCGGCCGCGTGGTAGCCGAGCTCGTCCAGGTCGTCGATCGCGCCGCTGTCGGGATCTTCGAACTCCACGTGCAGGGCCAGGGCGTCCGAGGGTGCGTCCAGGGCGAGCTCGAAGCCCGCCTTGGTGGAGGTCATGGCCAGGGCGTTGTAGGGGGAGTCGTCGTCGAAGCCGTAGAGGAGATCGAGGTTCTTGGCGGAACCCACCAGGCTCCCCTCGTAGGTGATGGTGACCGGGGCGCCTGGGACCAGCGGATCGGGGGAGAAACGAATGGAGGGCTCGCTGTAGGGGTCGAGCTTCTCGACCATGGCCTCGGGGTCCACCAGATCGCCCGTGTCTTGGGTGTCGCCGGTGTGCAGCCCCGTCTCCCCTGGAGTGTCCGAGTGGGGCGGGCCGGTGTCGGAGTCCGGTGGCGGGCTCTCCACTGCGCTCTCGTGGGTGTCCGCGGGCGAGTCCACCGGGCTGTCCGAGGGCTTGGGCTCGCCCGAGTCGGGCTTGGGATCGCAGGCGCAGAGCGCGAGGACCAGGATGGTGAAGGCGGGCTTCGTGGCGGACTCCCTGGGGTGGCGACCACAGCCAGGGTACACGACTTCAGCCCTCCCAGCGGTACCGGAAGTCGCAGCGGTCAGCGCCATCGGCGAGGGTGTCGCGGCGCTCGAGGGGCCCACAGGATCTCAGGGCCGGGTGTAGGTGTAGGTCTCGATCACCTCGGTCGGCTCGACCTTGGACCAGCCCCCGGTGGCCCAGGCCGTGAGGGTGAGATCGCTGCCGTCTACCTCGAAGGTGACGAAGCCGAGCTCCGCGGGGGTGTCCAGCTCGGCGTCGCCCAGGACGGGCCACGCCAGCGCATCGCGCACGGTCGCGGCCTTGTCGGCGGGGTTGATGACGCCCCCACCGGGGGTGCTACCGGAGGTGGGCAGCACGATGTAGCCGACCCCGTCGTCGGCCCCGACCCCGTAGTCGCCCGAGGATGCGATGGTCTGCTCGTAGCGCAGGGGTTGGAAGCGCTGGTAGAGGTGCTCGTGCCCGGCGATGTGCCAGTCCACTTCGCCGTCGAACAGGGAGGTCACTGCCCGCAACCCCCCCTGCTCGAAGAAGTGGCGGGTGCCCACGTTGTAGGGCGGCACGTGGAAGCTGGCGATCACGAGATCGCAGACCCGCACGCCGCCGCTCCAGCACCCGGCGAGGTCGGTCTGGACGAAGCTGTACTGGTCAGCGCCCACCATGAGTGAGGAGCTGTCGGAGCTGTGCAGGGACAGGATGTGGGTGCTGCCGAAGTCGATGCTGTACCAGGGCTCGCTGATGGATGGGTAGGGGGGGGCTAGGTAGCGATCGAAGCCCCCCAGGGATGTGGACGCGCCGTAGCTGTCATGGTTTCCGGGCACCCCCACGAGGGGCACCGCGGACCACAGGTCGCGGGTGGTGTACAGCATGGACCACCAGGCCGACGGGTCGTCCCAGCCCACGATGTCGCCGGCCACCAGGGCGAAGGCCGCGTCGGGGTGGCCGCTGAGCAGCTCCGTCACGGTGTCGCCCAGCCGCCCGCCCTCGGAGAACGGCTGCAGGTCCGACATGGCGATGAACTCGAAGGGGGCGGTGGTGTCGGGCACCGCGTAGGCGAAGCCATCGGAGACCCGGCCGGTGCTGTCCCAGACCCGGTAGTGCAGGGTGTCGCCGGGGGTGAGGCCTGTGATCTCCACGTGGTGGACGGTGTCTTCGAGGCTGCCCGCCTGCCAGGAGCCCAGGGCGTCGCTCACGCCGTACTCCACCACCCCCAGGCAGGGCGTGGTGGTCTCCCAGCTCACCACCACCCCCGAGCCGGGCTGAGCTGTGCTGGACCAGGTCAGCCATGGCCCAAGGTAGGGGAACTCGGTGGCGGCGTGGTAGTAGTGCTCGTCCCCGTCGTCGATGTCGCCGGTCTCCGGGTCCTCGAAGAGCACGTGCAGCGCCAGGTTGCCCTTGGGCACGTCCATGGTGAGCTCGAAGCCCGTGGCCGTGGCAGCCATCTTCTGGGGCCAGATGGGGGCGCTGTTGTTGAAGCCGTAGCGCAGCTCGAGGAGCTTGGCGCTGCCCACCAGGGAGCCCTCGTAGGTGATGGTGACCGGCGCGCCATCCACCAATGGGTCGGGGGAGAAACGCACCGGCGGCACGGTGTAGGGGTCGAGCCGCTCGACCATGGTTCGAGGCTCCCCCGTGTCGCCGGTGTGGTCGGTGTCGGCGGTGTGGCCGGTGTCCGGGTCGGTGTCGTGGGGGCCCGTGTCGGTGTCGACTGGCCGGGTATCGCCGTGGCTGTCCTCGGTGTCGACGGGGGAGTCCACCGGGCTGTCGCCCGGGGGATCGGAGTCCGAGTCGGGCTTGGGATCGCAGGCCAGGAGCGCCAGGGAGGTGAGGGCAGCGAGGGCGGGGAGGAGCTTCACGGATTCTCTGGGTGTTCGACCTCCCCAGTGTACACTCCTGGGCCCGGGCTCACTCCACCCAGCGAAGCTCCTGCCACTGCACCGGGGCCGGGTTGGTCCCGTCGTGGGTCGCCACGGCCTTGCGGAAGGCCCCGGCCCCGTAGCGGGCGCTCTGGCCGTCGGTGGCGCGGCTGTAGCCGTAGCCTCCCTCGAAGCGCTCGGTCCAGCGGCCCGCCGGGTCGTTCACAAGGTAGCTCGAGCCTTCCTTGCGCAGGGCCACCACGGCGTGCCCGCTGCTGGTGAAGTGGCCGTGGACGATCGTGGGGGTGCCCGCGTCCAGCTGACGGTCCAGCTGGGCCATGCTGCCATCGCTGTGGGGGGTCAGGCGAACGGGCAGCCCGTGCCGGACCGCGTAGTCGTTGAAGATGCCGGCCAGCCCGGCGGGCTTGTCCGCGTGGCGGTGGCCGTACTCGGCGGTGATCTCGTCGGGGGAGACCCGGGCGCCGAAGTGGGCCAGCAGCATGGCCACCGCGGTGTTGGCCCCGCTGCCCTCGGGAGAGCTCTGGTTGTCCTGCTGGTAGAGGTAGGGGACGCTTCCTCGGCCTCGTTGCTGAACCATGGCCATCAGGGCGGCGGTCTCTGTGGTCACGGCCTCGCACTGGGGCTCCCCCAGCCGATCCTGGCGGCACCAGCCCTCGGCCAGCTTCCACAGGACCTCGGCGTCCTGCTGGGCCTGGCTGGCGTCGCCGGCCGTCAGCTGTGCCCGCACGTCGGCGGCGTCCTGGGCCAGGGTGGAGATGTCGTCCAGCAGGGCCTCCATGCGGTTGGTGCGGGTGGAACCCAGATCCTCAGCCAGCCCGGAGCCAGCCAGCATGTCGGAGGCATCCTGGGCGGCGCGCTGTGCCTGGTCCGGCCGGCCTTGTTGCAGCAGGCGACCGGCGCGGATCATCTCGCCCGAGAACTGGCCGACCCTGCCCAGCCTGGCCATCAGCACCCCCGCCAGGTCCTCGTCCACCCCTCCGCTGGCCATCCCGCTGCGCAGGGCCTCGGTGAGCTCGCGGGCTAGGACCTGGGCGCAGTCCGGTCGGCGCTGATCGCCCAGCAGGGTCAGCGCGGCGGAGGCCTCGCGCTCCCAGTGCACGTCCTTGGCCAGGCCCGTGTCCGCGGGGGCCTCGAAGTCCATCAGCGCCGAGCAGGCCGTGCCGGCCTGGATGGGGGCGGCCGAGAGGAGGAGGGCGAGGAGCGGGGCGAGCATGGGGTCTCCGTTGTTGCTCCGGAGTACCCGCAAGATGCGTACCATGGGTGAAGGTGTGATTCTTCCACGGTTCTCGCGGGCGCGGCGCGAGCTCCTGGGCCTGTGGGCCCGGGCGGGCGTGCCCCTGTGGGGAAACGAATGCCCCAGTGGCCCGCCCTGGGAATCGCTTCGGCAGCGCACCCGGACCCCCGGAGCCGGGGACGCCCCTGGGTCGAGATCGTGAGGGCCTGGGGCGGGGCAGAAAAGCTGGAGTCCCAGCAAGAACTCATCAAGGGCGTGAAAAGCCTGCATGCAAATCCTGTACTTCGCCACCGGCGGGGCCGGTATCCCTGGCGTGCCACCAGGACGCCGCCTATAGTGCGGCCCAGCCCACGGAGTCCCAATGCGCCGTTCGTCCGCCCTCGCAGCATCCAGCGCACTGGCCATGGGCATGGTGGGCTCCGGGTGTCCCGGGGATCGCACCGCGGAGACGGGCTTGATTCCCGACCAGGGTTGCGTGGTCGATCCGGGTCACTTCGTGGACGTCAGCATCGAGCCCACCCTGGTCCCCACGGTCTTCGACGTCGCGTGGACCACCGCTGAGCCTGCGGTGGGCCATGTGCTCTTCACGGCCGGCGACGCCCTGTGGAACACGACGCCCGATGCTCAGGCCGAGCTGCAGCACCAAGCGCTGCTGGTGGGGAGCCCGGCGCTGGCCACCGTCCAGGTGCGCCTGATCAGCCAGGTGGACGAAGAGCTGGTCTGCTCGGACACCTTCACCCGCTCGACCCCGGCGCCGCCGCCAGAGCTCCCCGTGTTGACCGTCAATGGCGACTACGCCATGTCGGAGCCCGACGGCTGGGCGTTGGCGCCGGTGGGCTTCGACAAGGTCTCCATCCCCGCCCTGGTGGACAGTCAGGGACGCTACTGCTGGTGGTGGCAGGACGAAGGCTACTACTTCTACGCGGACCTCGCCCGCGGCGGCCGCAGCATGCTGCTGTTGGACTCCCGCTACGGGCTCGAGGTCTCGGGCAGGCTCCTCGAGGTGGGCCTGGACGGCACGATCCTGGACGAGCGCGAGGTGCCGGGGCCCACAACCACCTGGTCCAGGATCCCGACGGTGTGACCTACCTGCTGGGGCACGAGACCTATGAAGCCGATGTAGACGGTGAGTCCATCGCCATGGTGAGCGACACGGTGATCGCGCTGCCGGTGGATGGCGAGCCTGTTGAGATCTGGTCGGCCCGGGAGAGCCTGTGGGACGATCTCTACCCCGTGATCCTGCAGATGCTGGAGCAGGGGCAGGAGCGCCCGCTGGACTGGACCCACGGCACCACCATCGCCTTCGATGAACGGAACGACCGGTTGCTCGTCACCCTCACAAAGGCGAACTCCGTGGTAGGCATCAACCGCCTCACGGGCGTCACCAGCTGGGTCCTGGGTGGCAACGCGAGCACCCTGACCGTCGGGGTCGAGCAAGGAACACTGGTCGCCGTGCCCCACAGCATCCAGGCGCTGGATGGCAGCGTGTTGCTGTTCAACCAGCAGTTCGACCGCGATGGCGAGCACTGCGGCGAGGCCACCGAGGTGGCGCTGGACGTCCCGGACTCGAGCGCCTCGTTGGCCTGGTGGGGCAGAGAGCCCGACTGCGGTGCCCCCGACATCATGGGATCCGCGTACCGGATGCTCGATGGGGGCACACTGATGGCGGGCGGCACCCTGGGCAGGCTGAGCTGGCTCGATACCCAGGGCGAGCAGGTCTGGCGGCTCGAGGCCGAGCTCGGCACCACCTTCGGCGGAACGTCCCATGTGGCGGACTTCCACTGATCGGGGCCGCGGCCTGGCTCTGCTCGCCCTGGTGGCCGCAGCTGCCTGCGGCGAGCGCCCTCACGACAGCGCCGACGATGTGCTCCGCCTGGTGGGCGACGGCGGCAGCTGTGGCCTGACCGCTACCCTGGGTGTCTCCAGTCAGGTCGTGGACCCTGGCGTCGACGTGCGGATCTCGTGGGAGGATCTCACCCTGGACCTGCTGGGGCTGCCGCTGGCCGAGGTGCAGCAGCTTCGGCTGTGGGCCTTCTCGGGCCTGGGTGAGGCGGAGCTGGCCGCGGGCCTGGTGGCGGGCTCCATCGAGCAGTCCAGCGTGCTCACCCAGTACACCTGTCAGCCACAGGCGCAGGCCTGCAGCTTCTCCGAGCTCGAGGTCTTCGGCCACGACTACGACGTGCGCGATGACTTCGGCGTGCTCGACGCCACCTGGCTCATCACCTTGCACGGTGCGGATCGTCGGGGGCTGCAGGCGGTGGGCTTCATCCAGCCCGGCTCCGGGGAGCTGGCCTCGCTGGATGATCAGAGCGGCAGCATGAGCCTCGAGCTCACCCTTGCGCCCGCCCTGGCCGTGGCCCAGGGGAGCGGCCCGAGCCTCGACTGGTCCGGCCTGGACACGGACGCCCAGGGGCACCCCTTGAGCGCCTATCGCCTGGACATGCTGGGTCTGTTCCACCTGCCCGTGGCCATCGATCAGCTGGAGGCCACCCTCCGCGAGCAAGGCCTGGCCGACGCCTCTGCCTGGTGGCTGGACGTGGCGGGGCGCGACGACGCGAGCCTGGAGGAGCTGCAGGGCGAACAGGGCTTCGGGGGGATCGACGACCAGGGGACTTGGTTGTTGGCGCTGTTCGAGTCGTCGGGCGTCAGCCCGCTGCCCCGTGTGCTGGTGGTGCTCGCGCCCCAGTGACCGGGAGGTCCGACGCCTGTCTCCCGACATTGGGGAGGGGGAAGCCGAGGTTGCCGAGGCATTCTGGCGGGGCTCGCTCGCTGATCGCAGGTTACCTGCGGGCCTCCTCGCTGCCGCCGCGGCTCGATGGCCACCTCTCGATCCGAGGGATCCCTGATGACCCTGCGCGTCGCGCTCCTGCTCCTCGGCTCCGGTTTCTGCGCCCTGGTCTACCAGGTGGCCTGGCTGCGGGCGCTGCGCCTGATCTTCGGCGGCAGCACCGCCGCCTCCGCCGCGGTGCTGGCCATCTTCATGGCTGGCCTGGGGGTCGGGGGCATCATCCTGGGTCGCCGGGCCGACAAGGTCGCCTCGCCCCTGCGGCTATACGGCCTCCTCGAGCTGTCCATCGCCCTGTTGGCTGCCCTGAGTCCGCTGCTGGTGGCGGGCGCGCGCAGCGTCTACCTGGGGCTCGGGGGCAGCTCCGTGCTGGGTGGTCCGGGCAGCACGGGCCTGCGCCTGGTGCTGGCGCTGGTGGTCCTTGGCGCGCCGACCTTCCTGATGGGGGGCACCCTGCCAGCCGCGGTGCGGGCGGTGGAGCGCTCCCACGACCGGGCGCGACGGCGCATGGGCTTGCTCTACGCCGCGAACACTCTGGGCGCGGTGGCGGGCGCCACCTGGGCCAACTTCGTCTCGCTCGAGGCCTTCGGCATGCGGGCCTCCCTGTGGGCGGCGGCGGGCTTGAACCTCTGCGTCGCGCTGCTGGCCCTCGCCCTGGCGCGCCGAGAGGCTCACGCTGACGCTCCGGCGAAGCCGGCGCCTGCACGGCCGCAGGGTGCCCTCGACGATCAGCAGGTACCGGCCCCCGCGCGCCTGGTGCTGGTGGCCGCTGGGCTGGTGGGCTTCGCATTCCTGCTCATGGAGCTGGTCTGGTACCGCATGCTGGCGCCGCTGCTTGGGGGCTCCACCTACTCCTTCGGGCTGATCCTCGCGGTGGCCCTGCTGGGCATCGGCCTGGGCGGCTTGGCCTATGGCTTCGGCCCGCGGCCGCAGCGTCCCACCCTGTTCCTCTTCGCCGCCACCTGCGCCATCGAGGCAGCGCTGCTGGTGCTGCCCTTTGCCCTGGGCGATCAGCTCGTCATGTTCGCCATCCTGCTGCGGCCCCTCGGGGAGGTCGGCTTCGGGGCGCTGGTGGGCACCTGGGCCCTGCTGTGCGGCATCGTGGTCTTCCCCGCGGCGCTGGTCTCTGGCTACCAGTTCCCTCTGCTGGTGGCCCTGCTGGGCAGCGGCCGCGAGGACGTAGGGCGTCAGGTGGGCCTGGCCTACGCCTGGAACACCGGCGGCGCCATCGTCGGAGCCCTGGCCGGCGGCTTCGGGCTGCTGCCACTGCTCACCGCTCCCCGTTGCTGGCAGATGGTGGCTGGCTTGCTGGTCGTGCTGGCCTTGGCCGCCCTGGTCCCCGCCCGGAACCAGCTGCCGGCGGGGCGTCGCACCACCCGCGCCTGGGCCCTGGCGGCCCTGGGCCCTGTGGGGGTCTGCGCGGTGGCGGTGGTGCTGCTGGCGGCGCCTGGCCCAAGCGCGGCGTGGCGGCACACCCCTGTGGGTGCGGGTCGGGTGCGCCCGGACCTCGAGAATGCCAACGCTCGCACGGCCTGGCTGCATGGGGTGCGACGCGGGATCGCGTGGGAGGCCGAAGGGGTCGAGAGCAGCATCGCCCTGGATCGCTCCTCCGGGTACGCGCTGCTGGTGCACGGTAAGTCCGATGGTCACGCCATCATGGACGCCCCCACCACCGTGATGTTGGGCTTGGTGCCCGCCCTGGCCCATCCAGCCCCCAAGCGCGCGATGGTGATCGGGCTGGGCACGGGCACCACCGCGGGCTGGCTGGCGGCGGTGCCTGGCATGGAGCAGGTGGACGCCGTGGAGCTCGAAGGCACCGTGCTCGAGGCCGCGCGGGAGTGCGCCCTGGCCAACCTTGGCGTCATGGACGATCCCAAGGTGCGCGTGGTGGTCAACGACGCCCGTGAGGTGCTGCTCACCTCTCCCGAGCGCTACGATCTGGTCAGCTCCGAGCCCAGCAACCCGTATCGGGCCGGCGTGGGCAGCCTGTTCACCGTCGAGTTCTACCAGGCCGTCTCGGATCGGCTGACCGAGCGGGGCGTGCTGGCCCAGTGGGTTCAGGGCTACGAGATCGACGCCGGCACCTTCCGCACGGTGGTGGCGACCCTTCACCAGGTCTTTCCCCATGTGGAGGTCTGGGAGACCGGCTACAACACCGATCTGCTGGTGTTGGCATCCAAGCAGCCCCTGGTCTGGGACCTGCCCTCCCTCGAGGCTCGCCTGGCCGCCCAGCCCTACTCCACCGCTCTGCTCCGCATCTGGGGCGTGGCAGGGGCGCCGGGCCTGTTCTCGGGCTTCGTGGCCAACGCTGAGCTGGTGGATGCCCTGGCCACGGCCGAAGGTGGGCGGCTCAACACCGACGATCGCACGCTGATCGAGTTCGACTTCGCCCGGAACGTGGGCCGGGTGCGGACCAACCTGGTGGCGCAGCTCAAGGCCCTGGCGCGGGAACGTGGGCAGAACCGGCCCGCGGTGCTCGGCTCCATGGACTGGCAGGTCGTGGACGAGAACGTGGCCCAGCGCGCCATGGCGCGCCATGCCGATCCCCCTCAGCTCGGGGGTGATGCCGGCCGCCAGCTGCGTGGTCGGGCTCGGCGTGCCTACGTGGCGGGCGAGCAGGCGCGGGCCCTCGATCTGTGGGCCCAGCAGGAGCAAGGCCCACTGGGGCCTGGCGATCAGGCGCTCGTGGCGGCCGGTCTTGTGGCCCAGGGTGCTCCCTGGGAGGTCCTCGAACCCCAGCTGGCGCGGCTGGCCACCTACCAGCCGGTAGAATCACAGCGCTTGCTGGGGCGGTACCAGCTGCAGGCTGGGGATGTGGCGGCCGCGGCCACCAGCGCCGAGACAGCCCTCACCATGATGCGCAGTGACGCCTGGCTCTGGCCCTGGGCAGGCGAGGGCGTCCTCGACCTGGTCCGCGCCATCGTTCGGCAGGACGAGGCCCAGGCGCTCGGCCTGGCTCAAGCCCTCGACGCGCCCTTCGCCCTCCACTTCCTGGACGAGGCCCGCCTGCGAGCCCGAGTCGCGCTGCTGCCCGACTCCCCGTCGGCCCAGGCGTGCCTGCCCGCCTACCTGGCCCTCGAGCCCTGGATTCCATGGACCCAGGCGCACCTGCAGGGTCGTGAGGCATGCTACAGCGCCGCCAGCCACCCCCTCGCCGCCCAGGCTCGCGAGGACCTCGACCAGCTGCGCGCCGCGCAGCCCCCAGCCCTGGATCGGGGGCTGTAGGGGACCTGGGCAGAGCCCAGAACACCGCGGGCGCGGGAGGGTGTGCGGGAAGCCTAGGCCAGGTTGTGGAAGACCCTCTGGACGTCCTCGTCCTGCTCCATGCGGTCTACCAGCTTGAGCACCTCGATCTCCTGCTCTTCGGTCAGCTCCACCAGGTTCTGGGGCACGTAGTCGCCACTGGAGGAGACCATCTCCAGGCCGCGCTCCTCGATGGCGCGCTGCATGGTGCCGAAGTCGGCGAATCCACAGCGGATCTCCAGAACGGTGCCCTCCTTTTCGGACTCCTTCTGCTCGATCTCCTCGAGGCCGTGGTCGATCAGCTCGAGCTCGAGCTCCTCGATGTCCAGCCCCTCGGCCTTGACCTCGAAGACACCCTGGTGCTCGAACTGAAAGGCCACGCTGCCGGTGTTGCCCATGTTGCCGTTGCACTTGTTGAAGTGCATGCGCACGTTGGCCACGGTGCGGGTGGGGTTGTTGGTGGCGGTCTCGACCAGGATCGCGACGCCGTGTGGGGCGTAGCCTTCGTAGAGCAGCTCGTCATAGTCTTCGGCGCCCTGGCCGCTGGCCTTCTTGATGGCGCTCTCGACCTTGTCCTTGGGCATGTTGACCGCGCGGGCGTTCTGGATGGCCCGCCGCAGCACGGGGTTGTTCTCGGGCAGGGGGCCACCCTGCCGAACGGCGATGGCGATCTCCTTGCCCACCCGGGTGAACGCCTTGGACATCTTGTCCCAGCGGGCGAACATGGTGGCCTTTCTGGTCTCGAAGATGCGGCCCATGGGGAACCTCTGCGCGTGCTCGCGATCACGGTGGCGCGGTGGCGCGCACACTGTTGGTCGCGGTGTCTAACGTCGTGGGCGGGAGTGTGCCCCGGGAGCTGCGTCAGCCTCGAGGAAGCTCGCGCCGACCTCGCCCAGCCAGCTCAGCAGGCGACCAGCTCGGTCCATGCCGGTGCATTCTTCGGGCCCTGGGCGTCGAGGGTGCTATGCAGCCTGGACCCACCGCCAGGAGGCCCCATGGCCGACCCCACCATCGCGCGCAAGGCACCCTACTGGACGGAGCTGGAGCCCGGTGTCTACGCCTGGTGTGCCTGCGGCGACTCGCGCGCCCAGCCCTTCTGCGACGGGGCCCACCAAGGCACCGAGTTCGAGCCCGTGGTCTTCGAGGTGGAGCAGGCCTGCACCCGGTACCTGTGTGGCTGCAAGAACACGGTGGACGCCCCGTTCTGCGATGGGACGCACAGGGAGCTCTAGCCGGCTAGGCTGGCCCACCCTGCCGCCAGGGGTCGCCGGGGATCTTCAGCGCGCCCATCACTGCAGCCCCAGCACCACGAAGTCCCGGACCTCGAGCTCCAGATCCAGCTCTCCGCCGCTGCCCACGGTCCAGCTGCGATCGCTGCCAAGCAGATCCGTGACGGTGGCGCCGCTGGGGAAGCTGGTGACCATGGCGCTGGTGTCCACGGCCTGGCTGTCGTTGGTGTTGATGGCCACCAGCAGCAGCTCGTCGCCGCTGTCGCGCTCGAAGGCAAGGATGCCAGGGCCGTCGTCGGTGGTGGCGGTGAAGGTGGTCTCGCCGTGGGTCAGGGCTGTGTGTTCCTTGCGCAGGGCGATGAGCTGCTGGGTGTGCAGGAACAGCTCGCCCGAGGTGTCGAAGCCCGACCACCACAGGGGCTCGCGGTTGGCGGGGTCGTTGCCCCCGTCGAAGCCCTGCTCGGTGCCGTAGTACAGGATGGGGATGCCCACGGATGTGTAGAGGTAGACCAGGGCGGACTCGAGGGCGGCCTGGGGATGGGGGTTGCCGGCCTCGACGCTGTCGTACAGGAAGCGAGCCACATCGTGGTTGTCCATGAAGTTCATGGGCAGGTCCACAGGGGCTACGCCCACGCCACCTTCGTGCTCGGTCACACCCCAGTTCTGGCTGCGCAGCTCGTGCAGGGTCTGGACCTTGGAGGTCGCCCCGCCGTTCTTGAAGACGTCGTCGTAGACCTGGTACTTCTGGGAGAAGTAGGCCACCGAA
>CALDOK010000394.1 GCA_937912125.1 uncultured Pseudomonadota bacterium
CACATTACCCGGCATCGTTGACGCGTCAAGTCTACTTGAAGCCGCGGGGCTGTATTCCCGATTTGACGCGGCAGGCCAGCCCTGCCAGAGTCGGTGCATGGACGCACCCACCCCCTCCCTGCCCGCCAGCCTGCAGACCCCCGACAAGGTCCTGTATGGCTTGTTCTTCGCCTTCGCGCTCGCCTTCCTGGCGCTGCTACCGGTGGCCCACCCCTATCCGGGGTCGTTCGTCGTCAAGCTGATCCCCATCCTGGCCCTGGCGGGCCTGGCGCTGCGCAACATCCCGGGGACCCAGGGCAAGCTGCTGTTCGTGGGGATGCTGCTGTCGGGGGCGGGCGACGTGATCCTGGACATCGACCGGGTGGGCTTGTTCATCCCCGGCCTGGTGGCCTTCCTGCTGGCGCACATCTGCTACATCGCGGCCTTCGCCACCGAGCTGCACTTCACGCCCAAGCGCGCCGTCCCCCTCACGCTGCTGCTGGTCTACGCCCTGGTGATCGGCTGGTTCCTCAAGGACATCCCGGCCGACAAGCTGGCGCCGGTGATGGCCTACCTGGCGATCATCACCCTGATGGCCATGGGCGCCTTCCTGCTGCGCCGCCCCTTCCCGCTCATCGCCATCGGCGCGGTGGCGTTCATGATCAGCGACACCGTCATCGCCGTGAACAAGTTCCTGGTGGAGATCCCCAACTCCACCATCATCAACATCGGCATCTACTACGCGGCCCAGTGCATGATCATCACCGGCTTCCTGCTGCGGGAGCGGCGGCTGCGGGCCGAGGCTGGGTGCGGCCCGGGGTGCGGCTGCGGCTGAACGGGACAGCCGAACCGCGCGCGGGTGGATACCCGTGCTTCATGCGCCAGCACTACCGCGACATCTACCGCCTCCGAGCCGACGACTACCAACGCCTGGTGGCCCGGGAGGATCACCGCGGCGCGCTGCTGCCGGCCATCCGCGCGGTCCACCCGCTGGAGGGCGCCAGGGTGGTGGAGCTGGGGGCGGGCACCGGTCGCCTCACCCGCCTGCTGGCGCCCTGGGCCGCGCAGATCGCCGCCTACGACTCCAGCGCGGCCATGCTCGAGGTCGCGGCGAGGGAGAACGAAGCACACGGCGTCCGCAACGCCACCCTGGCGGTGGCGGAGCACCATGCCCTGCCCGCAGAGGATCACAGCGCCGACCTGGTGGTGGAGGGCTGGGCATTCGGCCACCTGATGGACCAGCGTGACTGGCGCAGTGCCGTCGACGCCGCCCTGGCCGAGGTGGACCGGATCACCCGTTCCGGCGGCGTGCAGCTGATCATCGAGACCCTGGGCACGGGCCGGACGGACCCCGCGCCCCCGTCTCCGGCCCTGGCCACGCTGTTCGAGCACCTCGAGGCCCTGGGCTTCGCCCGGAGCTGGTGCCGCACCGACTACCGCTTCGACACACTCCACGAGGCCGAAGCGCTGGTGGGATTCTTCTTCGGCGAGGCGATGCAAGCTCACCTCAGCCCCGACCCCCAGCCCACCCTGCCCGAGTGCACGGGGCTGTGGTCCCGCACCAGGGCACGATAGGCCCGCCGCATGTCCATCCGCGCCCGCGCCGAGGCCCTGCTCACCGCCCCGCGCCTGCCCCTGTGGGTGGCCCTGGGGGCGGTGCTGCTGGCCCTGCCGAGCCTGGCCGGAGGCTTCATGCTGGACGACCACGGCCTGGCCTGGCTGGTGGACTCCGGGGTGCCGAGCTGGGACCTGTTCGCCTTCTGGCGCTGGGGCAGCGTACCGGAGCTGCAAGAGCGCGGCTTCTCGAGCTGGTGGACCAGCCCGGACTTCCACATCGGCTTCATGCGGCCCATCTCCTCGGTGGGTCACGCCCTGGACTTCACCCTGTGGCCCCGCGCCGCATGGGCCATGCACGCCCACAGCGCGCTGCTCTACGGGGCCCTGTGCGGGCTGACGGCGCTGCTGTACCGGCGCCTGGGCATGCCGCTGCTGGCCGCGGGCATCGCGGCCCTGCTCTTCGCCGTCGATGACGTCCACGCCCAGACCGCGGGCTGGATCTCGGGCCGCAACGCCATCGTCGCGGCGATCCCTGCCTTCGCCGCCCTGTGGGCCCACCACCGCTGGCGGACCCAGGATTGGCGACACGGGGCCTGGCTCGGGCCCCTGCTGCTGGCCCTGTCGCTGGTGTCCGCCGAGGCTGGGCTGGCCTGCGCAGGCTACCTGGCCGCCCACGCCCTCTGCCTCGACGGCGCGCGCTGGTGGCGGCGGCTGCTGGCCCTGGCGCCCTACGGGGCGGTGCTGGCCGTCTGGCAGTTGGCCTACCGGGCCCTGGGCTACGGCGCCCGAGGCTCGGGCATCTACCTCGACGTCGCTGCCCATCCCCTCACCTTCCTCACCCAGTCCATCGAGCACGCCTGGGTGATGGGCCTGGCCCAGCTCACCCTGCCCCTGGTCACCCCGCTCTCCCTCCAGCCGTGGGGCTGGCTGGCGAGCGCGCTGATCCTGGGCCTGCTGGCCCTGGCGGTGCGCCCCCTGCTGCAGCGGTCGGCCCTGGCGCGCTTCTTCGGCGTGGGCATGCTGCTGTCCGCCCTGCCGTTCGGCGCCACCGCCCTGAGCGATCGCCTGCTGCTCCCCCTGGGCTTCGGGGCCTCGGGGCTGCTGGCCTTGATCGCAGTGGCGGTGCGCCGCGGCGAGCTCACCGGCCCCTTCGCGCGCTGGACCGACCGCGGCCTGCTGCTGTTCGCCGGCGTGCTCTCGCCCCTGCTGTTCGTGCCCTCGCTGTTCCTGACCGCCGCCTTCGAGCGCCCGGTACAGGCCCTCGACGCCCTCATCCCCTCGCAGGGCGTCACCGTGGTGGTCAGCGTGCCCCTGGACATCCTGATGCTCTACCCCGAGGCGTACCGCCACCACAGCGGCGGGGCCTGGCCCGACCACGTCTACACCCTGCACGCCGGCCAGGGTCGCCTGGACGTCAACCGCTGCGGGCCTCGCTGCCTGATGCTCCAGGCCGATCAAGGCTGGCTGGCGTCTCCACTGGACCGCATCGGTCGCGCGCCGGATGAGCCCTTCCACCCGGGCTGGGTGACGGGCCTCGAGCGCATGACCGCCCGCGTCACCCGGCTCACCCCCGACGGCCGCCCCCAGGCGGTAGCCTTCCTCTTCGACGACGATCTCGACGACATCCACTTCATCACCTGGGTCGAGGGCGCACCCCAGGCCTGGCAGCCGCCCGCGCTGGATCACACGGTGAGCCTCGACACCCGCTTCGTCCTGGGGAGATAGGTCACCGCCATGCGCATCGCCCTGGTCCTCCCTCCCCTGTGCCAGCTCAACACGCCCTACCCGTCCATCGCCTACCTGGCGCGGTCCCTGCGGGACCAGGGACTCACCAGCGAGCAGCACGATCTGGGGCTGGCGCTGATGCTGCGCCTGTTCAGCCCAGAGGGGCTGCGCGAGCTCTTCGAGCAGGTGGCGGCCCAGGCCGAGCGCGACGGCATCCCCGAGCCAGCCTGGCGCGTGCTGGGCGAAGCGGATCGACACCTGGCGATCATCGCGCCGGTGCTGCGCTTCCTGCAGGGCAAGGACCGCAGCCTGGCCCAGCGCATGGCGTCGGGCCGCTACCTGCCTCGGGGCCCGCGGGTGGCCGCCGCCATGGCCGGCGAACGCTCGGGCTTCGGACCGATGGGCGTGGACGACCCCGCCCGCTGGCTGGCCAGCCTGTACCTCGAAGACCTGGCGGATCTGGTCGCCGCCACCGTGGACCCGGGCTTCGGCCTGGCCCGCTACCAGCACCACCTGGCCGCAGGCCCCGTGCGCTACGATGACATCCAGCGGCGCCTCGACTGGACCAGCCTGCTGGACGGCTGGCTCGACGATCTGGTGGACGCCCGGATCCTGGGACAGGGCGATCCCCCGGCCCTGGCCTGCATCTCAGTGCCCTTCCCAGGCACCCTGCTGGCGGGCCTGCGCATCGGGCGCCGGCTGCGGCAGGCCGGCGTCCACGTGGCCATGGGCGGCGGCTACGTGAGCACCGAGCTGCGCGAGGTGGACGAGCCCAGGCTCTGGGACTGCGTGGACTCCCTGGTCTTCGACGACGGCGAGGGGCCCCTGCTGGCCCTGGTGGAGCACCTGCAGGGCGGGCCGGACCGCCGCCACCGCACCCGCACGGCCACAGGCTGGCGCCAGGCTCCCGCACCCAGCGTGCCCAGCTGCGAGGCGGCCTGGTACGGCGACCTGCCCCTGAGCGACTACCTGCAGATCGTGGACAGCACCAACCCGGCCCACCGCCTGTGGTCCGACGGCCGCTGGAACAAGATCACCATCGCCCACGGCTGCTACTGGGGGCGCTGCGCCTTCTGCGACACCACCCTGGACTACATCGCCCGCTACGGGCCCGCCGGAATCCCCGCCCTGGTGGACCGGATGGAGGAGCTGGCGGAGGCCACGGGGACCACCGGCTTCCACCTCACCGACGAGGCCGCGGCACCCCGGCAGCTCAAGGCCCTGGCCCTCGAGCTGCTGGCCCGGGGCCACGCCTGGTCCTTCTGGGGCAACGTCCGCTTCGAGGCTGCGTTCACGCCCGACCTGTGCCGCCTGCTGGCCGCCGCGGGCCTGGTGGCGGTGAGCGGAGGCCTCGAGGTGGCCAGCGACCGCCTGCTGAAGCTCATGGACAAGGGCGTGACCATCGAGGGCGCCAGCCGCGCAGCCCAGGCCTTCCAGGCCGCCGGGGTGCGGGTGCATGCCTACCTGATGTACGGCTTCCCCACCCAGACGGACCAGGAGAGCGTGGACGCCATGGAGCTGGTGCGCCAGCTCTTCGCCGCGGGCCTGCTGGACTCGGCCTTCTGGCATCGCTTCGTGCTCACCCGGCACTCCCGCGTCTTCGCAGAGCCCGAGCGCTTCGGGCTCAGCTACACCCTGCCGAGGGGGGTGTTCTCCTGCAACGACATCCCCCACGACGACCCCACCGGCGGCGACCACGACGCCCTGGACGAGCCCCTGGTGCGCGCCCTCGAGGCCTGGATGGGCGGCCGCGAGCTGGACGAGCCCGTGCAGCGCTGGCTGCCCGCCACCTTGCCCCCCAGCCGCGAACCCCGCGACCGGGTGACCAGGAGCCTGGCCGACGGGCACTCAGCCATGTCGCCGCGCGCGCGGCTGGTCTGGCTGGGCGGCGATCTGCTGGACTGCGACGGCGCCCTGCTGCTGCACGGCCGGGAACACGCGGTGGAGATCCCCGGCAGCGAGGACGAGCTGGAGTGGCTGGCGGAGATCCTCGAGGCGGCCCGACCGGGCGCCGAGGCCCTGAGCCTGGCCGAGGCCAAGGCGGCCTTCCCGGGGGTCTGGGAGCGCTTCGCCGAGCGCTGGCAGGCCGTGCGGGACGCGGGGCTGGTAGGGGTCTGAGGACCCGCTACTCCGTTGGTGCGGTGTACCCCGAGCGATCGGGCACACACATGCGCACACCAGCGCCCACGCCGGGCACATCACCCTGGTAGCGGGGCATCAGGTGCAGGTGCAGGTGCATGACGCTCTGGCCCGCCAGGGGGCCCACGTTGACGCCGAAGTTGTACGCGTCGGGAGGGCTGTCGCCCGCATCCAGCTCGGCCTTGATCTGGTCCACCAGCTCGAGGATGGCCAGCTGCTCTTCGCGGGTAGCATCGAACCAGGTGACGGCGTGGCGCCGGGGGATCACCAGGGTGTGGCCGGGATTGACGGGGTACAGATCCCGCACGGCGTAGGCCAGCTCGTTGCTGGCCACCATGTACTCGGGCTTCATGGTGCAGAAGGGACAGGGCATGGCTCGACTCCCAGAAAGGCGGAGAGAAGCTACCACGCTGGAACACGAACCGAGGCATACTGAGGCCATGCGCTCCGCCCGCCCCATCCTCGCCCTGGTCGCAATGGTCGCCTGCCACGGCGACGACAGCGGCGCGCCGGCGACCGAGGACCCACGCTGCGCCTTCTCCTTCGCGATCCTCACCGACACCCACATCGGCGAGGGCGTGCAGGACTACGGGACCCCTGGCTGGGACGACAGCTGGAGCGAGGACACGGAGAGCGACAGCGAGGCGGTGCTGGCCCAGGCCGTCGCCGACATCAACCTGTTGGCGGAGGAGCCCGACGGGCCCAGCTTCGTGGTGGTGCTGGGGGACATCACCGACAGCGGTGAGCGCTCGGAGCTGGAGCGAGCCCTGTACCTGCTCAACGAGCTGGAGATCCCCTACCTGCCGCTGGTGGGAAACCACGACGTCTGGCCCTACGCCTACGACGAAGCCGCGGGCCTGCACGCCGAAGCGGACACCCCGGTGGGAGATCGTTGGCTGTACTACGTCTTTTTCGAGGCCTTCGACGACGCCCACGAGCTCGTGGGAGCGATCCACAACTCACCGCCGGTCAAGCACCTCTCCATCGACGCCAAGACCCACTTTCTGGACTACGCCTTCACCTACTGTGGCGTGCGTTTCGTGGCGCTGGACACCAGCACCCGGGCCCACGCCGGCGGTGGCGAGCCGGGGATCGGCCCCGAGGCCAAGCTCTACCAGAAGCCCGACTCACCCTGGCCCTGGCTGATCGAAGAGCTCGGTACCGGCTGGGGCGCCGAGGACGACGACGTCGTGATCCTGGCCCACCACCCCTTCACCCAGGGGAGCCTGCTGGCCTTCGACGAAGAGGACTTCGCCACCATCGAAGCCGACCTGGGACAGCACGGTCTGGAGGACCGCGTGATGGCGTTCTTCGGGGGCCACCAGCACGTGGATGCAGAGCTCGAGGGCCCCACAGGCATCCCGGTGGTGCTCACCGCCGCCACCAAGGATGGCCGTGACCCCCGGGTGGTGCGTGTGTCGAAGCAGGGCGAGCTGGACTGGGACGAATAGCGGGATCACCCTCCCCGAATCAGCTCCATCAGGTCCCCGACGTTCAGCCGTCCCGCCGCGTCGCTGCCGTCCAGCAGGCTCTCAGCGAGATCTCGCTTGCGTTGATGCAGAGCCAGGATCTTCTCCTCCACCGTGCCCCGAGCCACCAGGCGGTAGACGGTCACCGGGTGGTCCTGGCCGATGCGATGGGCGCGATCGCTGGCCTGGTCCTCCACCGCGGGGTTCCACCAGGGGTCCATGTGGATCACGGTCTGGGCCGCGGTGAGGTTCAGACCGAAGCCGCCGGCTCGCAGGCTGATGAGAAACAGATCGCCCTCACCCGCCTGGAAGGCCTGCACGGCCCGGTCGCGCTGGGCCGAGGGCGTGGAGCCGTCCAGGTACTGATAGGCGATGCCCTGGAAGTCCAGCCAGGCCCGCAGCAGGGCCAGGTGGCGCACAAACTGCGAGAAGACCAGGGCCCGGTGGCCGCTGGCCAGGAGCTGCTGCACCAGATCACCAAACGCGGTGAGCTTGGCGCTGGCGGGGGCCACGCCGTGGTCCACCACCAGGCTGGCGCTGCAGCAGGCCATGCGCAGCCGGGTGAGCTGAGCCAGGATCTGCAGGGGCTGGGGCTCATCCAGGCTGTCGAGCAGGTCTTCGGCGCGCTCCCGAAGCGCGGTGTACAGGGCCAGCTCATCGGGGAAGAGATCCACGTCCACCCGCACGTCGGTGCGGGGAGGGAGCTCGGTGAGCACCTCACCCTTGGTCCTGCGCAGCACGAAGGGCAACACCAGCCGCTTGAGCTGCTCGAGGGGCTCGGACAGGCCCGCTTCGATGGGCTCGGCGAAGCGGAACCGGAAGGCCTCCCAGCCCCCCAGCAGGCCCGGGTTCAGAAAGCCCATCAACGCCCACAGATCGCCCAGGTGGTTCTCGATGGGCGTGCCGGTGGTGGCCACCCGCAGCTCGGCCCGGAGGGAACAGGCCGCACGGTGCCGCGCGGTGTCGGGGTTCTTGATGGCCTGGGCCTCGTCCAGCACCGCGGTGCTCCACTCCACCCCTGCCATCCGCTCCCGCTCCGCCTGCAGCAGACCGTAGGAGCAGACCGCCACATCGCCAGGACCCAGCACGGCCAACAGCGCCCCCCGATCACCAGGGCCGATGCGGTGCAGCCGAAGCTCGGGGGCGAAGCGCGCCGCCTGCTCCAGCCAGCCAGTGCAGACCGATGTGGGAGCGACCACCAGGGCCGGGCCCAACCATGCCCGCTGCAGCAGCAGCGCCAGCACCTGGACCGTCTTGCCCAGCCCCATGTCGTCCGCCAGGCACGCTCCCGCGCCCAGCTCCGCCAGGCGCACCAGCCAGGCGAAGCCCTGGCGCTGGTAGGGCCTCAGCTGGGCCTGCAGACCATGGGGGACGGGGTGATCGTGCAGCTGGGCCTGGCCGATGGCGTCCAGCTGAAGCCTCCAGCTCTCGTCCACCTCGGCGCCTCCAGCCTGGTCGAGCACCGGCGCCAGTGCCCCGGCGGCCAGGCGATGCACCTGCAGCTCACCGCCAGGCCCGACCACCGCCAGCCGGCCGATGCGCTCCAGCTGGCGCTGGAGGGCGTGGGTCAGGGCCAGGTAGCTGCCGTCTTCGAGGCGCACGAAGCGCCGGGGGGCTCTCCCCATGCCCTCGAGCAGGCGATGCAGGGCCATCACCAGCGCATTGTCCACCCGCAGCTCCCCGCTGGCCCCGAACCAGTCCCCCCGCCCGCGCACCGCCATGAACAGGGACTCGGGCCCCACCACCGCCCGCAGGCGCAGGGGCTCACCCTCGGGCCACTCGACGCGCACCGCGGCGCCCTCGCGCCGCAGCTCCAGCAGCAGATCGAGGGCTCGCTCCACCCCCTCGAGCCAGCGGGCGCCGCCGCGCCAAGGGGCAGCGGCCAGGCTGGGGAGGGCCGCCTGGACGGCCGTGGCCGCGCGGCGCTCGCCCACCAGATCCCGACGCACGCCCAGCTGCTCCTCCCCCGCCCTGATGACCAGGCGCGCGTCACCCTGGCCCGGCGCCAGCGAGGGTCCCGCGGCACCCAGCGGCCGCACCCGCAGCTGCGCCACCAGCCCCGGCCCCGAAGGCGTCAAGCGCAGCACAGGCGTCGGATCCGCCGCCAGCTCTCGCACGGGGCCCTCCACCGCCTCGGGCTCCAGCAGCTCCCAGACCTGGATCTCCCGCCCCACCGAGGGGGGACCTGGCACAGCGCCGGCCGGCGGGTCGTTCCACGCCGGCTTGCGGCCACGGCCCAGCAACAGCAGCAGCGCCTGGGCCCCGGGCAACGTGCGACCCGGATCGCCCGCGAACAGCGCGTCCAGCTCGGCCGCCAGCCAGCCGTACCCGCAGGCGGTGGCGCGATCCCGCGCAGCCTCGAGCCGACCGGAGTCCAGTGGTTCCAGCGCCCACCAGGCCACCAGGGACGCCAGCAGCACGCCCAGGGGATGAGCCTCGGCCGGCGCATATGGCAAGGGCTCACCCCGCAGCAGCGCGTCGAGGCGCTCGAGCTGATGCCGCCCGGCCCAGGGTGAGGTCCCGTCCACCGGAGGGAGCGCAGCCAGGGCGCGCCGCCCCTGAGCCCGGCGGCTCGCGCTGGGGTGTAGCAAGAAGGCCAAGGGCTGCAGCGCCCCCTCGACGCCCTCGAGGTGGCCCACCTGGCGACCGTCCCGCCGTCGGCGTGCCGTCAGGGCCCGCGCATAGCCCTTGACCGCGCCGATGAGATCCCCGCGCACCAGAGAGAGCATGGCCTCGAGAGCCAGCCCCTCCGCGCTCCCCAGGCCGGCCAGCACCCCACCGGCCAGGTGCAGATCGCCCGCCAGCAGGGCCTCGCGCCCCAGAGCGCTGCGCAGCCCGGGTTCATCGGGGCTGGCCTCCCAGAGCTGGCGCACCAGGGGCAGCAAGGGCACCGCGGGGGCCATGCGCGCGGCGCGAGCCAGGGACAGATCGTCCAGAAGCGGCCCCGCCAGCTCCCGGGGCAGGCCCGCCAGCAGCTCGGGCTCGAGGGGATCGTCCAGCCAGGCCGCCAGCCTGGGCGCCGCCCCCAGCCGGTCCTCATGGTCGGCCCAGCTCGCCAGCAGACGCTGGAGATCCTGGCCCCTACCCGCGATGAGGGCTCGTCGCAGCTCACGCTGCACGGTGCCCGCACGCACCCTGCGCCAGGTCCGTGGGCTGGAGGGCAGGGGATCGCGGCGGGCCACCTGCGCCGCCAGGCCCTCGAAGCGACCCGCACGGATGAGGGCCCGGGTGATGGGCTCGCTCAGCCCGGGAGCGAGGGCCCAGCGATCCCCGGCCCGCACCAGGCCCTCGGCCTCGAGGACCGCCAGGGACACCAGGAGCCGCCTGGAGACCGCGCGGTCCTCGTCGTCGGCCACGCCCGCGGCGCTCGAGCAGCCGGCCAGCGCGCCCAGCTCCAGCTCGTCCTGGGCGGCCGCCAGCAGCTCCAGCACCAGCCGTGGGGCGGGCGCGAGCTGCGAATAGCGGACAAAGAGAGAGGAGGTCACGGAAGCTCCAGCCTCCGCAAGCTATCCCCGTGAGGGCTGGCTCGGGCGCTGGAGGTGCTGGATCAACCCACGGGCGCGGTCCAGCGCCGGGCGCAGGAGCGGCAGCGCAGCGAGGCCTGTTCAGGCCGGAGCTTGGCCCGCACATTCAGGCTCCCTGGCCCGCTCACAGCCCAGACCTGCACGTCCTCGGAGCCGCAAGCGCAGGCGAACCAGGCGAGCCCGCCGTAGCTGGCCGGCCCTTCCCCGACGACGACGGCTGGGTCCTGCTTGCCCAGGGCCCCCAGGATCTCCCGGACGACCTCCGCCAGCTCGCCCTTGACCCGGCACTCCCAGACGTGGAGGCTGCGCCAGCCCAGAGCCGCCAGATCCGTGTCCTTGCGCCGATCGCGCTGATCGTTGGCGCTCAGCTTCGCGGTCCAGAACGGACGGTTTGTGGCCGGCGAGCTGTAGTGCCGGGGGCAGCCGTGCCAGTAGCAGCCGTCCACGAACACGGCGAGGCGGGCTCCAGGGAAGGCGATGTCCGGCCGCCCAGGCAGGGCCGCCTGCTTGCGGTAGCGGCAGCCCGCCGCCCACAGGGCGCGGCGCAGGGCCAGCTCGGGCGCGGTGTCCCGCTGGCGAACGCTCGCCATCAGCTGGGAGCGGGTCTTGGGCCGGCGATGCCGCGCCATGCTGCCTCGGGCTGGACAGGGGGTGACCAGCGGGCCATATCACGCCCCCACCCCACTCCTGGCCAGCCATGAAAGCCTGCGCCCTCTTCGCCGGGATCGGCGGCCTCGAGCTCGGCCTGCACCAGCACGGGGTCACGACCATCGCCACCTGCGAGCGGGACCCCCACGCCCAGCGCGTGCTGGCCCAGCACTTCCCAGGGGTGGACGAGTCCCAGCGCCACGGCGACATCCAGGGGATGGCCGCCCTGCCCCCATGCGACGTGCTCACGGCCGGCTTCCCCTGCACCGACCTGAGCATGGCGGGGCCCCGCACGGGCATCACGGGCGCTCGCTCTGGCCTGGTGACGCGCCTGTTCGCCCTGCTCGAGCAGGCCCAGCGCGCAGGCCGGCAGCCACGCTGGCTGCTCATCGAGAACGTGCCTTACATGCTGGGCCTGCAGCACGGCCAGGCCATGCGCTACCTCACCGGCCGCCTCGAGGCGCTGGGCTGGCGCTGGGCCTACCGGGTGGTGGATGCCCGGGCCTTCGGGGTGCCCCAGCGGCGGCTCCGCGTGATCCTGCTGGCGTCGCCGCAGCACGACCCCCGGCCCGCCCTGCTGGGCGAAGACGCCACCCCCATGGTGGACGACCGGCCTCAGCAACCCCTGGCCCAGGTGGGCTACGGCTTCTACTGGACCGAAGGCCGGCGCGGGCTGGGCTGGGTGGTCGACGGCGTGCCCACCATCAAGGCCGGATCAGGCTGGGGAATCCCGTCCCCGCCGGGCATCTGGGATCGACCAGCGGGCCGGATCGGGCTCCCCCACATCCGGGACCTCGAGCGGCTGCAGGGCTTCCCTCCCGGCTACACGGAGCCGGCCCTCGGGGTCGACACCCGGGGACGGGGGGCCCGCTACCGCATGCTCGGCAACGCCGTCTGCGTCCCCATGGCCGCCTGGGCCGCCGAGCGCATGATGGCCGACACGACCGACGCCTGGCCCCAGGGTGGGCCCGTGGCCACAGGACGCAGCTGGCCCAAGGCGGCCTGGGGCGCGCCAGGCCAGGCCCCCAGATCCGCGCCCGTGTCCTCCTGGCCGCGCACCCCTGTGCCCCGCGCCCTGCTCGACTTCCTCCAGCACCCCCTCGAGCCCTTGTCCCTCAGGGCCGCCACCGGATACCTCGGGCGCCTGGAGCGAGCCGAGAAGATCTTCATCCCCCCCGACTTTCTCGCCGCGGTGCAGGCGCACAGACAGCGCCTGGCCACCTCCACCCTCGACGCCCAGAGCCGCCCGTGAGCCAGCCCCTCGCCCCCACCGAGCACTTCGAGCGCCGTGACGGCAGCATCGAGCGGCAGATCCGCCTGGGGGAGACCATCGTCGGGCGCAGCGCCCTGCCCGTCGCGGCCGAAGGGGCGCCGGATCCGCACGACCTGGCGGCGGCCCACGACCAGGCCTGGCTGCGTCTCCCCACCGCACCCTCCCTCGCCCCCGGCGCCGCGCCCGTGCGCGTGGTGGACCTGTTCAGCGGCTGCGGCGCCCTCAGCCTGGGGGCCGCCGAGGCCTGCCGGGCCCTGGGCAAGCGCTTCGAGCCTGTGCTGGCCGTGGACATCGAGGCGTGGGCGGTGCAGACCTACGGCCGCAACTTCCCCGGCGGCCAGGCCGTCCAGGACTCCGTGCTGTCCTTCCTGGGGCCCGACGGCCTCCGCGCCGACACCCTGGGTCGCCTGACCGGCGGCGTCGATCTGCTCATCGGCGGCCCGCCCTGCCAAGGCCACTCCGACCTCAACAACCACACCCGCCGGGACGACCCCAAGAACGAGCTGTACAACAGCATGGCCCGCTTCGCCGCGGTCCTCGAGCCCCGCTGGATCCTCATCGAGAACGTACCTGGCGCACAGCACGACCGCAGCGGCGTGGTGCAGCGCACCTGGAAGCAGCTTGGCGCCATGGGCTATCGGCTGGCCGGCGGCGTGCTCGAGGGTGTGGACATCGGCGTACCCCAGCGCCGTCGGCGCTACTTCATGCTGGCCAGCCGCGACCGCCAGCCCCCCGCGGTGGCCACCATCCAGGCCGCCCTGCAGCAGCCGCCCCGGCCCCTGTCCTGGGCCGTCGCCGACCTGCTGGACGCGCCGGTGTCCGCGGATGCCTACGACAGCCCCAGCACCCACCATCCCCGCAACCAGCGCCGCATCGCCTACCTGTTCCAGCACCAGCTGCACGACCTGCCCGACCCCCAGCGCCCCGCCTGCCACCGGGACAAGCCCCACAGCTACAAGTCGGTCTACGGCCGCATGCACTGGGACAAGCCCGCCCAGACCATCACCACCGGCTTCGGCTCCTGTGGGCAAGGGCGCTTCGTGCATAGCCAGCGCCAGCGCACCCTCACCCCCCACGAGGCCGCCCGGGTGCAGTTCATCCCCGACCACTTCGGCTTCGGCCCGCAGCGCCGCGGCGCCCTGCAGGCCATGATCGGCAACGCCGTGCCCCCGCGCATGGCCTATGCCCTGTGCCTGGCCCTCATGGCTGGGGCGTGACCGCCGAGGGCTCCGCCTCCGCCGCCAGGCTCACCTGCGGGTAGGGGAAGATCGGGTCGCTGACGGTGGCCGCGCCGCGCACCGCGTCCAGGGCCGCCACCAGCTCGGCCCAGCTGGTCTCGGGATCGGGGACCACGAGGATGTCCTCGTCATCCGGATACTGGGCCTTGATGTCCAGCGCTGCCTTGGTCAGCTCCACGGTGTCCCGGGCCAGGCCCGGTTCCAGGCCCGGGGCGGTCACCCGCCACACACCGTCCAGGGACTCGAGACGGATGCGAGGCGTCGGCGGCACCCAGGTGTTGCTGGCGATGGCCGCGAAGCGCTCGAGGGAGGGGACCTCGTAGCGCTCCGGCGGGGCCGAAGGGCTGCTGCCAGCCAGAGCATGGGGCTCGCCCACCAGCGCGAGCTCGAAGACCCGCAGCTCGCGCTGCGGGTCGGCGGTGGCCACCAGCATGCTCACGAAGCGGGCACCCACGGCCGTGCGCAGCAGGGGCTCCACCTGCTCCCAGCGCAGATCCCGGTGCACCTGCAGCAGCAACCTGCCCCGGAACTCGGCCCCCTCGTCACCCTGCGCCGCCAGCTTCACGGCCTGGCCGTCGAGGGCCTGGAACAGCGGCCAGTGCAGGCCATCCCGCTGGGGCGCATCCCAGGCCAGCGGCTGCTCGTTCACCGCCAGACCCGCGGGCGTCGCGGCCAGGGTGAGGGTCTGCGCGGGGGTGCGCAGGGCTGTACTGCGGGGAAGATCGAGGCCCTGGGCGGCCAGCTCGGTGACCCGATCCAGGTACCAAGGCCGCATGGACTGACGGACCTTAGCCAGGCTGTCCATGAGCGAGGCCCGGCCCACGATGGGCGGCACCGCCAGCAGCAGCACGATGAGGGCGCCCACCACCGCGCGACGATCCCACGCGGTGCGCGCCACGGGCGCGACCACGGAGGCGGCCGCGGCCAGCACCACCAGCGCAGCCAGCACCGTGGCTGGTGCGAGGTAGCTGCTCCGCAGGGCCTCCAGCATGCTCACCTTGATGTTCGAGGAGGCGCTGCCCGCCGCCTGAAACAGGACCCTGGCGCTGGCGATGCGCAGGGCCTGGGCCAAGGCCAGGACCCCCAGGGGCGCCAACAGCCCCACGGTCAGGCGAGCGGCGGCCATGCTGCGACCCGTGGGCTCCACCCGCAGCTCCCGGTCCACGCAGCGCAGGCCCACCAGCACACAGGGGAAGGCCCCCACGATGGTGAACACCGCGGCGTAGGCTCCGGCGAAGTGGGCCAACAAGGGAGCACCACCCGCGGCGAGCAGGGCTGGTACCAGGGCGTGACCCGGGCTCCAGCGGCTGCCCGACTCCCGCCGCAGCAGCGGCACCGAGGCCACCATCCAGGCCGCCAGCAGCGCCAAGCAGCCGGCCGTGACCATGCCCAGCAGCGCGGGCTCGAGGGCGACAGCGGAGCCCGCCGCCAGCATGCCGATGGTCCACACGCTGCCCTCGAGCTCCGCTCCGGCTTCCAGGGCGAGCTTCACCCCCTGCCAGCCCCCCACCAAGCCCGCCGTAGCCACCAGGGAGGCGGGCAGGGCCCAGGCGGGTGCCGAGATGCGGCGTCCCCGCAGCTCCATGCCCCAGCAGACCAGCTGGGCCAGCGCGCCGGCGAGCCCCAACAGGATCACCGCCGTGGTGTACGGACCCAGTGTGTGCAGCGCTTCCATGGTCGTCCTCGGATGCCGTGCGCACAACTATCCCACAGCCGAACGCGCGAGGGCGAGGCGCGAGCTCCATGACGCCGCCGAGCCGCCGACCGCTGCGGGCGGAGGGAGAAGGGCCAGGGCGCGGAGGGAGAGGAGCCTGGGCGCAGAGGGCCCGGAACGCCGGGCCGGGGTACGGGATCACGGGGCCGCAGCCGCGGGCTCCACCCCGGAAGCAAGACCCCGACCCAGGGGTCGGACCTGAGCCCGGGTCCAGGAGCATCCATGGAAGTCCTCGCCTTCTTCTTCGCGCTGGTGGCCCTGGTCTTCCTGGCTGTCGGCCCCGCCGCCCTGGTGCTGGCGATGCTGGCCTACAAGCGCAGCAGCAACCTGGAGCGTCGCGTGGCCGAGCTTCAGGCCTCCCTCGCTGCGGCCCGCAGCGAAGGCGCCTTCAGGCGCGAAGGCCACTCCGAGAGCAGCCAGACGGCCCCCGAGCCCAGGCCCGAGCCCACAGCGGCGCCGTCCGATCGGCCGGAGCCAGCACCCCTGACCGCCCGCGAGCCGGCCATCGCACACGCACCGCTCGCCGCGCCCGCCCCCGCCGCCCCTGTCGAGCCGAGCGCCGCTCCAGCTCCCGCCGCTCAGGCCTCCTCCACCCCCGCGCCCACCCCGCCTCCCGAGACCCCACCACGGCCCGCGCCCAAGCCCCGCAAGCCCATCTCCCTCGAGACCGTGGGCGTCTGGGCCGCCAGCGCCCTGGGCGGCTTCATCCTGCTGGTCGCCGGCTTCCTGGCCTTCAAGCTCGCCATCGACAAGGGCCTGCTGGGTCCGGTGGTGCGCTTCGCCGGCGGCGTGGGCTTCGGCCTGGTCTGCATGCTGGCCGCCGAGCTGCTGTGGAGCAAGAAGTACCGCCTGCCCGCCGCCGGGCTCGGTGGCGCCGGCATCGGCATCCTGTACGCCGCGCTCTACGCTGGCCACTCCTGGTACGACCTGTTCGGCGTCACCCTCACCTTCGTCCTGATGACCCTGGTCACCGCCGTCGGCGTCGGCTGGGCGGTCAAGCGCGACAGCCAGTTCGTGGCCGTGCTGGGCTTGCTGGGCGGCTACCTCACCCCCGTGATGCTCAGCACCGGCGACAACAAGGCGCTGGCCCTGTTCATCTACATCGGCCTGCTGCTGGCGGGCATCCTCGGGGCGTCCATCCGGCGGGGCTGGTGGGCCCTCGTGGCCCTGGCGGGGCCGGCCACTGCGGCGGTGCTGCTGGGCTGGGGGCTGAAGTTCCTGGGAGCCGACCAGGCGCCCGTGGCCTTCTCCGCAGCCATGGGCCTGGGGGCCTTGCTGTGGCTCACAGCCTGGTACCGCCAGACCCCGCGCTACGTGGCTTGGGCGGCGGCCGGCGGCATGGTGCTGGTGCAGCTGGCGGCGCTGCCCTACCTGCTCCCGCTAGAGCCCGGCGACGGCATCGACGCCGCGACCATCTCCTCCCTGATCACCTTCGGACACCCCTGGCTGGCCGCCGCCTTCCTGCTCGTGATCGCGGGAGCCCTGCAGGCGCTGGCCACCCGGCGTCGCTGGCCCGTGCTGGGGGTGGTGGGGGCTATGAGCCTGCTGCCGGGGCTGGCCGTGTTCTCCCTGGGCTGGCTTTGGGGTGTCAAGCCCAAGCCCGAGTGGGGCGACTTCGGTCCCCTGAAGCAGGGCCTGGGCGGACTGTACGGCCTGGACGCCATGCCGCTGCCCCTGCTGCCCCTGGCGCTGCTGGGGGTCATCGTCGCGGCGTGGCTGGCCGACCGCCTGATCCCACCGCTGCCCGCCCGCCCGCCCAGCGCAGCCAAGCCCTCCGTGCCACTGCTCGCCTCCCACGGCGTCGCCACCCTGGCGCTGGTCGTCGGCCTGGTGCTGCTGCTGACCTGCGCCGAGCTGACCGGCACGATGACGCTGCTCATCCTCTGCGCGGGCCTGCCGCTGACGGCCTGGATGGCGGCCGTCCGCCCCGGGCCGAGCTGGCTGCCGCTGGCCGTCCTGGGCATGGTCACCGCCGCCCTGCACATCGGCATCGTCGCAGAAAACGACGGCCTGCTCGCCGCGAGCGCAGCGGTGGTGCTCATCTACCTCACCGCGCCGTTCCTGCTGGCTACAGGCTCCCACACCCGCGCCCTCACCCGATCTCCCCTGCCCTGGCTGGCGTCGGCGCTGGCCGGCCCTATGCTCTTCCTGCCCCTGCATGCCGGCTGGGAGAACACGCTGACCACCGACGCCATCGGCCTGCTGCCCCTGAGCCTCGGCGCCGGCACCCTGGCCGCCGCGGTCATGCTGCGGGATCGTATGAGCGAGATCGGGCCGCGCACCCGCGCCGTCTTCGTGGGCGTGGCGCTGCTGTTCGCCTGCCTGGCCGTGCCCGTGCAGCTGGACAACGAGTGGTGGACCGTGGGCTGGGCCCTCGAGGGCGCCGCCCTGGCCTGGCTGTCCCTCAGGGCCCGTCACCCTGGCGTGGTGGGGCTGTCCCTGGCGCTGCTGGCCACGGTCACCGCGCGCCTGGCCTTGAACATCGAGGTCCTGACCTACCACCCCGTGGGCGACGGTTCGTTGATCAACTGGACCCTTTACGGCTACGGCGTGCCGGTCCTGGCCCTGCTCGCAGCGGCCTGGTGGCTGCGCCCCACGGGACCCGACGACCTCCGGATGGCGCCTCCCTGGCGCGGGCTGCGGCTAGCCAACCCCGCCGCCGTGCTCATGGCCGTGGCCGTTCTCTTCGTGCTCATCAACCTCGAGGTCAGCGCCGCCTTCCCCGAGGGCGAGAAGCTGCACCTTTGGTCCTCCACCCTGCAGGCCAGCATGAGCCGCTCCATCAGCTGGGCGGTCTACGGCCTGCTGCTGTTGCTGCCAGCCCAGCGCCAGGACCTGCGCTACCTGCGCCCCGTGGCGCTGCTGTTCCTGCTCATGGCGGCACTCAAGGTCTTCCTGCTGGACCTGTGGCAGCTCGAGGGCATCATGCGGGTGTTCAGCTTGTTCGGCGTGGCCATCACCCTGATCGCAGCGGCCGTGGCCTTCCAGCGCCTGGTGCTGCAGGATCATCGACGGGAACAGGAGGACCAGCCATGACCCCCCTCCCCTTGCTCCTCGCAGGCGTGGCCCTGGCCACAGAGCCCGCCGCCTACCCCCTCGCCACCCAGATCGAGCTGCCCCAGGCGGCCACCCTCCGGCTGGACCTGGGGGTCGACTGGCTGTCCCTGTGCCCCGATCCCGACAGCTACCTGCTGTTGGACGCCGACGGAGCCGAGGTCCCCTTCGCGGCTCGGTCCAGCGACGAGGGCGCCGACTGGAGGCGCGAGGCCCTGCGCTGGGAGCCCGTGCGCGCCGACCGCGGCTGGGCCTGGAAGGTGCAGCCCACCAGCAACGGCGAGCCCGTCCATGCCTTGCGCCTCTCCAAGCTGCCCCGCGGCTCCGTCGTGGAGGTCTTCGTGCAGTCCATCGCGGCAAAGGACCCCGGCGTGCGCACCGTGCTGTGGAACCTCCCGGACACCGGCGCGGGCGTCAAGCTGGAGCTGCCCCTCGACCTCATCGGCGAGGCCGGCCCCTGGATGGTGCGCGCCACGTGGTCCGAGGGCGCCGGCTGGATGCGGGTGGGTCGCGACCTGGGCTTCGAGGCCGTGGTGTCGCGCCCGTGGACCGTCGAGACCGTGGATCTGGACATCGTGCCCGAAGGTCCGGTGATCTCCGGCTCCACCACCAGCGACTGGCAGCTCGACCTGCCCCGGGCGGGCCTGCCCTTGCGCGGCATCGACCTGGACGTGGCCGACCCGCTCTTCTCCCGCGAGCTCACCCTGCTGGAGTCGGAGCCCTCGGGGCGCCTGGCCACCGTCAGCCGCGGCACCATCGAGCGGCTCAACTACGGCCAGGCCTGGGTGGACTCCACCGGCCTGTCCTTGGTCCACCAGGCCCCCACCGCGCTCTTGCTGCGCCTGGACGACGGCCGCAGCGCGCCCCTGAAGCTCCGCAGCGCCTCCATCTCCATGCGCGGCCAGGCCCTGGTGGTGCCCGGCGTGAGCGGCGGCGCCTACACCCTGCTGGGCTGCGGCCCCGTGGGCGCCGGCTATGATCTCGAGCGCCTGGACGACCGCCTGGCGGAGCTGCCCGCACAGCGCGTCGGCGCCCCCGCGCCCATGCCCAACAGCGGCTGGATTCCGGCCAGCGTCGGCGAAGGCCTGCTCGCCGCGGGCCCCACCCTGGACCGGGACGGGTTCCTCTGGGAGCGCCCCGTGACCGGACCTCCGGGCCTGGTACGGCTGGCCCTGGACGACCACACTCTGGCCAGCACCCGCCGCGGCCAGCCCGACCTGCGCTTCCTGGACGACCAGGGACGCCAGCTGCCCTTCCTGCTGCAGGAAGAGCCCATGGGCCGACTGCAGCTCGGCCTGGTCCCCCAGCGCCAAGAGGACGGCCCCCGTAGCCAGCTCACCATCGCCTTGCCCCAGCCGGGGCTGCCCGCGCGCACCCTCGCCCTGCGCTCCGACCGCACCCGCTTCCGCCGCGACGTCACCGTCTACGATGGGCCGCTAGTCGCAGGCCGCGAGCTGGCCCGGGCCACCTGGGAAGGCGCCGAGGAGGGCGAGAGCCGGCTGGTGCTGCCCCTGGATCGGGTGCTGGGATCCCAGCTGACCGTGGTGGTGGACAACGGCGACAACCCGCCCCTGCCCATCGAGGCCGTGGAGCTGGTCACCCGCGCCGCCAGCGCCTGGCTGGCCCTGCCCGCCCAGGGCGGTGCCAGCGCCATCTACGGCCACAGCCTCGCTGCCGCGCCCAGCTACGATCTGCAGCTGCTCCGCGGGCGGGTCCTCACCCAGCCAGCCCAGGCCGCCAGCCTGGGCGAGCCCCAGCAGCTGGCGCCCCTGCCCGCCGAGCCCTCCCGAAGAGGCCTGCTCCTGGCAGCCATCGCGCTGCTGTCCGCGCTGTTGCTGGGGCTGATCGTGCGGCTGATGAGGGCTCCTCAGGAGGGATCGTCCGAGCCGTGATGCTCGCGCCTTGGTGGCGCGGTTCTTGCCGGGGCGGAGCCCGCGAGCGCCTGAGTCGATCAGACTTCGACGGTCTGGACACTCCTTGGGTGATCCCGCACTGGGAGCGGCGCCGCTGCGCCCATCCTCCACGAGCGAACCATGCACGGCACCGCCCTCCCACGCCGCACCCACACTACCCCTCAGGCCTCCATCGGCGCCCGCGCAGCCATCATCGGCGGCTGCGTGCTGGCTTCCAGCCTGGGCATCTGGCATCAGGTCCTGGCACCGGGCCTGCACGTGGAGGAGAACTCCCGCTTCCTGGCCTTCGGCCTGTTCGTGGCGAGCCTGTTCACCTTCGCGTTCTTGGTGGGGGCGAAGCGACAGCGCTAGCTGGGGAGAGGGTGGGCGGGCGGGCCCGCCATATCCAAGGCAGATGATTCATCTGGGGCCAGGATGGCGGTGCGGGAGGGCCCAGGCCCGCCATTTCCAGGGCAGATGATTCATCTGGGGCCAGGATGGCGGTGCGGGAGGGCCCAGGCCCGCCATTTCCAGGGCAGATGATTCATCTGGGGCCAGGATGGCGGTGCG